>DASXTG010000147.1:0-4434 GCA_036505515.1 Candidatus Dormiibacterota bacterium | reverse complement strand
GACGATCCGCAGGCCGAGCCGCTCCACATCGTCGACCGCACGACCGGGCTCTTCAACGACCGCTTTGTACGCCCCGTGCTCGAAGACGAGCTGGCGCGCGCCCATCGCTACCAGCGCAACCTCGGGGTGCTCTTGGTCGAGGCCAACAGCGCTGGCGCCAACGACGAGGCCCTCAAGTCGATGGCGGCCGCCCTCGCCGGTACCGTGCGCGATGTCGACACGCCGGGCGTTCTTGGCCGCACACCTCCTCAGCTTCTCGCGATCCTCCCCGACACCGACGTCGCCGGCACCGCCCACGCCGCAAACCGCGTCCTTTCCGCGGTCAACGAGGCGCTCAAGCAGCAGGGCGGGCACGCAGCCGTCGGCCTGGTCTGCATCCGGCCTGGCCAGCGCGTGCGGGCGGGAGCCGTGATCGAGAGCGCCAGCCGCTCGCTTCGGTCCGGCCGGCCGGAGATGATGGGCAAGCCCGCCTGACGGTCGAGATCTACCTCGCTCGGCACGGCGAGACCGAGTGGAGTCTCAACGGCAGGCACACCGGGCGCACCGATATCCCGCTGACCGCCAAGGGCGAAGCCGAGGCAGTTTCCCTGCGGACGCGCCTGGCCGACATCGAGTTCGACGCCACCTTCTCGAGCCCGATGCGCCGCGCGCGCCACACAGCGGAGATCGCGGGCTGCACGGATCCTCACATCACCCCGCTTCTCCGCGAGTTCGACTACGGGGAATACGAGGGCCTGACCTCGAAGGTCATTCAGGAGTCACGTCCAGGCTGGGAGCTGTACAGGGACGGATGCCCGGGCGGTGAGACCCCCGCCCAGGTCTACGCACGAGCCCTTGAATTCATCCGCGTCGCCACCACCGCCGGCAGCCGTGTCCTGGTCTTCGCGCATGGGCACATCCTTCGCGCCGTGGCCGTCGCCTGGCTGCGGCTTGACATCACCGTCGCCACGGGGCTGCAGCTTGACGTCGCCACGCTCAGCCTGCTGCGCGATGCCGACCACGGCCGCGTGATCGCGATGTGGAACGCGCCCTAGCCCCAGGTTTGAGGTCGGTGGCTCAGCGCCTGGTGCGCAGGCTCCACGTCCGGCTCCGCACGCCGGGAAGTCCGGCATAGACCAGGTAGGCGGAGGTCTCGACGTCGGCGCGATACGTGTGACGTTCGCCCGGATTGATGAGGAGCATCTCGCCCACGCCAACCTCGCTTTGGGTCGATCCGTCGCCAAATTGAAGCCTGCCCTCGGTGACGATCAGGGCGACCGGAATTGCATTGCGGTGCTCGGGAACCTTCTGACCCGGCTCCAGCCGCAATCCGACCACGCGCATCGTTCCGCAATCGGCGATCTGCTCGAAACCAAACGCGCGATGCGACGCACCCGATCCAGCAGATGACACGTTCGCGGCATATCATGCCCGGCTCCCGCTGTTGAGGCGTCAACATCATCGCGTGGAAATCATCCACGCGACCGGTGTCGAAGGTGCGCGGAGCGCGCGCGGCGTCGTCATCGTCGTCGACGTCCTCCGGTCGTTCACCGTCAGCGCATACGCGCTGGCTGGCGGTGCGCGCGAATGCCTCCTCGTCTCCACCGTCGAGGAGGCGTTGGCGGTCGCGCAGAAGATTCCAGGGGCAGTGGTCTGCGCGGAGGTCGACGGCCTTCCGGTGCCTGGCATCGCGATCAGCAACTCGCCCACGCAGATCCAGGCCGCAGACGTGCGTGGCCGGACGCTCATCCAAAGATCCAGCGCGGGCACTCCGGCGATGGCAGCCGTGACCACGACCGAGGGCATATTCGCGGCCAGCTTCGTCGTGGCGGGGGCGACGGCGCAAGCCTGCCTGTTAAGACGCCCTCACGTCGTCACGCTGATTGCCTCGGCGGACTTTCCCGAGGACCACGCATGCGCGAAGTACCTGGAGGCGCTGCTGCGCGGTGGTCGTGAAGACGTCGTATCGCTGCTAGCGCCGCTGCGCGCAAGCGAGCGGTACCACATGCACATGAGCGGGACCTGGCCGGGCTTTCCCGCTACCGACATCGAGCTTGCGCTCGCGATCGACCGATTCGATTTCGCCATGCCCGCCACCAGGCGGGACGGCTACCTGCGGCTGACGGGCGGCCACTGATGGAGTCAGACGTGGAACACGAACGCCGTCAGCGCCGCGAGCTGGCATATCTCTGCTGTCGCCCCGTAGACGTCACCGGTCGCGCCGCCGATCCGGCGTCGCGCCAAAGCGGCCACGACCAGCGCGGCGAGCGAGACCAGTAGAGCCGCAACCAGGGCCCGGCGCCAGTCCAGCAGGCATGCGATCGCGGCCAGGGCAGTCCCGAGGACCAGGTCGAACTTTCGATGGGATCCCCAGGCGGCGGTGCCGAGCCCGCTGTCCCGCACGTAAGGCATCAGCGTCACCATCGCCAGCATCGCCCAGCGGGAGAGCGCGCCCGCTACCACCAGCGCCACCACCGCGACGGCCGGCGACAGCGCGCTGAGGGCGGCCACGTCGCCCACCAGGACGAGCACGATCGCGGTGGCGCCGAACGAACCGACGCGGGGGTCGCGCATCACCTCCAGGCGGCGAGCCACGTCACCGCCTCCCAGCAGCCCGTCAGCCGCGTCCGCGAGGCCGTCGAGGTGCAGTCCTCCTGTGAGCAGAGCGAGGGTTGCGGTCGCCGCGACGGCCGCCACCAGCGGTGTCGCGATCGCCTGCACAGCCACGAACGCACCGCCCGCCACGAGGCCGACCAGGGCGCCGATCAAGGGAAAGTAGGCGCGCCCGAGCCGCTCGCCGGGCTCTCCCTTTGCGGACGCGACCGGGATGACGGTGAGAAAGGCCATCGCGGAGCGCACGGACCGGATGCTCACCAGGTTCAAGAAGCGGTAGAAGCGAGCTCGACCGCCCGACCGGCGACCAACAGCAGGGCCCGTTCGACGCCCGCGGCAAACCTGGCGTTGACGGCGCCGAGCACGTCCCGGAAGCGGCGTGCCAGCTCATTCGCCGGCACGATCCCGAGCCCGACTTCATTGGTGACGACCACGCCCCGTCGTGCCTCGAGCTCGGCCACGACCTGGTCCGCGGCGAGCTCGACGTCGGCTGCGGCGGCGCCCTGCTCGAGGAGATTCGCGACCCACAGGGTCAAGCAGTCGACGACCAGGAAGTCACCAGGAGAG
This sequence comes from Candidatus Dormiibacterota bacterium, assembly GCA_036505515.1. Taxonomy (GTDB): domain Bacteria; phylum Chloroflexota; class Dormibacteria; order Dormibacterales; family Dormibacteraceae; genus DASXTG01. Next base: position 1,275 of record DASXTG010000147.1, on the reverse strand, counting down.
GCCGATCTCACCGCGCCGAGAAGGTCGATGGGCGCCTCGATCGTCCGCCATGCCGCCGGCCGCGCCTCTCGGTGCAGCCGGATGCGCTCGGCCATCTCGGCGTCGCGAGCCTCGGCGGTGGCGATGATCGTGACGGGCGCGCCGGACTCCAACGCAAGACGCGTGGCCATGTCCGATTTGCCGCTGCGCGCACCCCCGAGCAGCAGGACGACCGGCATCAGAAGTCGATGCCCCGGATCGCCCGCACCCCGCGATCAAAGGCGTGCTTCTGCTTGCGCATCTCGGTCACGGTGTCGGCGAGCTCGACCAGCTCGGTCGGGGCGTCGCGCCCGGTGGCGATCACATTGACCGATGGCGGTCGCGCGCGGATCACCTCGATGACCTCGGCGGTGGAGATCCAGCCCCAGTTCATCGGATACGTGATCTCGTCGAGGACGACCAGTCCATAGTCGCCTGAGCGGATCTTCCCTTTGCTCACCTCCCAGGCCTCGCGCGCGATGGCCTCGGTGCGCTCCATGTTCTTCGAGTCCCAGGTGAAACCGTCGCCGATCGTCCACCACTCGACGCCGAGGCTGATCGCCGATTTCTGCTCGCCGACCTTCCATTTCTCCGACTTCAGGAACTGGATCACGCACACCTTCCAGCCGCGGGCCACTGCCCGCATCGCGGTACCGAAGGCGGCCGTGGATTTGCCCTTGCCGTCCCCGGTGTTCACCATCACGATCGACGGCGCCTTCTTCGTGGCGCGTGCCGGGCCGGTCGTGGGGACAGCCCTTGACTTCACGGCCCCGCCTCGGTCGCCGATACAGGCGTGCGGCTTCGGATCGGCACCACGGCTCTCCCCGCGCCATTCATCTCCAGCACCCTGACCTGCGCCCGGTAATGGTCGGCGATCGCCGGTTCGGTCAGGACCTCGGCCGGGGCTCCGACGGAGACCAACCGGCCCGCGACCAGAAGCGCAAGGCGATCGGCGTACTGGCCGGCGAGGGTGAGCTCGTGCATCGCGGCGATGACCGTCAATCCTTGCTCGGTGCGGAGCGCGTCGATAAGCTCGAGCACCTCTTGCTGCCGCCCAACATCGAGCGAGCTTGTCGGTTCGTCGATGAGCAGGATTGGGGCCTGCTGCGCCAGTGCTCGAGCGATTGCCGCTCGCTGGCGCTCACCACCGCTCAAATGATCGAGCGGTCGCGCGGCGAGGTGCTGAAGCGAAAGCCGATCGAGGATGTCGGCGACGATGCTGTGATCGCGCCTGCCCTCCTTGCCAAAGTAGCTCAG
>DASXTG010000146.1:0-3583 GCA_036505515.1 Candidatus Dormiibacterota bacterium | reverse complement strand
AGCACGGTCGCCCGGACCTACGACGACCCCTTCCCCAACCCAGGGCCCCCGCATCACGAACCACGACGCACCGATGTCGACCCACGCGCGGCCCGTCGCGCCGACCGCCAGGTCGCCGGCATGTTCGGCTTGGCGACGCTGCTCCTGATCGGGTTCATCGTGAGCTTCGTCGCCGTCGACATGGACCAGATGATCTCTCTCCCGCTGATTGGCAAGATCGGGGCGCAGAACGCCCTCTTCGGCGTCACGATCGGCGGGGCGCTCGCGTTGGTCGGCGTCGGACTCATCCACTGGGCGCGCAAGACGATGACCGCTGTCGAGCTCGTGGAGCCGCGGCATCCGCTGCGCTCGCCTGAGCCCAAGCGCGAGGAAGGCGCCGCCGCATTCCGGCAAGGCATCGAGGAAACCGGTATCGGCCGCCGGCCATTCCTCATCGGCGGCAGCTTGCTCGCCGCGCTCGGCGGGCTGCTGACAGCCCCGCTCGTCTTGCTTCGCGACCTTGGACCACTGCCTGAAAAGAAGCTGCGGCACACGGCCTGGGCCATCGAGCAGCGAATTGTGTATGAGAACACCAACGAGCAGGTCAAGGCCAGCGACATGCATATCGGCACCCTGGTCGCAGCGCATCCGCTGGGGGTCGAGGATCCGAACCGGCTAGCCAAGGCCTCGATCTTCCTGATCCGCCTGGACCCGAGCGAAGTCAAGAGCCAGCGTCAGCTCGACTGGGGATACCAGGGGATCTTCGCCTTCTCCCGGATCTGTCCGCATGTGGGATGCCCGGTCGATCTGTACGAGCAGGCATCGCATCACCTGCTCTGCCCGTGCCACCAGTCGACCTTCGACATGGTGGACGGCGCAAAGGTGATCTTTGGGCCCGCCGCTCGTGCCCTGCCGCAGCTGCAGATCACCGCGGACGGCGAGGGTAACCTCATGGCCAAGGGTGACTTCACCGAACCGGTGGGCCCGAGCTTCTGGGAGCGCGGATGAGCACCGTCGAGCGGATGGCGGGCGGGCTAGGCACCTGGCTCGACGACCGGTTCGGCGTCGCCAGGGGAGCCAGGAAGCTGCTGCGCAAGGTCTTTCCCGACCATTGGACCTTCATGCTCGGCGAGATCGCTCTTTGGTCGTTCGTCGTGATCCTGCTCAGCGGGACCTATCTCACCCTCTTCTTCAAGCCCAGCATGCACGAGGTCGTGTACCACGGCTCCTACGTACCGCTGCAAGGCGTGCAGATGTCGGAGGCCTACGCGTCGACTCTCGACCTCAGCTTCGAGGTGCGTGGCGGACTGATCATGCGGCAGATCCACCACTGGGCCGCACTGATCTTCGTTGCCGCGATCATGATCCACATGCTGCGGATCTTCTTCACCGGCGCGTTCCGCAAGCCGCGAGAGGTCAACTGGCTCATCGGCAACGTGCTGTTCATCTTGGCCATCCTCGAGGGCCTGTTCGGCTACTCGCTCCCGGATGACCTGCTGTCTGGCACCGGCATGCGCATCCTGGAGGGCGTGCTGCTTGGCATCCCCCTTGTCGGCACCTATGCCTCGTTCTTCCTCTTCGGGGGTGAGTTCCCCGGGCAACTCGTCATCCCGCGGCTGTTCACCATCCACATACTGTTGATCCCCGCGCTGATGGTCGCCTTGATCACCGTCCACTTGCTGCTCGTCTTCTACCAGAAGCACACGCAGTATCCGGGACCCGGCAAGACCAACCGGAACGTCGTCGGCGCTCCGTTCCTGCCTATCTATACGGCGAAGGCCGGCGGCTTCTTCCTCATCATCTTCGGCCTCTCGGCGCTTCTCGGCGGGCTGGTCCAGGTCAACCCGGTCTGGCTCTATGGGCCGTACCACCCGGCGCAGATCTCCGCCGGCTCACAGCCCGACTTCTACATGGGCTGGCTCGAGGGCGCCCTGCGTGCCATGCCGGCATGGGAGATCAACGCCTGGGGCCACACAGTGAGCTTCAGCGTGCTCGTACCCGCTCTCGTCGTCCCCGGCATCTTCTTCACCGTGCTCGCGCTCTATCCGTTCATCGAGTCGTGGGTGACCGGTGACAAGCGCGAGCATCACCTGCTCGAACGGCCACGCAACGCGCCGACGAGGACAGCCATCGGCGCTGCCGGGGTTACCTTCTTCGGCTTGCTCTGGCTGAACGGCGGAAACGACGTCATCGCCGACAAGCTCCATTTGTCGATCTACGCGATCACCTGGTTCACCCGGTTCGCGCTCTTCCTCGGCCCTGTCGTGGCGTTCATCGTGGCCAGGAGGATTTGCTTGGGTCTGCAGCGCCGAGACAGGGACAAGGTGCTGCACGGCCGGGAGAGCGGAATCATCCGCAGGCTGCCCAGCGGCGAATACATCGAGATCCACGAGCCGGTTTCGGTGGAGGAGCGCTATGTCCTCACCGCTTACGAGGTGAACCGGCCGCTGGAGCTCACTGACGCTGTCGATGAGAACGGAATCCCGATGCCGAACGGCCGGGTACACAAGGTCCGCTCCGCCCTATCCCGCTGGTATTTCGGCACAAGGGTCGAGAAGCCAACTCCGGCTGAATACCAACAGCTCACCGCCGGCCACCACCACTAGTACAAACCGCACGGCGAGAACCCACGGCGGACGCCTACCGTCGCGGAGCGTGGCGAAGCGGTCAGGGGCCAGAGCGGCTGTACGAGGCGGCGTGATTGGCCGACGCATCCGTCGTCGCCGAGTTCACGAGTGCACTGCCCTTGACCCAGTCGGACCAGGACAGATTCCAGTCTCCGAAGCCGTTGTTCAGCTCCATCGGCTTCGTCGTGCCGGTCGTCGTGATGATGTCCCCGGCGATCGACCTGTCATAGAACCAGCGGCCATTTGCTGTGTTCATGCCGATGCAGCCGTGGCTCACGTTGGTGTCGCCCTGCGCCCAGGTCGACCAGGGCGCGGCGTGGACAAACTCGCCGCTGCGGGTGACCTGGACCGCGTAGTAGACATCGAGCTGGTAGTAGTCCGGCGAGTCCTTCGGGATTCCGATAGAGGTGCCGTCCATGACCTTGTAGTAGACCTTGCCGAGCACAACCTTGACGCCGCTGCGACTCGTGAAGCCTGGCTTGCCGCCGGTCACCGGTATGGAGCGCAGCAGCTTCCCGTCCTGATACACCTTCATCGTGTGCGTCTTGAGATTCACCAGGCTCACCATCGACCGGCCGATCTCGAACTTGCCGATCTCTGACGAGGTCCCCCACACACCCTTGCTCGCCTCCACGCCGGTGAGCGCTGCGGTCACAGCCACCTTTGTCCGCGCCGGCCAGTAGTCCCGTGGCCGGTATCGCACCTCGGTGTCGCTGATCCAATGCCAGGCGCCGATGAGCGGCGTGCTTGAGGCGACCGACAGGCGCTCCTCGACGGCTTCCCGGTTCGTCACGGGGCTGCTGAACTCGACGGTGATCGGCTGACCGACTCCGACGGTGACTCCGTCGCTCGGAGAGATGTCGGCGCTGATCGTCGTCTGAGCAGGCGAGGTCTTGAAGCTCCGCTTGGTGGTCCTGGTCTTGCCGTCCGTGCCGACGGCCTTTGCGATGAGGGTGTATGACCCGCCGGGCGGCAGG
>DASXTG010000145.1:0-3969 GCA_036505515.1 Candidatus Dormiibacterota bacterium | reverse complement strand
AACGCGGCCCCCCGGTTCATCGGTCTGCAAACGCACACCGGGCGGGTGGCATTCCGCCGGATTCAGATCAAGGCCGTCTGAGCCGCGCTCCCGGCGCGGCCAGCGTATCGAGCACGACCGCCGACTCGGCGGCCTGGGGGGTCGTCCAAAGTGCGCATTCTCCACGTGACGACGGAGTTCCCGCCGATCGTCTACGGCGGGCTCGGCACGGCCGTTGGCGCACTCGTGGCGGCCTCGGCGAGAGCCGGACTCGACGTTGCGATCCTGCTCATCGGTCGTGGCGGGGCGGGCGGCTATGACATGGCCAGAGCAGATGGAGCCGCTGGCGAGGAACCGAGTCGGGTTGAGCCGAAGGGTGTGTGGTTGTTCGAGGCGTCCCACGCCGATGCACTGCGTGTCGGCCTCGACGTCGTACGGACGTGGCAGCCGGACCTCATTCATCTGCATGCCTTTTGGCTTTGGCCCGTCGCCCGAGCGATTCGGGCACGATCATACGTGCCCATCGTCTACACGGTCCACTCTCTTGATCGCGCCGAGTACGACCTCGGCCACGGGCCTCCAGAATGCCTCTGGCAGTGGGAGATCCAAGCAGATCTGATCGAGTCCTGCGACCGTGTCGTCGCCCTGACGCGAAGTGAGCGAGACCTCATCGGCAACTATTGTCCGGTCGCCCGAGGTCGAGTGCGGGTGGTGGGCAACGGCATCGCCGATTCGAAACAGGCACGCGCCGCCGCGGAACGGAGAGGAGGCGACCACGCTGGCCTGGTCCTGTTCACCGGCCGATTCGTTGAGCGCAAGGGAATTGGCGAGCTGATCGATGCTATCCCCATGGTGCTCGGGTCCGCGCCGCATGTGCGTTTCGTTCTGGCCGGTGGGCATCGCGGCTGCTCAGGCGAAGACATGGCCCGCCTTTGGCTGCCGACAACGGCGGATGGCGTCGAGTTCACTGGCTGGTTGGAAGCAAGCGAGTTGGCAGGCTGGTACAGCGTCGCGGATGTGCTCGTCGTCCCTAGCTGGTACGAGCCCTTTGGCATGGTCGTGCTAGAGGGCATGCTCTACGGACTCGCAATCGCCGCCGCAAACGTGGGCGGCCCGGCTGAGATCCTCGAAGATGGCGTGACCGGCCTGCTCTTCGCGGCGCACGATCCGAGGGCACTCGCGAGTGCCGTAATCCAGTTGCTGCTCGACTCGGCCCTCCGTCGAAAGCTCCAGACGGCGGCCGCCATTGAAGTGCGCCGGAGATGGCTCTACTCGAGAGTCGTCCAGGAAATGAAGCGCGTCTATGAAGATGTCCTCAGGGAAAGTAGACCTGTCGTTGCTGCCCTGCCAGCGTGAACTCGCTGCCAGCGCCGAAGTTCGCCGGGTCGAGCTGGGACGGATGGCGCCACGATTCTTCCATGGTGTGGCCGCCAAGAGGCGACAGACCCGGCGATTCTCCAGGGATCAGGCGCGGGGCCGCGGCGCTAGTACAGCCTGATCTCGACCTCTTCAGTGAAGAAGCCGGGCGTGTAGATCATCGTCAGCTTCGAAGCGGCGGCCTTGGGAACCTCGAAGGTCACCCATCCTTGGACGGTGCGGCCAGGCTGCAACGTATTCGATGACCCGAGCTTTGGATCGCGGCCAAATATAGAGGGCTGGTACTCGAAGCCGTCGGGGCCACGAACCTTGTACCAGAAAGGGTTGTAGGTCGTCGTCTCAAGAGCTTGGATCTTGACCAGGGCCGCGACGAAAACATTGCCCTTCTCCGGCTTGATAAACGTGCTGCCCTTCCACGTCTCGACCTTCATGACCACGTGGATCTGTTCGGTGCCGACCTGGACCCTCGAGCCGATCTTTGCCTGAACTGGACTCTGAGAGCTCTCGTTTGAAGCGGGTGAACCACTGCCCGACGAGCCCAGGCTTTCGGACGGCAGGATTGTGTTGCCGATTGGGGTGCACGCGCCGACGGCGAGGTACAAACCTGTGAGCGCTACCGCCATTCTCAGTCGCGCCAGCATGTTGCCTTCCTCCCCACGCAGCGAATCGTCAGCCACCGATGCTATCGCGCTCCGCCAGCGTCGAACTCGGCGCCTCGTTCGGCACGATCAACTCGTGGTGCGTTGGTTTCGGCCGCAGCAAACGCTGCACGTTGGGAAGGCACGGTGAGGGTCAGGACCATTTGATAGCCTCCCCGAGTGATCCACACGTGGGAATCGATTCCATTCCGATGGCCAAGCGTGATCGATCTGCGACGGGGCTCCTCAGGGGCTTGTCAGCTCTGGGTGGGCCTCCGGACTTTCGCCGGATGCTGGCGATGGCCATCGTAGCCTCGCTCCGCGCCCCGATTCCCGAGAGACAGCGCCTCGGCGTCTTCCGGACGTGAACGCACGCGTATAGGTCGCCACAGGCTTGGGCGTTCTCATCCTTTCCCTCGCTGCCTGCGCCCCGCGGGCCGTTCAGAAACTGCCACCTGACCCAACGACACATGCCTCAGGACCGTGCCTCGAGCTGTACTCGCCACGCCGATGTGACGCGATCCTCGCGACCGTCGCAGTCAGGCTGAACGTCCCTGTAGATCACGTTGCGAGCCTCACGATCCTTCCCGACGCGGGCCTCAATGTCCGGGCCGGTCTCGTCGGTGAACCCGACAGGGAGCAGATGATCTTCTGCGGTGGCATCTCTGCGGCATTCGAACCGGCCTGCATGGGTGACGAGCCGCATGTGGTCATTAGCGTGCCGAACGGCCCAGTCAGCGATTACGAATCGGGGTTCGCAGGGCAAACGCCGATGCCCACGCCCGACCCCGCAGCCCTCGCGGCCGCGAAACCGCTGCGCATCGCATCGCTCCAGATCGACGCGGGCGGGCTGGGACACCACGAGGTGGTGATCGGAAGCGCCGTGCTCCCCAACGGAGTCTTGTCCGCTGGCACGTTCGAGCTCGCGAACCAGTGGCCTGACAACGTCCTATTCAGACCTGACGGCGTTCGACTCGTCGTCCGGTCCGCTGATCTGTCTCGGCCGCCTTTCGACAACATGTACGATCACGGCTGGTATCCAGGGACCGAGGACGTAAAGGCGGTGCTCGTGTTCGATGTCCTACGGGCTGCCCCGCACGCTACGTTCGAGATCAGGAACGTCGTCGTCGAGTAAGCACCGGGGTCCTCCGACAAGAACGGTTTCGCGCCCGTGCTCGTCTATAGGGTGTGATGGTTGCCATCGCGGGCCGCATGGCCGTATCGCTGGAGGGTGCCCCCTCGGCGACGCCGACAACGCACGATGCGCTCATGGTGTAGGTCAGCCTTGACCCCAGAGGATGAGCCGTTACTCGACATCGAAGACTCGACGCTCGGCGCGCTCGGCAGCGATGTCTCCGAACTTGAGTCCGCGGAACCGCCCCTTCGAGTAGGGCATGAGAACCCGTGCGGTGTCGCCCGCCTTGTGTTCGAGTGACACTGCTATTGCATCCGTCGCGTTTCCATCTCGATCCCGGATGCGCACGTCGTAACAAAGGCCGGCGGCCCGAATCTGCCCCGCAGCCGCTTGTGTACGCATGCCGGCCAGGAGCAGATCCATCATCTCCTCCGTCGGTGGGTGGTCGGTCCCCGGATCGGCTGCGGTGAGGGTGACCTCGCCGTCGATGGTCATCACATCGCCGAACGGATAGAACGCGCCGCGCTTTCGCAGCATCTCCTGGGCGAATCGGATCAATGGGTCGAGCAGCGCGTCGAGGTCGTCTCGTTCAGGTGGCCGCTCATACATCGCACCGTCCCTCCCGTGGAGAACGATGAAGGCGCACCGGGTGCAACGCAAGGTCGCCTGAGATCGAGCCGGGCGGCGGACGGCTATCTGGGTCCGGGAAGGCGTGCCTTAGCCGACCCGGCGCAAGCGTCGGGCCGCCTGCCCCGATTGAAGCTAAGGGGTAGTGGCCTCCTTCGAGCGTAACCAGCCGATGGCAAGCGACAGGCCGCGCCGGCCATCGCCGAGCTCGTA
>DASXTG010000144.1:0-7527 GCA_036505515.1 Candidatus Dormiibacterota bacterium | reverse complement strand
GCGCTCGTGGGGTACTGGTTGGGGGTGGGCGTCGCGACGCACGATTTGCGGCCGTAGTACGGCACCCCGAGGATGACCTTGGAGGCCGGCACCACGGCTTTGTACTGGCTCGCGGTCGAGGTGGAGTTGTAGTAGTAGCCTGTCAGTGGCGCCGTCGGGCCCAGGCAGAAGCTCGCGCAGTTGGTGGGCGCGCGCGCGTAGTTGGAGTACTCGAGGTCGTACGCCATCACGAACAACGAGTCCACGTTCGCGTTGAGGCCGGGGATGTCGAAGAAGCCAATCGGGTCTGACGCTGAGCTCGCGTAGGTGTCGACCGAGAGATAAGAGCCCGAAGGCAGCGCGACACGAAGCTGACGCACGAGGTCGGTCATCATCGAGCGCGCCGTCTGGCTGTTCGGGCAGGTTCCGTTCAAGCCCTCGAAGTCGACGTTGACGCCATCGACACCCTTTGCGGCGACCTGCGCCACGGTCTGGCTCACAACCGTTGCGCGGTTCGCGAGGGCGGCGCACATGTGCGGCGTGCCCGACGCAAAGTCCTGCTCGATGATCGTGACGACCACCTTGGCGCCGTGCGCGTGGGCCAAGCTCAGCAGGTCCGTGAGCTGGCTCGAATTCCAAACCGTCCATCCGGAATCCGACGCGATGGTGCCGTCGTCATTGATGTGAAGGCCGAAGAACGCGACTGTGCTGAGGAGCGAGAAGTTCCAGGTCGGATCACCGACGGTCGGGTCGTTGAGGCTGCTGGCCAGCGCAAAACCGAAGACCTCGCGTCGCAGGCTGCTCGATGTAGTCTGCGCTGCAGGACCAGCGGCCGCGCGCGCGAAAGGTTTGGTCGAGCCGACATTCGCTTGCCCGACGTCGTTGGCCGCCTGCTGCATGACCACCGGATGGGTAGAGTCCGACGAGCTGGACGGCGGAGTATCCGCGGCGGCAGACATCTGGGATAGGCAGAGGGCGACCGCGGTGGCCAGCGCACGACCAGCGAACTGGACCGGAACGCTATATCTGGGCTTCTGGGATGGCAATGCTCTGAACCTAGCAAGGTTTACATCCATTGATTTGACCTCGGCGGGCGCTGCGGCCTAGAGTGCGCGTGGTTTTGCCCATGTCCAAGCAGCCGTTGCGCTATTGCGTCTGTGCATTGATCTGCGGCTTGACGCCGCTGGTCCCGGTGGTTCCGGCTCACGCCTCGAATCCGAGCCGCACGCTGGCGGTCGCGGCGGCGCCGGCGATCGCAACCATGGACAGCGTCCGCGACACCGCCCCGCCGGTGATGCGGCAGGCCGCCGAGTTCGAAGCCACGGCCACACCGAGCACGGTCGCGCCGGCGCGGACATTCAGCTATCAGGCCCTTCAGGCGCGAACCAATCCGCGGCTGTTTCGCGAAGTCTTCGGTTTCGCGTTCGCAAGCAGCCTGGGCGATCCCACCATCGGCTATCCGACGTGGAACTTCGCGCTGCTGTCGACGGTGGCCTATTTCGGAGTCCACGTGAGCTGGACCGGCGACCTCAGCAGCGACTCAGGGCTTGCGATCTGGAACAACCCAAACGGGCCCGTGCCCGGCTTCATCCAGACCGCACATGCTGCGGGGACGAAGGTCGTGCTGACCATCATCATGATGGACGCCACCGCCGGGACACCGAATATGTGCTCGGCGCTCCGGCGCGGAGCCCTGACGATCCAGCGCACGGTGAGCCAGGTTGTCGCCAAGGGCATCGATGGCGTCAACATCGACTACGAGAGCAACAACACCTCCTGCACCGACCCGAGCACCGGAGCCGTCCAGTCTTCGCAGTCGATGTTCACGGGCTTCGTGCGCGACATGCGCGCGGCCCTGCCGTCGGGCTCGTATCTTTCGGTCGACACCTACTCCGGCTCGGCCGGATATCGCAGCGGCTCAACCTACTACGGCTTCTACGACATCGGCGCGCTCGCCAACTACGTCGATTCCTTCTTTGTCATGGCCTACGACATGGAGTACTCGAACTGGAGCGCTCCTCCCCTCAACTGCAGCAGCTTCTGCCTGGGTCCGACCGCGCCGCTGACCACCTATCTCTTCAATGACAGCCGGGCGTCTTCCGAGTACAGGGCCGTGGTGCCGGCCTCGAAGGTGATCATGGGAATCCCCTACTACGGGCGCAAGGGTTGCGTGGCCGGGACCCCGACCAACGCCCTGCCGAACGCGCGCGCCTCCAGCGTGGCCGCAGACGGTTACCTAGATGCCTCGACCGAGAACGGCTATTTCGCCAACAGCGACTACCATACCCATCGGGAGGTGCATGACACCTCGGGGCAAACGCGTTGGGACACGTGGACCAGCTCGACTGCCGCCTGTACCCGCGAGATGTACTGGGATGACGTCACCGCGCTGGGCGACAAGTACAACCTCATCATCAACGACCGTCTTCGCGGGGCCGGCATCTTCGCACTCAACTACGGCGGTGGGGCGCCCGAGCTCTGGTCGCTCATCAACCTCAAGTTCGGCAAGTGCTCCAACGCCGCCATCTCCGCCGATCTAACATCGCCGCAGATCCCAGGCACGGCCGTCACGTTCAACGGTTACGCGTTCTGCGCAGGCACTCCGCAGTTCCGCTTCTGGACGCAGCCTCCGGGCGCCGCGTGGTCGGTGCTTCAGGACTATGACACCGCCTCGGCAGTCACCTGGAACACGACCGGCAAGGCGCTCGGCACCTACCAGTTCGAGGTGGACGCGCGCAACCTGGGCTCACCGGTCTCATACGACACGGTGGCGCGGATGCCGATGCGCCTCGCCCTGTGCGTGACGCCGACCTTAACCTCCGACCAGGCGTCGCCGCAGCTGCCTGGAACGATGGTCACGTTCACGGCCACGGTGACTTGCCGCGGCACCCCCGAGTACCGCTTCTGGGTTCAAGCGCCGGGGCAAGGCTGGACCGTGATTCAGGATTACAGCAGCGCGTCCACCCTGAAGTGGGATACGAGTCAGAAGGCTTACGGCAACTACAACGTCGAGGTCGACGTCCGCACCGTCGGGACATCCGTGAGCTACGAAAGCGTTCAGTCGCAGCCATACGCGTTGACGTCTTGCATCTCGGCCTCGCTCACCGCCGACAAGACATCTCCTCAACCTACCGGTACGAGTGTGTCGCTCAGCGGCAGCGCCACGTGTGTCGGCACGCCTCAGTACCGATTCAAGATCCAGTCCCCAGGGGGCTCATCGTCCGTCGTTCAGGACTTCGGCAGCAGCAGCGCATTCACGTGGAGTGGCGCTGGGCCCGACGGCATGTATGGGCTTGAGTTCGATGCCGTCTCCGCGTCGGCGCCGGTCAGCAGCATGTCGAGCTCACAGCTCCCGTACCAGCGCGTCGCGTGCAGCGCGGCGGTCCTGACCGCGAGCCCGCCCTCGCCACAGGTGCCGGGCACCATCGTGACCCTCGCCGCTAGCTCAACATGTCCGGGTTCGCCTCAATACCGGTTCTGGGTCCAGTCGCCGGGTGCTTCCTGGCGGGTCGTGCAGGACTACAGCAGCTCCACCACGTTCAGCTGGAACACCGCTGGGCTTGCCTTCGGCAACTACGGCATGGAGGTCGATGTGCGGAACACCGGGGCGAGCGCCGGCTACGAGGCGACTGACCATGACGTATTCACAGTTGCCGGCCCGGCGTGCACGACCCCGACGCTCTCATCAGACCTGTCTTCGCCGCAGGGAACCGGCGTGCAGGTCACGTTCACGTCCTCGACGACCACCTGCCCGAAACCGCTTTATCGGTTCTGGATCCTGCCGCCCGGCGGCAAATGGGGAATCGCACAGAACTACTCGAGCGCATCCACATTCAGGTGGTCAGCCAATGGCGTGGGCGGCACATACGGCGTTGAGGTTGACGTCCGGGACGACAGCCGTCCCCTGACGTACGACGCGGTGACCAACCTCACGTATGTGCTCACCGCCTGCACCAGCGCAGCCTTGAGCACGGATCTCGCATCGCCACAGCCGGTCGGCGCCGCGATCACCCTCTCTGGGACGGCGAACTGTCCGCGGCCGCACGAGTTCCGCTTCTGGGTCCAGCCACCTGGCGGCAGCTGGGCCATCGTCCAGAACTACAGCAGCTCGAGCACGTATGTCTGGAAGCCTTCGATGACGGGCGGGTCTTACGGATTGGAGGTCGACGTTCGTGATCTGGGAGCGGCCGCCACCTACGAAACCGTCGCCAACCTCACGTATGTGCTCACACCACCATGCGGGAAGCCCACCGTCTCGGCCAGTCCGGGGTCGTCCCAGGTCGTGGCGACGCCGGTGACCGTGACGGCCGTGACAAGCGCGTGCCCGACGCCTCAGTACCGGTTCTGGGTGCGTCCACCCGGCGGCGCATGGAGCATCGCGCAGGACTATGGCTCTTCCGGGACCTTCAGCTGGACTACGTCTGGGCTGGCCATTGGCACCTATCAGATCGAGGCGGACGTCCGCAACCAGGGCAGCGCCGGTGCTTACGACGCCACCAACGCCATCTCGTTCACATTGACTTCACCGCCTTGCTCTGCGCCGACGCTGACTCCGGCTGCCGGCCCGCCTGCCGGTACGGGCTCGCCTGTCACCTTCACCGGCGCCGCGGCAGGCTGCCCAGCTCCGCAGTTCCGCTTCTGGGTTCGCGCGCCGGGAGGGAGCTGGACGATCGCCCGTGATTACGCAACCTCATCAACGTTCACCTGGTCGGGTGGCGCGGCAGCAGGCACATATAGCTTTGAGGTTGACGCGCGGGCGCTGGGGTCGTCGGTCTCTTACGACGTCGTGGCCAACATCACGTACGCGGTCCTCGGTTGCACCGGCGCGTCATTGAGCGCGAACCCCGTGTCGCCGCAGGCAGCGGGCACGCCGGTGGTCCTGACCGGCAGCGCGACCTGCCTGGGCACCGCCGAGTACAAGTTCTGGGTCCGAGCGCCAGGAGGGACCTGGACGGTCGTCCAGGCGTACGGCTCGGGGAATACGTTCACGTGGGCGACTGCCGGTCTCGCCCGCGGCACGTATCAGCTGGAGGTCGACGTGCGCAACCAGGGCGCGAGCGCGACCTACGAAACGGTTAAGAACATCTCCTTCGTCGTGCAGTAGAGCGCCGCGGGCCTAGCCCGCCCGCTGGACGTCCTACGCCGAACGCCGGGCCACCGATTCGCCGCGTGGTTCATAGTCCTCGCGGGCTTGCGACGCAACCGACTCATGCACCGCGACGACTGCGAGAACCTCCAGCGCTGCCAGGAGCCAGAACTCAAGGCTCAAATCAGCCTTCCAGAACGGGTTGTCGACGAGCCCGTGCACTGTGATCATCACGAATGCGGTGCCGAGGCCCCAGAGCAGGGCACGGTGAAACCCGGTGGCCCTTGCGAATGCTCTCCAGGGCCGGACGACCAGGCTGATCAGGATGTACATGAACGCGACCATCCCAAGCAGCCCCAGCTCGGTCCAGCCGGCCAACGCGATGTTGTGCGGATACGGCTGTTGAACCTGCCTTGGAGCGCCCGCCACGTACGGGGCCATGACCGACTCGTACCCGCTGAGACCTGAGCCCAGGACCGGATGATCGTGGAGCATCCGGAAGGTGGCAGCCCAGATGCGTTCGCGTCCCGCCAAAGTCCCACCGTCGGGATCGAGTGAGTTGGCGACTCGCGGACCGATGATCGGCAGCTGCCAAACCGCCAACGCTCCCAGGGCACTCGCGCCTGCCACCGCCATGCGGGCGATCGGCATTCTCAGTGTGAGCACCGCGATGAGGGCAAGGGCACTCAACGCAAGGAGGCCGCCCCGCGACAGAGTAGAAAGCTCGGCAAGGAGCAAGACAGAGAGCACGCCGGCTGCAGCGCGGCGGTAGCGCCACTGACCGAAGAATGCGAGGCCCGTTGCAACACCGATCAGCGGTTCGATGTAAAGAGCAACCGTGTTGGGGTTGATTCCGAAAGCTGCAGCAGCATGGCCCGGTTGAAGCGTGCCGGTCACCAGCGCAGAGGAGAACGTGGCGACGTTGATGAGTGCAAACAGGACCGCGCCCGCTCCCCAGGCGGCAAGAAGAAGCTCGATCGCTGCGGTTGTCTCCAGGATGGCGGTCGCTATGTAGAACAGCAGGATCGGCTCCACCAGGTACTGACGAAACGCGCCGGCCGCGACGTCATGATTTGGGGCAACGAAGATGGCGATGACGCCGGCAATGAGAAACGCCGCGATCGGTATGTCATAGGGAGTGCGGCGCGGCAGTGGTTCGCGGTGCCGCCATAAGGTCAGCACATACAGCGAGATCGTGAGAGCGACCAGACCCTCAAGTACCGTGGTGGTAAGCCAGCCTACGTGCCACTCCACGACGTAAAGCGGCATCGCAGCGGCCGTTGCGGCGAGCGCCCACCGTGTGGCGCGAATCAATGGCACCCCATCAATCTCTACGGCCTGAGGCACCGTTTTGATTCCACGAATCACTTCAGTTGCTGCCAACCCCAGTCTTGTAAAACGCGTCAGCGCATGGTCGTACCCGACGCGCGATAAACTCTCGGATCGTGCCGCCGCGTGATCTACCCAGCCGGGGTCTGTACCAGGGGCGCGATCGCGCCGGCGCGCGTTCGTTTCTCTACGCGATCGGCCTTAAAGCTGAGGACATCGACAAGCCTTTCATCGGCGTCTCCAACGTGTGGACCGAGACCATGCCGTGCAACTTCGGCCTGCGAGATCTCGCCGTTCCGCTGAAGGCAGGCATCCGTGAAGCGGGTGCGAACCCGATGGAGTTCAACACAATCGCCATCTCGGATGGCATCACGATGGGCCACGAGGGCATGAAGACATCGCTCGTCAGCCGCGAGGTCATCGCGGACTCAATCGAGCTGATCTCGCGCGGCCACATGTTTGACGCACTTTGCTGCCTTTGCGCGTGTGACAAGACGATCCCCGCCTCGGCTATCGCCCTGGCGCGGTTGGACCGCCCGGGGATGGTCCTCTACGGCGGCTCGATCATGCCCGGCCGATTCCGGGGTGTCGACGTCGCGGTCGGTGAGGTTTACGAGGCGATCGGCGCCGTTGCCGCGGGCAAGATGAGCGATGCGGACCTGGCGGAGCTGGAAGCCGTTGCATGTCCCGGCGCCGGCGCGTGCGGCGGCCAGTACACGGCGAACACCATGTCGATGCTGATGGAGGTCATCGGCCTGTCGCCCGTAGGTTTCAACTCCATTCCGCAGATGGACCCCGCCAAGCACCCCGCGGCGCATGCGATGGGGAAGCTCGCGCTGACGGTCCTCGACCAGGACCTGCGGCCCTCGCGCATCCTCACGCGTCGAGCATTTGACAACGCGATCGCAGCAGTCGCCGCCAGCGGCGGTTCGACCAATGCGGTTCTCCATCTGCTCGCCCTCGATCGCACGGTGGGAGTGGAGCTGGCCATCGATGACATCGACCGCATCAGCCG
This sequence comes from Candidatus Dormiibacterota bacterium, assembly GCA_036505515.1. Classification (GTDB taxonomy): domain Bacteria; phylum Chloroflexota; class Dormibacteria; order Dormibacterales; family Dormibacteraceae; genus DASXTG01. The sequence goes on along the minus strand of DASXTG010000144.1, from coordinate 118 downwards.
TCGCACGCCTCTCCTATGCGACCTGAAGCCGGGCGGGCGCTTTGCAGCCGTCGAGCTGCACCGGGCGGGTGGGATCGCGGTGCTCACCCAGAGGCTGATCGACGGCGGTTTTGTGGAC
>DASXTG010000143.1:0-3157 GCA_036505515.1 Candidatus Dormiibacterota bacterium | reverse complement strand
CGGCATTGGTCCAGCACGTTTCTACACCTGTGCGGAGACGCGTTCAAGGACGTTGGTTGGAATGTCGAAGTTGGCGTAAACCTGCTGGACGTCGTCGTCCTCCTCGAGTGACTCCATCAATCTCAGCACCGCGGCCGCCTTGTCCTCGCCGACAGGGACCGTCTGTTTCGGCTGCATTGTGACCTCGGCGTTGTCGACGGTGACGCCGAGAGCCTCGACTGCGGCTTTGACCTTTTCGAAGGACTGCGGCGGTGCGGTGATCTCGACCGAGCTGCCCTCGACCTGCACGTCGTCGGCGCCGGCTTCGATGGCCGCGAGGGCGACTTCTTCAGGGTCGTGCTTGCCGGCGCCGGCGGAGATCACCCCTTTGCGCTCGAACATCCAGCCGACCGCGTTGGCCTCGGCCAGGTTGCCGCCCTGCTTGGAGAAGCGGTGGCGGATCGACGCCGACGTTCGATTCCGGTTGTCGGTCAGCGTGTCGACCATGACCGCCACCCCGGCGGGGCCGTAGCCCTCGTAGCGGACCTCTTCCAGCCTCTCCCCGGCGAGCTCCCCCGTGCCCCGCTTGATGGCGTTCTGGATGCGGTCGGTCGGCATGTTGATCTCGCGGGCTTTTTGAATCGCAAGCCGCAGGCGGAAGTTGCCGTCGGGATTGCCGCCACCTTCTCGGGCCGCGATCGTGATCTCGCGGCTGGCGCGGGTGAACGCCTGGCCCCGCTTGGCGTCGACGATCGCCTTCTTGTGCTTGATGCCGGCCCATTTCGAATGGCCAGACACTAAATCAGACCTCCGAACATGCTTTCGATGATTTTAGTTCACTTCAGTCGGATAAACCGCCGCCGGGCGGAGATGACGTCACCCACAGTGGCCTGGGCGTTCTCGTCAACCTTATTGCCGTTCTTGCGCACGCCTCCCTGCTGCGCGAGCCGCCGAGCGTCCCCGCGGCTCGTCGCGATTCCAGTGTCGACCAGGAGGCTGACTATGTCGGTCGGCCCAACAATCGAGTGCTCCTCGATCGCGTCCGGCTGCTCCTTCCGAACAAACTGCTTGACGAACGCTTTCTCGGCACGCGCCGCCGCCTCCTCCCCATGCAGGCGCTTGACCAGCTGCCTTGCGAGTGCTGCCTTTGCATCGCGCGGCTTCACAGCGAGCACGTCCGCAATCTGCCGCGAGTCCAGGCCCGAGACCAGCCGCAGGTATTTCTCGGTGAGCGAGTCGGGGATCGACATCGTCTTGCCGTAGATCTCCTCGGGCGGCTCGGTGATGCCGATGTAGTTGTTCAGGGATTTGCCCATCTTCAGCGATCCGTCCAGGCCCTCTAGAAGCGGGAAGACGGCGACATCCTGTGGCTCCTGGCCGTACGCCCTCTGGATCTCTCGGCCGAAGAGCAAGTTGAACAGCTGGTCGGTGCCGCCGATCTCGACGTCGGCGTGGATGGCCACCGAGTCGTACGCCTGGTTGAACGGATAGAGGATCTCGTGCGCCCCGATCGCGGTTCCCGCCTTCAATCGGTCCGCGAAATCCTCACGCTGCAGGACCTGCTGCATGGTCGCTTTGCCAAGCAGGCGGAGCACATCCGCGGCCCTCATCTCTCCAAGCCACTCGGCGTTGCCATGGATCTCGGTGCGCGCGCGATCGAGGACCAGGAAGACCTGCTCGAAGTAGGTGCGTGCGTTGACGTCGACCTGCTCTCGAGTGAGGATCGGGCGCGTCTCGGACCTGGCGCTCGGGTCGCCGATCATGGCAGTGAAGTCGCCAACGATGAGCACGACCGTGTGGCCGTCGTCCTGGAAGGCGCGCAGCACGTCGAGGACGACGAGGTGCCCGACGTGGAGGTCGGGTGCTGTGGGATCGAGCCCGAGCTTTACCCGGAGCGAGTCTCCCCGCTCGAGCCGCGCGCGAAGGTGATCTTCGACGTGGATCTCGACTGCCCGCTCTCGCAGGCGCTGGAAAAGCTCCCCGCTCACACGAACTACGTGACTGGGTTGTTGCTGAAGAAGATCTGCGGGTCGGTGGGCAGGACAGGCTGAAAGATCGCGAGGATTGGTCTCCCGAGAAGCCGCGTGAGCGGCTCCGCCACGTGCGAGCCGTTGACTCCATCGCGAATGCTTTGCTGAAGAGCATCGAGCTGCGATCCGCCGAACGGGTTCCCAGCTGCGCTCAGCTCATACGTCAGCACCACCGAGAGCAGGATCGCGGTGATGACGCCGATGATGACGCCGCTCACACGGTTGAAGACGATCGCCTCGATCTGGATCTGGCTGTGCGCGAGCTGCCCCGCTCCGTCGATGACGAGCAGCACCACGAAAACGATCCCGAAGAAGCCGTAGATGCGAGAGTCTGCGATGTCCAGGCTCGACGACTGCTGCAGGATTCCGCCGGCCTGGAGGCCCATGTTCGTTGCGGCGACGAATGCGACGTAGACAGCGACCAGCCCAATCAGCCTGCGCAGCAGTCCCGTGAAGTAGCCGAGACCGCCGTAGATGATCAGCAACCCGATTGGAATCGCGTCCACCCAGGTCATGAGCGGAACCCGGCTTCGAACTTTTTCTCGAGCGCGCGCCTGATCTCCGCCATCACCTCATCCACTTCGGCGTCCGTCAGGGTGCGCTCGGGGCTGCGGAAAGTCAAGGCGACCGCGACGCTCTTGTGCCCCTCAGGAACCTGCGAGCCGTGATACTCGTCGAACGGTCGAGCCGATTCCAAACTCGTGCCGCCGGCTTCGTTGATCGCCGCCAGCAGCGCTCCCGCGGCGACGTGATCCTCGACCACGATGGCCAGGTCGCGCTCGATGGACGGAAAGCGAGGCAGAGGCTGAGCGCGGCCGACCCGCGACGCCTCGAGCACCGGCTCGACATCGATTTCGAAGCCGACGACGCGTCCATCAATTCTTGCCGAGACGACAACGCCGGGGTGGAGCTCCCCCAGGTAACCGAGCTGGCGGCCCTCGAGAAGAACGCCGGCGCAGCGGCCGGGATGGAACAGCTCCGTCGCAGCGCGTTGATACGTGCATTCAGGAGCGCCGAGCGCTCGCAAGCAGGCATCGAGCACCGATTTCATCGCGTAGAAACCTTGCCGACCTGCCTCTGAGGTGCCGCCGACCCTGGCCACCACGCTGAGCCGCAGCGGCTCCTCCGGCTGTGTTGATTTGTCGCCC
>DASXTG010000142.1:0-32637 GCA_036505515.1 Candidatus Dormiibacterota bacterium | reverse complement strand
TCTTCAAGGATGGCGTGGATCCGACGCTGCTCTCCCTGGCCGAGACGGAGACGTTCGGCACCGGCGTGATCGCACTCACCTACCGGCACAAGGGTCGTGCGGTGCTCGCATGATCGCGAATCGAACAGTTGGTTCACAGATCAAGGGACGGGTGATCCGGGCTCGACAGTTGGCTATCTAGAATCACCATTGTGGAGTCGCCCACAGTTTCCGTTGCGCAGGACTTCGGGGAGCTCGAGCAGCATCGCCGGCAGCTGACCGCTTACTGCTACCGCATGCTCGGATCGCCGTTCGATGCCGAGGATGCCGTTCAAGAAGCGTTCGCGCGCGCCTGGCGGCGCCGCGAAAGTTTCGAGGGCCGCGCGGCGATGCGCTCATGGCTCTACCGGATCGCAACCAACGTCTGCCTGGACATGCTGAAAAGCAAAGAGCGGCGTATCAGGCCGATGGACGTCGGACCTTCTTGCGAACCCATCGAAGCCAACCTCAACGTGCCCGCGGAGGTGTCCTGGCTTGAACCGATCCCGCAGCCGCTCGTCGCGTTTGAGCGCGATCCTGCAGATGTGGTGATCGCGAACGAGTCGATCCGGCTGGCGTTTGTGGCCGCGCTGCAGCACCTTCCAGCCCGCCAGCGGGCGGTCCTCATCCTGCGTGACGTGCTCAGCTGGCACGCCACGGAAGTCGGCGAGCTCCTGGACATGTCGGTGCCCTCTGTGAACAGCGCCCTCCAGCGCGCCCGCGCCACGCTTGCCCGGAGCAACGTCAGCTCGACAGACACAGCCCGGCAGTTGAGCGCCGCGGACAACGCATTGCTGGAGCGTTACGTCGCTGCGTTCGAGCGATATGACATCAGCGCGCTGACAGCCCTGATTCAGAAGGACGCCAGGCAATCAATGCCGCCCTACGACATGTGGCTCAAGGGCCGTGACGACATCCTCACCTGGTGGTTTGGACCCGGCATCGGGTGCCGCGGCTCCAGGGTGATCCCGACGGTCAGCGCCAACGGGCAGCCAACCTTCGGTCAGTACAAGCCTGACCCGAACGGGGGCTACGAGCCCTGGGCGCTCCAGGTGCTTGAGCTTTCAGATGGTGAGATCGCCGAGCTCACCTTCTTCCTCGACACTGCCCGGCTGTTCCCGCTGTTCGACCTTCCGCTCCATCTCGACGCCTAGGACGTCTGCCAACCCGGCCAACCAGATCAGGTCCAGCAGCTCGGCGTTGGCGTGCCTGAGGACGAGCTCGCCTCCGCGTTGCCGCACAGCGAGGTTGAGCCGGGCCAGAGCGTCGATAGTCGCCAGCTCCGGGTCTGTGATCCGCGCGCAGTCGCAGATCATCGGACGGCTCGCCATCGATGGTTAGACGAATCGAACGCCCGAAACTCATCGGTCGAGGCAGATTCGACCGCGGCGCAGCTTGAGTGCGATGAGTCTGCCCATGGTCGGTCGTCTAATCGGGCATGAAGACCTCACGGTGGCTCTCGCTGCTAGTCCTGTGCACTGGTTTCCTCTTGATCGTGGTCGATATGACCATCGTCAACGTTGCCCTGCCCTCGATCCAGAACGACCTCGGGTTCTCGCAGTCGGGGCTGGCCTGGGTCGTAAACGCTTACCTGATCGCTTTCGGCGGCCTCCTTCTGCTCGCCGGACGCCTGGGGGATCTGGTCGGGCGCAAGCGCATCTTTCTTATCGGCCTCGTCGTCTTCACCGGCGCATCCCTTCTCTGCGGCCTGTCGTTCGCCCAGCCGATCCTGATCGCTGCCCGATTCCTCCAGGGAATCGGCGGCGCTGCTAGCTCGGCGGTCATCCTGGCCATGATCGTGACCCTGTTCCCCGAGCCCGTCGAACGGGCCAAGGCCTTCGGCATCTTCAGCTTCGTCGCATCAGCCGGCGCGGCGGTGGGGTTGCTGGTGGGCGGCTTGATCACAGCCGCGGTCAGCTGGCACTGGATCTTCTTCGTCAACCTGCCGATCGGCATCGCCACGGCCGTGCTGGCCGCGCGACTCCTCGAGTCAGACGAGGGAATCGGACTCGGCAAGGGGGCTGACGTTCTGGGCGCCGTGATGGTCACGGCCGGGCTGATGCTCGGCGTGTACACGATCGTCCAGACCTCCGAGTTCGGACTCGGCTCGCCACGCACATTGGTCCTCGGTGCCGCCAGTGCCGGACTGCTGGTGGGATTCGTGGCCCGCCAGGCTGCTGCGCACAACCCGATCCTGCCGCTGCGCATCTTCCGCTCGCGGCAGGTCGTGGGCACCAACCTCGTCCAGGCCTTGATGACGACAGCGTTCTTCGGGTTCTTCTTCCTCGGTTCACTGGACCTCGAGCAGGTTCTCGGCTATGGGCCGATGGCGATCGGTCTCGCCTTTCTCCCGGTCGCGGTGGTAATGGCGCTGTTCTCGATCCGGCTTTCGGCGCAGCTGATCGGGCGATTCGGCGCCTGGGCGATGCTCATCGCCGGCCAGGTGGTGGTGGCCGCTGCCCTGGCCATGGTTGGATTCGGACCCACCAGCCCCAACTACATGACTCACCTGCTGGTCCCGATGGCCTTGCTCGGGCTGGGCGGCGGGCTGTCGTTCCCAGCACTGACAATGATCGCAATGGCCGGCGTGCATCCGATGGATTCAGGACTCGCGTCGGGCCTGCTGAACACGACAGGTCAAGTCGGTGGTGCCTTTGGACTGGCCGTGCTCACCACGCTGGCCGGTGCTCGCAGCGTCGAGCTGATCCACAACGGCTCCGCCATCCCGAGCGCGTTGGCCGGCGGGTATCACCTCGCCTGGCTGGTTGGAGCGTGCGTCGTGGTCGCCACCACCGCCCTGGCGGTGTGGCTGTTGCGGACACGAGAGTCCGCTGAGATGCCGGCGGCCTGCATCGAATGCGAGGCCGCGGCCTAGCCAGGCTTGCGGACAGGAGAAGAACACATGTCAGCCGATGTTCATCAGCAGGTCCAGTCCGCAATCGACCGCATGGTCGACTCTGGGGCCGAACGCGGTATGCAGGTCGCGGTATACAGGCGCGGCGAGCTGGTCGTCGACGCCGTCGCGGGCCAGGCGGACCCTGAATCGGGTCGGGCGGTTACTGCGGACACGCCGTTCTACAACTTCTCGATCGTAAAGGGTGCTGCTGCCACGATCATCCACGTGCTTGCCGATCGCGGCCTCTTCACATACGACACGGCAGTCGCAGATCTATGGTCAGAGTTCGGCGCGCACGGCAAACAGACCGTGACTCTGCGACACGTTCTGAACCACTCTGCCGGCGTGCCGGGCATCCCGCTGCAGACGACGGTGGAAGATCTCTGCGACTGGGACAAGATGTGTGCGTCCATCGCCGACGAGGAGCTCTGGTGGGAACCGGGCACCCAGGTCGGCTACCACGCCTACACGTTCGGCTACATCGTCGGAGAGATCGTTCGCCGCACCACCGGCAAGCCGATCTCGCTGGTCCTTCGCGACGACGTTTCCGGTCCGCTCGGGGTAGCGGACGAGCTCTATTTCGGCATGCCGGCATCGGAGCAGCACCGGTTGGCGCGATTGGAGGACGCGGAGAACAGCTCCGGGCAGATGCCTGAGCTGCCGCCCGACCTTCCGATGTTCAAGGCGGGCCCGATGTCGCTGTACCCGACCGCCGAGCTTGGGAACCGCGCCGACATACTGGCTGCCGACATTCCAGCCGGAGGCAAGACATCGGCCCGAGCGATCGCGCGCATGTACGCCGCCTTGATCGGCGAGGTGGACGGTGTCCGGCTCATCACGCCAGGTCGGCTGCGCGAAGCCACCGCGCTTTCGATGAGTGGCGTGGACGCGGTCTTCGGCATGCCGTCGGCCTGGGCGCTCGGCTACGCGATCGGCCGCCCCGGCTCCACCCCTCAGGAATCCCCTACCGCCTTCGGCGTGGGCGGCGCCGGTGGCAGCTTCGCCTTCGGGGACACCGCGAACGGCATCGCCTTCGGACTGACCAAAAACCGGCTGACGCAGGACTTCAAAGCGGTCACCGAGATCATCGAGATCGTGACCAAAGCCACATAGTCCATCCCCGCGCCCCGACCACTGGGATGTCGGAGTCGTCCAGCCGATCTAGATCTTGGAGTTGCTTGGCCTACGAAGCTGGATGAAGATCAGAACGCTGCTCACCACAAGCGCCGGCACGTAGATCGTGACAATCACCCAGTTCACGCCAAGCCCGTGCGTGAAGACGCTGAACCGCATCGACTGAATGATCGCGTTCACGGTGTCGAGCGACCCGACCGTGAGGAAAAGCCAGACGAGTGGGATGGCAGCAGACAGACGAAGGCGAAGGGCGACCAAGGCAACCAGGGCGATTAGTGCGGTGACGATGTCGCCATATCCGATCATCATGCGGAATTCGGCGGGTACCGCGGCATCGACGGCGCCGGGAGCCAGGATCGTGCCGCCGACTATGCGAAAGGCGTGGACCCACAGGAGCGGCACCAGCGCCACCTCGCGCGGAAGTCTCGAAAGGCGGGGCACGACATACCACCACGCTATGAGCGCGTAGGCGGCCAGGCTCAGCGTGAATTGAATTCCAAAGAGAACAATTGGACTCATCGCCTATTCCTCTGTGCGTACTATCGCCCGCGCCTCAGCTTGATGCCCAGCGCCTCATAGGCTTGCGCCTTGCCTCGATGTATGTCGGCGCCAGCGGCCTCTTGATTCGTTGCGTTTGTCAACTGGTTTTCAGACGATGACGAGCGGCGGTTTCTCTTGTTCACCGCGCTCTTGAGCACCCGAGAGCGAGTGTCGCGATAGAACGCGGCGTCGTCGAGAGCCTCCAGTATCAACGCTAATTCGCTCTCGGTAATCTCGAACATCGCCGCGTCTGGTTATGCGCCGCTTGATCGCCGGCGTTGAGTTTTCGATCGCCGATCTTGCTCGGCGCGCGCGGCCTTGGCAGCCGTGACGCTGGCTTCCAGCGCCGCCATCAGGTCGAGCACGCGTGTCGGTGATGGAGATGCCGGCTCTGCAGGCATCGTCTTGGTTTTCGCCTCGATCGCGTGCAGCAGACGCTGCCGATGCTCGTCCGGGAAGCGCTCGGGCTCGAACGGGCCTGACAGGGTGTCGATGAGCAGTCGCGCCATGTTCAGTTCCTTGTCGGTCGGAGCCGCATCCGCATCAGGAATCCAGAAATCGGCGGCCACGACCTCATCGGCATGGACCATGGTGGTCAGCAACATCACATCGCCAAGGGGACGAACCGCGCCCAGGTAGCGCCGTGAACGCAGCGTGAACCACGCAAGCGCCATCCGGTTCGCGGCAGCCATCGCCTGACGGAGCACTCGGAATGGTGAAGACCACTCCCGATCCGGCACCACGTAGTAGCGCGACTCGAAGTAGATCGGATCCACCGCGGACACGTCCACAAACTGCTGGACATCGATGACTCGGCTGCGCTCGGGCGCCAACGCGGCTACTTCATCGCGCGCCATGCTCACGTACTCTCCGGGCGCGACCTCGTAGCCCTTGCGAATTTCCTCAAATGAGACTTCTGAGGTGGGCGCCTCATAGATTGGCGTAGGTCGACCAGACGATTCACGTTGGGAAGCCTGCCCCGATTCCGGCAAGAGCAGCTCAGGACCACGACTCGCAGGTTCGAACTCAACCTCAGGCTCGGAGACGCGCACATGCCGCACCCGGCGGCCGACCTGATCGAGCTCGTGGAAGCGCACGGTCTTCTTGTGAATGGCCGGGTAGAGGCGCACCGGCACCACCACCAGGCCGAGCGACAGCGAGCCGGTCCAGATTGCGTTCGGCATCTCTTTGCTTTTCGGCACTGAATCGTAAGCGGCATCACCCGCCAATCGGCGCTACCATGGTCTCGAGCCAAACGCATGTTTGGGGGACTGCGGCTCGCTCCGAGCGTTCGTGTTGCGCTTGAGCGCAGGTGCTCGGGGGCGTGCGAGGAGTGCGGGCTTGAGTGGCGCTGGGGCCTCTACGTATTTCGCCTTGATGACAATTCGAGCTGCGCGGCAGGCAATCTGCTCGTTCTCTGCGGCAGATGCTCGAGCGGCCGGGACGGCGAATTTGCGCAATTTGTCGGGATCCGCAGCACCCGCGATCGCGTCCTCACCGCCAACAACCGGCGGGCCGGCGTCGAGCCTTTGACGGCCTCGCGCCGGCGAGCGTTGATCGCGGCCCGCGGCGGCGCCTGCGAGGTCTGCGGGGCGTCGGCCGCGGACCGAGTGCTGCAAGTCCATCACCGGCTGGCGGTGCTTCAGGGCGGCGACGACAGCGACGCGAACCTGCAGGTCCTCTGTTTTGCCTGCCACCACCACCTTCAACCGTGTATCAGCGGCTGCGGGGCGTGGGCGAACAAGAGATTGGGGATCTGCCGCAACTGCCAGATGCGTGCGGCGCTTGAGCAGCTGATGCCAGGGGCGACGTGGGACGAGATCAAGGCTCGATTTCCCGGCTTCGTCAGACAATGGAAGCCCGATTACGAACCGCTATCCCTGATCAAAGCCCGAGCAGCCCAAGAATCGGTATGAGCTCAGATCCGGACGAGCCCCTCGAGCCAAGGTCCATCCTGGGCTTGCCGGTCCGCCTCGTCCTCGCCCTTGGGGGTGTTGCACTTCCATTACTGGCGATCGCGTGGTTCACGTCCACGCACGCCTGGCCGGCAGCAACTTCGTGTGAATTCGCCCCCCTTGGTTGCCCTCCAGTCGACAACCCATTGAATGTCCAACCCCTGGACTGGTTGGACCTGGCCGGACCGGCGCTTGGCATTGCTTTCGCGGTCGGAGCCATGCGCCTCAGCAAAGATCCGGCCGAGAGAGGAATGCTGATATATCGGTACGTGCTGCCCGTCCTCGGCGTGATGGTCTCCGTGGCTTGTGCGCTCGTGCTTGTGTGGCTGATCGCGTTCTAGATCGTGATCGGGACCGGTGGGGCTATACCGCCACATCCTCGGCAAACTCCCGCCGACGGGGAGGCCGGGTCCACGCGCCCAGCCTCCCTTAAAACGTCAGTCCTTGTAGGGGTCGAATTCACCGGCCCCCGCCATCGCGACGCCGATGGGCGAGAGAGTGTGCAGGATGCGGACCGTTCCGCGGTGGTGCCGGAGCACATCCGGCAGTCGCTTGTAGGCCTGCGGCGCCTCGTCGGTGTCCGCTCCACGCAGCACGACGCCTCGCTTTGCGATCCAACGATGCATGTCGTCGCGCGAGATTCGACCCGGGTGTTGCGGGTCGTCCTCCCACCTACCGCCGACCTTCCTGCGCCGGCCGCGAGCCGCAGTGCGACTCATCACACGGCCGGCTCCATGCACTGTCGAGAAGAGAGCAGCCTCCTGGTTGACCGCCGCCGCCATCGGGTTGCCCGAGGGATCGACGCCCTCGAGGATCACCGCGTCATCGCCCATGCTTCCACCGACGAATCCGCGCTGGCCCGGGAACGCCGGAGTGGCTCCCTTTCGAACCACCCAGAGGTCCTGGCCGCTGTGCTGCTCCTGCCATGCGAAGTTGTGGTGGTTGTGGACCTCGTCGAGCTTGCGCGCTCCGAGGATCTTCACCACCCGATCACACACCCAGTCACGGCCTGCGTATGCGTAGCGACCCGCCAGGTTCATGGCCGCGATGTACCCGGCGCCGAGATCCGAATCCGCCGAAAGGACCAGCGGTGCGACATCCATGCCGTCGCCGGCGCCTCCCGCCTTCAGCGCCCACGTGGCGATACCGTGGCCGAAGCCTCGGCTGCCGAAGTGGACGCCGACCCAAACTCGATCCTGCTCGTCGGTGAAGACGTCGACGTAGTGGTTGCCCGAGCCGACTGTGCCCAACTGGGCCGCGGCCTTGTCGCGCAGCTGCAGGTGCTTTATGACCGACCATGCCGGGTCATCGAACAGCTCGTGGTCGACGCGCTCGACGTTCTTGCGGCCGACGCCGAAGCTGATCTTGGCCGCGATGTCGTCCATGATCTTCGTGATGCCGGCGCGTGCGTCCGCGCCCGACATGTCCGTGAGAACGGCCTTGTTGCCGCAGGCGATGTCGTAGCCGACGCCCGCGGGAGAGATGGCTCCGTCGTATGCGACGACGCCTCCGATTGGAACTGCGTAACCCTTGTGGTGGTCGGCCATCAGGGCCGCTGCGCGGACGGCCGGATGAGCCTTGGTGCGTCGCATCTGATCCAGCGCACTGGTCTCGATCGGGTCGCCGAAAACCGCGATGCCGTCGATCAGCTCCACGTCTTGACCTCCTTTTGTTGAAATTCCGATGAGTTGATGGGCCGCGGTGCACTCTGAGCTCAATTACCGATCGTTGGTAGGGCCGGCCGGACTCGAACCGGCGTCCTCTCGCTGAGGGCGAGGCGTCCTTCCGTTAGATGACGGCCCTGTTTGGTGGATCGGGGGAGATTCGAACTCCCAGCCTTCTGCGTGCGAAGCAGTCGCTCATCCCAGATCGAGCTCCCGACCCGCTGGTTCCCCCGCGTGATGTAGCTGCCGGAGTGATCGGTCGGAGTCGAACCGACAACTCTCGGGCCACAACCGAGCGCTCTGCCGTTGAGCTACGACCACGCCGGCAGCAACCAGCTTTTGAAATTGCCATGCCTATTCGGTTTTCAAAGTGCTCTCGATTCGCGGACAAAAGAAAAAGGGCCTGGCGCTCGCCAGGCCCCTTGTGTGGTTGCTCTTGTCAGCTCTGAGGCTTGAACCTCACAGCGGTCCACGGGGTCTGGCTCTGCGCCTTCTGATAGGCGTGATCGGCTGCTTGGCCCATACGGGGTTCGGACCCCAGGCACAAGCCGACCACAGCCACCTCGGCGGCAATCGCAAAGTTCTTGGTGAGCACTGATTTGCCCATGACCTGGTGAGCTTAGTCGATCATTGGTCAAGTGGTCAAGTGGCAATTTGCCACGGTGGCCGTTTGACCGTGTGGCATAAGGCCTGGTATACTGCCCGCTGCGTGCGAAGCATAGTTTCCATGAGCCCAAACGGGCGGGTGACGCTGCCTGCCGAAACCAGGCGCGCCCTGGGACTCGAAGGGGAATCCTTTTTCGAGGTCCATCAGCAAGGCAGCGCGATCGTGCTCAGGCCGGTGGCGATGGTCCCGCTCGAGAAGGCTCGATCACGCACAACGAAGAGGCGAGCCAGCTAGCCGAACGCGTGCGCGATCTCCGAGCTGGTTTGCCGGCTAGGGATTTCCTGCCAAGGCCGCCTGCAGCTCCCCTGTTTGGCTGATTTGCAGCGGCAGCGTGAAGTGGAATTGAGTTCCCTGCCCGACTGTGCTGTCGAACCAGATGCGACCGCCGTGCATATCGACGATCTGGCGGGCGATTGGCAACCCGACACCGGTTGCACCGCCTCGATTCAGGCGATTGTCACCGTTCAAGGGCTGGCGCTGATATCCGACGAATAACCCGTCATCGAAGTCGGGCGGCATGCCTGGCCCGCGGTCTTTCACGGTCACCTCGACGCTGTCGGCATTCACCCGGCTGGTCACCGTGATCTCACTGCCGGCGGGCGAATACTTCACAGCGTTGCTGAGCAGGATCGTCAGGACTTGCGAAACTTTGTCCCTGTCGCAGGACACGGCCGGGACTGAAGATTCGAGCCTCGTGGCAACAGAATGTTCAGGACTTTGGCTGCGAGTGGCTTCAACGACGCCGTCGATGAGCTGATTGATGTCGACCCGAGCAATTTTGAGAATCGCGCGACCGGTTTCGATTCGATCCAGCTCCACCATCTCACTGAAAGCCCGGTCTAATCGTTCGGCGTCCTTGTAGATGTCGCTCGCGAACGCCTTCACTTCACCCAGGTCGAGCTGCTCTGAATCTCGGATCACCTCGCTAAAGCCCTGAATGCCGACCAGCGCCGTGCGGAACTGATGACTGATTCGAGTGAGGAATTCGCTTTTGAGCCTGTTCAGGCGCTCGAGCACGGCCAGGTTGGCCAGGGCGGTCGCCTGAGCTTCGTGCAGCAGACGCCGTCGCCAGCGGTCCGCGAGAAGGACAACCGGAAACATGGAAAGGTAAAAGAGCGCCAGGCCAGCCGCCAGGAAGCCATAGAGCTGGTTTGACTCGCGATCGATCGCAGCCTGTACCGGTGCGTACGGCAGATACAGCTCGAAGGCTCCGCTGGGCGAGGATGTGCCCTTGAAAACCAATGGCACATATACCTCGATGAGCGGGCCGTGGCCGCTGAGATCGTCGCCGGCATTCTCCGTGTTTTCGCCATAGGTGATGCTTGCGCTCGAGTGTCCCTCGAGCGCCTCACCCAGGTCTTCACCGATCGGAAACGTTCTTCCGATCAGCGCGTGGTTGTCCGAATAGACGACGGTGCCGCCGCGGTTCCAGATTTTTAGCCGCCGAACCTCCTGGCTGACAGCCGCGCCCTGCAGCTTGTCATCTATCTGCGCGACTTCAGCCTGACTCAGTCCGCCGGTCACCTGCTGGGAGTTGAGAAGCGGCTGGATCCCGACCTGGGTGATGAGAGACGCGCTGCTCCGTGCAGTCTCCAGGTACCGCTGCTGGACATCGGCATTCAACTCGTAGGCCAACACAGCGCCAAGGGCCACCACGGGCACCAGGGCGAGCAACCCAAATCGAACCAGCGATCCCAGTGCATTAGGCCCGTACTTCGTGGTGCCGAGGATTGTGACACCGATTCCGCCGCGATCAGCTGTGTTAGCGAAGGAGTGGTGCAGCTCACGAGGAAACCGAGTTTGCAGGTGCTATCTTCTCGGCTCGTGGGTCTGGTGGGAGGGCGGCAAAGCTGACCTACGACTTCATCGTGGTCGGGGCCGGATCGGCCGGCTCCACCCTCGCGTACCGCCTTTCCGAAGGCGGGTCCAATGTCCTGGTCCTGGAGGCAGGCACCGGCGAAGTTCCCGCCAATGTCGACATCGCGTATAAGTGGCCGACCTTGCTCGGCTCCGACATCGACTGGAAGTACGAGAGCGTTCCCCAAGCCCACATCGGCAATCGCAGGATCAAGCACCCGAGCGGGCGCCTGATCGGCGGGTCGAGCAACCTCTACCACACGATTCACATCCGCGGGCACGCCTCCGATTTCGACAACTGGGCATATGACGGAGCCCTCGGTTGGTCGTACGCGGAGGTGCTGCCCTGGTTCCAGAAGCTCGAGAACCAGCAGGACGAGTCCAATCCCACCGCCGGCAAAGACGGTCCGCTCGACGTTGTCAGCGCGCAGACGATGCCGGTCAATCCGGCATCACAGGTCTTTCTCGAAGCCTGCCGGGAGGCCGGCCATCCGGCCACCGACGACTTCAACGGTCCCAACATGATCGGCGCCGGCTGGCACCACCTCAACATGAGGGACGGCAAGCGCTACAGCTGCCGCCGCGCCTACCTGGAGCCTGCTGCCGCACGCCCAGGCGTCACCCTGCAGACAAGGGCGACTGCGACCAAGTTACTGCTGGAGCGAGGACGCTGCATCGGGGTCGCGTTCGTTCGCGATGGCAAGGTGGAAGAGGCCCGCGCCGAGCGCGAGGTCTTCGTCACCGCAGGCGGAGTCGGATCGCCGAAGCTGCTGATGCTTTCGGGCATCGGGTCCGCCGGGCACCTCCGCGATGTCGGCGTCGATGTACGGGTGGACCTGCCTGGCGTCGGCGCCAACTTCCACGACCACGCCCTGGTCGTCGGACCGGTGGTCAAGTTCCGGCAGGAGTTGCCGCGCGGCCAGATCAACCTCTCCGAGGCGTGCCTGTTCGCGAAGTCGAGCGCTGGGTGGCCTGGCCCTGACCTGCAGCTAGCGTTCGTCCACGCGCCCTCCGACATCGTGCCCACGCTGCAGGACTGGAGCCTGGCTGCGATCATCACCGGCCTGGTCCGCCCGCTGTCGCGGGGATCGGTTCGGCTGGCGAGCCCCAATCCCCAAGACCAGGCGCTGATCGATGCCAACTATTTTTCTGAGACCAGCGACCTGGACCGGATGGTGGAGGGTGTGCACGTCGCACGCGGGATCATCGCCACGAAAACCATGCAGGAGGCCACCTATGGCGAGGTCTATCCTGACGCACAGGCCAAGAGCGACGACGAGCTGCGGACGTTCCTTCGCGGCAGCGTCGACTCGTACTGGCATTACGCGGGGTCCTGCAAGATGGGCATCGACGACCTCGCTGTTGTCGATCCACAGCTGCGGGTTCGCGGCGTCGAGGGGCTTCGAATCGCCGACGGCTCTGTGCTCCCCACGCTGCCGTCGGGCAACTGCCATGCCGCGATCGTGATGGTCGCGGAGCGTGCGGCGGCGTGGGCGACCGAGCAGGCGGGTGGGTAATTCTGGCCAAGACCTACGACGTAATCGTCGTCGGCGCCGGCTCCGCAGGCTGCGCGCTGACACACCGGCTGGTGAATGCGGGCGTTCGCGTCCTGCTGCTTGAGGCGGGCGGTCCCGACGACAAGCCCCAGATCCACAGCGAGCAGCTGCTCGACACGCTCTCGCTGTGGGCTCCAGGTGAGCTCGACTGGGGCTACGTGAGCGAGCCGCAGCGAGGAATGGGAGGCCGCACCATCGCGGTCATGCGTGGCAAGGTCTGGGGCGGCTGCAGCTCGGTCAACGCGATGGTGCACGTGCGCGGCAACCGCCGTGACTACGACCGCTGGGCGGCGGCCGGCAACCCCGGCTGGGCCTATGCGGATGTGCTGCCGCTCTTCCGGCGGATGGAGGACTTCGACGGCGGCGCATCCGATTATCGCGGGAGTGGCGGCCCGCTGAGCGTCATCGTCCACGACACACCCACCCCGGTCTCCGAGCGCTTGTTTCCAGCCGCCGCAGCGAACGGGTTCGACGACCTGGGCTCCGGCTTCGATTACAACGCCGAGCGCCAGGAGGGGGCTGTCTTCTACTACCAGGCGACCAAGACCCGCCACCACCGGCGCGCGAGCACCGCAGAAGCCTATCTCCGTCCGATCCTCGATTCGCCACAGCTGGCGCTAGAGAGCTACGCCGTCGTCAGCCGGGTCTTGATCGAGGCCGGCCGCGCAGTCGGGGTCGAATACATGCAGGACGGTCACGCAGCGCGGGCACGGGCGGACCACGAGGTAGTGATCTGCGCTGGGACCTTCGAGTCCCCCAAGCTGCTGATGTTGTCGGGAGTCGGCGGCGCCGCCGAACTGGGCGAGCACGGCCTGAAGGTGTTAGTCGACGCCCCGGCGGTGGGTAAAGGCCTTCAAGACCACCTGATCCTGGGGGTCGGCTACATGAACCGGCAGCCTCAACCCGAGCTGCCGACTCTCATCGCGGAGACTGGTCTTTTCCTGCGGACCGCCGGTGCCGCCGCCGACGGCCCGCCAGACATCCAGATCAAATTCGGCGGCCTCAAGTTCGTCCCGCCGGACAAAGACCGAGATGGTCCCGGCTTCACGTTCGCTCCTGTTCTGATTCAGCCGCGGAGCTCCGGCGCGATCAGGCTCCGTTCCGCCGATCCCAGCGTAACGGCGCTGCTCGATCCGGATTACCTCTCAGCGCAAGCCGACGTAGACGCGCTCGTCGCGGCAGTCGAGCTGGTTCGAGAGCTCGCTCACGACCGGGCGTTGGACGACTTCCGAGGCGAGGAGCTGGCTCCAGGCGCGAGCGTTACCGGGCGTCAGGCGCTTGCAGACTACGTCCGCGCCTACTCGGGCACGCTTTGGCATCCGACCGGGACCTGCAGGATGGCGCCGGGGCCCGACGGCGTTGTCGACGCCCAGCTTCGAGTCAAAGGTGTTGCTCGCCTCCGCGTCGCCGACGCCTCG
Organism: Candidatus Dormiibacterota bacterium; assembly: GCA_036505515.1. Lineage (GTDB taxonomy): Bacteria > Chloroflexota > Dormibacteria > Dormibacterales > Dormibacteraceae > DASXTG01. Next base: position 18,932 of record DASXTG010000142.1, on the reverse strand, counting down.
ATCATGCCTTTGATCGTCGCGGGCAACACCAACGCCGCCACCATCATGATTGGAGAGCGCGCTGCGGACCTGGTGACCGCCGCGCTCGGGGCCGCCTGAGCCCACAGCCCATGCAAGAAACCGAAGCTCTCTACCGGCGATTTGCGGAGATCTTCAACCGGCGCGACTACGACGGCCTGGACGGTGTGATGAGCGCCGACTTTGTCGACCATCACCCCGGCCTGGTCGACGTCGCCCGGCTGGATGCATATAAGCGCAACCTGGCTGCCGTAATCGCGGCCACCGAGATGGTGGCGCGCATCGACGACATCGTCGCGACCGGGGACAAGGCCTTCACCCGAATCACGCTGACCGGCCGCCACATCGGCGAGTTCTTCGGCGTTCCGCCGACTGGCAATCGCCTGGAATGGGTGACACACGAGCTCTGGCGAGCCGAGAACGGGAAGATGGTCGAGCGCTGGGCGGTCGACGACCTGCTCACGGTGCTGCACCAGATCGGGGTTGTGCTGCCCATGTGGTCTGAGCCCGGGATCTGACCCACCGCCGCGATCCGAGATCGCAATCCTTTGCGCGTTCTCGTCGCCAAGCTGGCGAGCCCGCGACGCGCTGTAGAAACTCAGTCTTTGGTCGAGTCCGCCGGGGGCTGATCCGAGTCTTCGCCCCGAAGCGATCTCCGGAGCTCGGTGATGCCGCGGCCGAGCGCCCCGCCGACGCTGGGCAGTCTGCCAACGCCGAACAGGATCAACACGATGACGATCAGCGCCACGGCCCAGAGTGGGTGAAGTCCAAAGGGCATTTGAGTGTCCAATCAACTCTACAGGCGCTGATGGCGTCTTGGCCGGCGGGCCGCCGTAACGTTCTGCATCGGTTCGGCTAAGGTGGGGGACAGCTTGGCAGACCTGAAGCTCGGAGTCTTCGTACCTCAGGGCTGGCGGATGGACCTGGCCGATGTGCCCGATCCGACCGAAAAGTTCGAGACCATGAGCCGCTGCGCCGTGGAGGCCGAGAAGGCCGGGTTCGACGCGATCTGGGTCTTCGACCACTTTCACACGGTGCCCGCGCCTCGGTTGGAGACCACTTTCGAGTGCTGGACGTCGATGGCGGCCCTGGCTCGCGACACGAGCACGATTCGGCTCGGTCAGATGGTCACATGCAATGGCTACCGGCCGCCGTCACTCCTCGCCAAGATGGCGAGCTGCGTCGATGTCATGAGCCATGGGCGATTGATCTTCGGCATCGGCGCCGGCTGGTATCAGCATGAGTGGGAGGCCTACGGCTACGAATACCCGGAGACGCCCGAACGCCTGCGCATGCTGCGAGAGGCGTTGCAGGTCTTCAAGGCGATGTGGACACAAGAGCAGGCCGAGTTCGATGGCCGCTACTACCACCTTCGCGGTGCCATCAATGAACCCAAGCCGGTGCAGAAGCCGCATCCACCGATCTGGATCGGTGGCGCCGGCGAGAAAGTGACCCTGAAGCTGGTTGCTCAATACGGCGACGCCTGCAACTTCAACGCTGACGTGGCGACCGTGCGTCACAAGCTGGACGTGCTGCGCGCGCACTGCGATGCAGTCGGGCGCGACTACGACTCGGTGCTGAAAACGATCGAGTTCTACACCGTCCTTGGCGATCGGCGTGAGGTCGACCGCGTCGTCACAGAGACTGCGCGCCGGACGGGCAAAGACGAGGATTTCGTCCGCGGCTGGTACCCGTGGTTCGGCGATGCCGAGCGCATTGCGGAGATCATTGGCGAGTACGTCGAGGCCGGGATTGAATACGTTATCGTCAACGTTCCGAACGCATTCGAAGGCGGCGTGATCAGCCGCTTCGCCGAAGAGGTATTTCCTCGCCTCGGATTGCGATACGAACTCAAGCCCGCCTGAGCCGGCTCTCTAGAGCGCAGCCTCCCGCCGCATCACCAGGATCCTCTCCCCGAAAGTCCGAGCTACGAGGTTGACCAGCGGCATGAGGCGCCGAAAGTAGGGCGGATACTCAGCCCGTTCGAGGCGCCGGAACCCGAAGCTATCGTAGTAACCCTCGAGCTCACGCCGGCAGGTCAGAAAAAGGACGCCGCCGCGCTCACGCGCGAGAAGCGCCTCAATCACTGCACGCCCGATGCCCTGGCCCCGGCGCGCGGGTACGACCGCGATCGATGCCAGCTCGCGGCTGCCGTCGCCGTGAGGCTTGACCTGGCCCACCCCGACGATCGCACCGTCATCCTCGGCGACCACGAAATGCGGCCAGTTCAGGCTCATGGGGTTGAGGTTTGCCTCCCTGATGAGGCGCCGGATCGTCTGCTGGTCCGCTTCGGTTGCGGGGCGAATAGTCAGGCGTTGCGGCACGGCTGCAGTCGATAATTCTCCTTCTGCACGCGAACGGTAGAAAGGCATGACGGAAACAAGGGCCAGCACTCGAACTCGAACCGTGAGCTGGGAGGACCCCGCGCGCGGGCTCGCAATGGCTGCGGAGATGAGCGGCCTCGAGTTCATCCGCGCCATGTTCGATGGCCGGGTGCCGCCGCCGCCGATCACAGTGACCATGGGATTCACCGGCAGCGAGGCTGAGGAAGGTAGGGCCGTCTTCGTCGGGGAGGCCGGCGAGTTTCTGTACAACCCGCTCGGTGTCGTGCACGGCGGGTTCGCGATGACGTTGCTCGATTCCGCCCTGGGCTGCGCAGTCCACACCACCCTGGCCCATGGCGAGCGCTACACCACCCTCGAGACGAAGGTGAATTTTGTCCGCCCGGTGACCGCCGATACGGGGCCCGTCCGCTGCGAAGCCACCGTCATCCACCGCGGCCGCAGGGTCGCCACCGCTGACGGCCGGCTCATCGCGGAGCGGACCGGCAAGATACTGGCGCATGGCACCACGACATGCTTGATCGAGGGGCAATGAGGGCTCGTTTGTCATGGGAGGTGAGCGATGTCGATCGATATTCCGCCTGCTCGCGGCGAGCCTGGGGCGGCCACCAAGCTGCAGATACTCGCGACTGAACACTGGAGCCTGCTCGCGACTCGTTCGCTGACCTACACCGAGTCCCTGGGCCGCGTGAGCATGTTCCTGGCCATCCTGTCCGGCGCCGTGATCGCCCTCGCACTCGTCGCGCAGGCTGACCACTTCGGCCCGACCTTCATCTCTATCGCCATCCTCACCCTCTTCGTCGTGCTCTTCGCCGGGATTGCCACCATCGGCCGGCTGATGAGCCTCAACCGCGACGACTACCGCTTGGTGATCGGAATGAACCGGCTCCGACACGCGTACCTCGAGCTGCATCCCGAGCTGGAGCCCAACTTCGTTTCGAGCCCATACGACGACATGCCCGGCGCACTCCGAACGCTTGGCGTCGATATCAGAGCCAGTGCCGGGCTGGGCTCGACTCTCCACGTTCTTCAGACCCTGCCGGGCATGCTGTCGGTGATCGTCGCGGCTGTCGCCGGCGCCATCGGGGCCCTGGCCGCGGTGGCTCTTGCGACGCCACCCTTGGGGGTGGTCCTGACAGCTGCGGGCGCATTCATCCTCGCCATCGTCCTGATGGGCATCTGGGGCCGCAGGTCGTTCGGCCGTGATGACCCGAGCCTGGCGCCTCGGTTCCCATCCCCAAAGAGCTAACGCTGGTGACATCACGGACCGTTCCGCTCGGCTACGGCATCGACTTCGGGACGAGCAACAGCGCGGTCTCCATTGCGTATCCCGATCGCGTGGAAGTGGTCCCGATCGGACGGTCGCGCATCTCCACGACGCTGCCGTCCTTCGTGTACCTGCACCGGCAGGGCCGGCGAAGAGCCGGCGAGGAGGCCGTCAGGACGTTCCTCCAGTCAGGACACGAGAAAACCGACTGCTGGAAATGCCCGCTGGCGCCGTACGGGTGGGACACCGACTGCCGCCAGTATCGAAAGGGTGGCGGCTGCAACGACGCTCGGCTCTTGTCCGGTGTCAAGTACGAGCTGGCAAAGCTTGGATTCGCCGGCACCAATTCGTGGGCGACCGACTTCAGCGTGGGATCGCTGGTCGGAGTGGTGCTCAAGCGCCTGAAGGACGAAGCTGACGCCGCAGTCGACAGGGCCTCGACCCGGGTCGTGCTCGGGCACCCGGTCAACTTCGCGGGGGCGGACGTTCAGCATCTCGCGAAGTCGCAGTCGGAAGCTCTGCGGCGCCTGGAGCAGGCAGCGTTGGAGTCGGGCTTCGACGAGATCGCATTCCTTCCGGAGCCCACCGCGGCAGTCATAGGTGAGCCCGAGCACCACGGCGTCGAAGTGGCCGTGGACTTTGGCGGCGGGACATTCGACGTCGCTGTCATGGACTCGCGCGACGGCGCGTCGCGTATCGCCGCCATGTCCGGTGTCGCCGTCGGAGGCGAGCTCCTGGATGGCGTGATATTCGAAACCGTCGTCGGCCCGGGCCTGGGGCTGGATGTTCTGCCCAGCTGGCTTTTCAACGAGCTGCGCACCGCGAGCTCTGTCCGGCTGCTGATGGCCGACCCGGGCATTCCGGCGATCCTTGCTCGCATCGGCGGTCAAGCGGCTCAGCTGGTGAGCTCCCTTCTCTACGAGGGCCACGCGTACAACTTCTACAAGTCGATAGAGGCGGCCAAGATTGCGCTTTCGGTCTCGGACGCGACCGAGCTCGAGTACGTTCCGCTCAAGCTCCAGGTCACCGTGCGCCGCTCAGCATTCGAATCGATGATTCGCCCGGAGCTCGATCTTGTCCGCGACGCGATCGAGCGAGGGCTGCATGGAGCAGGTGTGGAGCCGGGTGACGTCGATCGGGTCCTCACGACCGGCGGCTCCGCCTACATTCCGGCTTTTCGTCGCGATCTCGCCGAGATGTTCGGCGCCGAGCGCCTGGTGGCGCGCGACGCCTTCACCGCCGTCGTGCACGGCCTGGGCGTGCGCGCCCAGCAGCTCTGGCGCGACTGACCGAAGCTCAGGCGGCTTCTTCCGCCAGCTCAGCCGCCTGAGTTCGCGGCTGCGTGGTCCGGCGGCGAGAGCTGAACACGATCAAGCTGACCCCGACCAGGGTGACCACCACGCATACAAGCGTGCGCAGCGTGATGGCGTCGCCCAGGATCAACCAGCCGAGCAGCAGAGCAACTACCGGGACTACGTAGGCGGTCGTGTTCACGATCTGCAGCTCGACCTTGGAGAACAGCCACGTCAGCAGCGGAAAGCCGACCAGGCCCGGGACGACGATGAGGTAGGCGAACACGGGCAGGGCCGCCGCTAGGTGTGGCGCGCTCAAGGCACCGGCTTCGCCTCCAACCAGGCCGAGGGCAAACTGGAGGCCCCCTCCGACGAGCATTTGGAGGGCGGTCATCAGAACAGGCCGTCGTGTCAGCTCCGATCGGCTGACCAGCAGAGAGCCGGCACCCCAGCCGACGGCCCCGATAGCTGTCACCAGGGCAGGTAGGAATGCGATTCCCGAACCGCCCGTGGGCCAGGCGAGCAGCGCCACCCCGCCAAAGCCCGCAACGAGCCCGATCATCGCGAGTGGTGCCGGACGCGCGTGCACAAGCGCGACCGAAAGCACAACCGCCCAGATCGGCATCGTGGAGCTGAGCACGGCCACGATTCCAGGGTCGAGGTACTGCGATGCCCAGGATGCGCCGCCCTGACCGGCCATGATCATGCCGGCGCCGGTTGCCGCCGCGATCAACAGGTCGACACGCCGCAAAGCCAGGCGGCCCTGCACGCGCCATGCGCACCACGCGAGCAGGAGCGCGCCGACGATCAGGAAGCGAGACCCTGAGAAGAGGAAGGGTGGGACGTTGGCGACGCCCATCTTCAGGGCGACGAACGCCGAGCCGATGGTCACCCACACCACGGGCAACGCCACAGCCACCTTGACGAGATCAGCGCGCTTCAAAGCTCTCCCAAAACAGGCATACGAAACCGGATGCGTAGGCGAATTAGAACCACCGGAATGCGTCCCTCTGTTCCGAGCAACAGGCGTTTTCAGACATGGTTTGGGCCGAAAATGGGTAAGAAATAAGCAATCGCTCGAATAGGGCGAACCCCGTAAGTTCAAGGGCAAGGTTCGAGCCCTCGAGGCAGGAACATGGGCGATCTGCTTACGTTGCTGCTGTCCCTTCTCGCCGCACTCGTCGTCTTTGCGGCGTTCATCGTGATCGCCAGGTCGATCGTGGCGATCGGGCCCGCCCAGGTCGGGCTCGTGATCAAGCGAGTGTCGTCCAAGCACAACACCACCGACACTCCGATCGCATTCGACGGCGAAGCAGGCTACCAGTCCGAGCTCCTGATGCCCGGGCTCCGCTTCAAGCTCTGGCCGGTCTATTCGGTCGTGAAGTACCCCTGGGTCCAGGTCCCGGCCGGCGAGATAGGCGTGGTCATCTCACAGATCGGCGATCCGCTTCCGACTGGCGCCAAGTCCGCCGCCTACCGGCAAGAGTTCGGCAACTTCACCGATCTCCACGGCTTCGTGCGCGGTCACGGCCAGAAGGGCGTGCAGCGCCCGGTGCTGCCGCCCGGCACGCTCGCCCCCATTCACCCGGTTGCGTTCCTGGTCATCACGGCCACCAAGGCCTACGGCCTGCCCATCGATCCGCACGTCCTGTTGCGCGGACCGCTGGCACCGGCTTCGTTCGGCCTCAAGCCTGAGCAGCTCCAGGTCACTGTCATCGCGCCGGATGGCGACCAGGACGTGGTTGGCATCGTCACCACGCTCGAAGGCGATCCGCTCCCGCCGGCCGACATCGCCGGCCGTATCGGCGGCTTCAGCGACATCGAGGTGCTGGAGGCGCAGCAGCACATCACCGATTCGGAGCTGATCGAGGCTCTGTTGGGAGCCAAGAACCAGCTTCACAACAACTACCAGGACTTCCAGGCCTTCATGGACAGCGGCGGCCGGATCGGCTTGCAACACGACCCGCTGCTCTACGGCGCCTACCTGTTGAACCCGTTCCTCGTGCGGGTCGAGCTGGCGTCGATGCTGGTCGTAAATCAGGGCGAGGTCGCCGTCATCAAGAGCTACGTGGGTCTGCCCACGCTGGACACGTCCGGGCCCGAATTCAAGTTCGGTTCTATCGTTCAGCCCGGCCATCGCGGCATCTGGCGCGAGGCGCTGCGCACCGGCAAATACCCGCTCAACCCGCGCATCTACGCCGCGGAGAGGGTGCCCACATTCATCCTCACCCTCAACTGGGCGGAGGCGAGCTCGGTCGCGCACAACCTTGACGCACAGCTGAGTCCCATCGAGGGCAAGAGCCGCGAGGGGTTCATCTTCAAGATCGACCTGCAGGTCCAGATCCACGTGCCTGACACCAAGGCCCCAAAGGTCATATCAATGGTCGGCTCGATGCAGAACCTGGTCAACGAGGTGCTGCAGGCGGCGGTCGGCAACCACTTCCGCAACACGCTCCAGGGTTTGGAGGCGGTGCGCTTCATCGAGACGCGCGATGCGGTTCAGGCCGCGGCTTTCGACGCGATCTCACGCTACCTGGGCGCCTATGAAGTGGAGACGCGAGGCGTGTACATCCAGGACGTGGAGTTCCCCGAGGAGCTCGTCAGCGTGCTCACGCGACGCGAGATCGCCAACCAGGAGAAGGCGACCTACGAGCAGCAGAAGGACGCTCAGACCGTCCGTATCGACCTCGAGAAGCAGCGCGGCACAGCCGATATGCAGGCCGAGCTTGCCAAGGCGCAGGTGTCCGTCGACATCAACCGCGCTCGAGCCGACGCCCGCAAGGCAGAGGCCGGTGGCGAGGCAGCGTTCGTTGAGCTCACAGGTGCGGCCGAGGGTTCGCGTCGGCGCAACATCGGCCTGGGCGACGCCGCGGCGGTCGAAGCGCTCGGCCTGGCTCGGGCGAGGGGATACGAGGCGCAGGTGCAGGCGCTCGGCTCCGGGCCGACGGCGGCGGTCGCCATCGCCAATGCGGTCTCGGAGGGCAACATAGACGTCATGCCGGAGGTGCTCGTCACCGGCGGCGGCGCCATAGAGGGGCTGGCCGCTGCGTTCATGCGGTCCCTCAACGGCAGCGGCGAGGCCAAAGCCAAGAGCTGACGGGCCAACTGATTTCGGCGCCAGTCAGGGCCGGAGGAGCGGCGGCACGCCCTCCGGCCCAAAACTACCTCGCCGTCAACGAGCCTATGGCGCGAGCAGCAGCTTCCCCATCGACTCGCGGGCACCCAGCATGCGCAGCGCCTCTGCAGCGTCTTCCAGAGGAAGCGTGCGACCAATCGGCGGCGCTACAAGCCCCGACCGCAAAAGCTCTATAGCCGGCCTCGCCAGCGTGGCTGCGCGCTCAGGGTCGGTGATGCGCAGCATGCCGAGCGAGAACGCGAGGATGCCCACGTTGCGCCGCCGGAGAGCGTCGAAGGACGGTACTGTCGGGATGTTGCCAGAAGACGCGCCGAGCAGCACCATTCGACCGAGCGGCCGTACTGCTTCCAGGGCACGCTCGAAAACGGTGCCTCCAACGCCGTCGGCCACCACGTCCACTGGCGGAATTGGGTCGTCGTAACCGATCGCCTCGTCCGCGCCCTGGCGCAACGCGAACTCCCGCTTCTCCGGCGTCGATGCCATAGCCACGACCAGACCGGCCCCGAGCGCCTTGGCGACCTGGATGATGGCGGTTCCCAGCCCGCCGGCTGCACCCGTCACCAGCAACCGTTCGCCCGCGCGCAGCCTGGCCATCTCGACCAGGGCGTAGTGGGCGGTCACCGTGACCAGCGGCCAGCCGCCGGCCCGCATCAAATCGATGTTGTAGGCATCGAAGACGAATCTCTTGTCGGCGACGACGCGCTCAGCGAATCCCCCGGACCTGACGATCGCCAGCACAGGCTGGCCGTTGTCGGCTTGCATACCCGAGACCTCCAGTCCCGGCGTGAACGGCGGCTGCGGCGCAGCCGCGTAGCGGCCGCTCAGGGCCAGGAGGTCGGCAAAGTTGACCCCTGCGCGAACGACATCGATCAGGACCTCGCCCGCATCTGGCTTTGGGTCCGGAACGTCGTGCATCTGCAGGACTTCGGGTCCACCCAGCCGCTCGGCGACCATCGCCTTCATGCCCGCCTAATCGTCCTTGATCTCAAGCTTGGCTATCCTCGACGTCTCAAGGGCGATGCCGGACTTATTCAGCAGGAACTGGTCGCGGGAGCAGCTTCTGGAGCGCCTCGGCGACATCTCCCAGATCGCGTCGGTGTCCCAGGAGGAGCTGGCTTCTGGGCCCGGCCGCGGCATGCGCCAGCTCAGCTTTCGCACCGGCTCTGGCCTGAGCTTCGCGGTCCTTCCCGACCGTGGCATGGATTTTGCCGGCGCCGACTACCGCGGCATCCCGCTGGCCTGGCGCTCACCCACGGGATGGGTGGCGCCGTCGTTTTACGAACCTCGAGGCACCGGCTGGCTGCGCTCGTTCGGTGGCGGGCTCATGGTCACGTGTGGACTGACCCAGGTTGGTTCCCCGGCCGTCGACGGCGGTGAGGAGCTCGGCCAGCACGGACGGATCAGCAACATACCGGCGGCGAACGTCGCCGTCGGCGCGGGCTGGGTCGGAGACGACTATGTCCTCAAAGCATCGGGCAATGTGCGCGAAGTGTCCGTTTACGGCCACGATCTCGAGCTGCGGCGCACCATCGAAACCAGCCTGACAGCCGCATCGGTTCGAATCCGTGACGAAATCGAGAATCGCGGCACGGGAATCGCGCCGCTGATGCTGCTGTATCACTTCAACGTCGGCTTCCCACTCGTCAGCGAGAGCGCCAACTTGGTGCTTCCTCCCTGCCGGTCTGAAGCGCGCGACCCCGGCACTCCACTCGATGGGCTGCGCACGTTCGACGCTCCGATGGCGGGCGTGGCCGAGCAGGTCTTCTATCACGAGCCGGTACGCGACAGCGATGAGGTCTGCCTGGCCCTTGTCAACGATCATGTGCTTCCGGACACCGAGCTCGCCTTCTACCTCCGATACGGGAGATCAGCACTGCCGTATCTCGTGCAGTGGAAGCACCACGGCGCTGGGATCAACGCGCTTGGCCTGGAGCCGGCGAACTGCCACGTCGAGGGCCGGCCGGCTGAGCGCCGGCGGGGAACGCTGCAGCATCTGCAGCCTGGTGAGGTGGTGACCACGTCGATCGAGTGGGGGGTGGTGGAGGGCTCGGCTCAGGTGGATAGGCTGCGCGAACGCATCGCCTCGGAAACTCGGTAGTCAGCTGCTGAGCGTCTGCAGGGCGGCTGCGACCACCCGCTCCACAGTCGGCAGGTAATAACCCTCGAGTGGAGAGCTCGGGTACGGAACGTCGAAGGCTGCCACGCGTTGAATCGGCGCCTCGAGGTCGTAGAAGGCCTCCGTGGCCAGCGTGGCCACCACCTCGGCGCCGAATCCCGCGCTCAGCGGCGCCTCATGAACGACCACGCACCGGCCGGTGCTCGCGACTGCGCTGACGACGGTCTCGACGTCGAACGGCACCAACGTCCTAAGGTCGACAAGCGCGGCCGAGACGCCCTTCTCCGCGAGCTGGTCCGCGGCCCGCTGGCACAGCTCGATGGCCGCGCTCCACGCGACCAGCGTCACGTCCTTGCCTTCACGAATGACCGCAGCCTTGCCGAATGGAACCGTGTAGCTCCCATCCGGGACTTCCATGCGACCGAGGCGATAGAGCCGGTCAGGCTCGCAGAAGAGGACTGGATCTGGGTCGCGAATGGCTTCGAGCAGCAGCCCTTTGGCGTCATAGGCGTTGGAAGGCATCACGACCTTGATCCCCGGCGACTGGACGAACTGGGCCTCGACTGCATCGGAGTGAAACTCTGGGCTCGTGATGCCGCCCCCGAACGGCGCACGGATCGTGACCTGGCAGTGGAAGCGGCCGCGTGAGCGCACCCGATACCTCGCCAGCTGCGGGCCGATCTGGTGGAAGCCCTGGGCGGTGAAGCCAAGGAACTGGATCTCGGCCACCGGCACCAGGCCTGAGATGGCAAGCCCCAGCGAGGCTCCGATGATGGCCGCCTCGGCCAGCGGCGTGTCGACGACGCGATCCGATCCGTACTTGTCCACGAGGCCAGAGGTGGCGCGGAACACACCGCCGAGCTTGCCCACGTCCAGGCCGAGGATCATCACCCTGGGGTCGCGCTGCATCTCCTCATCGAGAGCGTTGTTGATCGCTTCGATGATGTTTCGCTGCGGCGTGGTTACCGCCCCTCTGACAGCAGCGAGTCGCGCTGCCGGCGCAGCCGCTCCGGCGGGTCTGCATAGACGTTCTCGAAAAGGTGGCGCGCCTCGAGCGGCGGAAACGTCAGCCCCTTTTCGATTGCGGCATCGACCTCGAGCCTGACGCTCGCCCGAGTCTCCTCGTCCTGCTCCTCGCTCCACAGGCCGAGCGACGTGAGGTACTTGATGACCCTTTCGATCGGATCGCGCCGCTGAGCATCGAGCCGTCCCGCTGGGTCCTCGTAGAGGCTCGGGTTGTCGGTCGTGTTGTGGAAACCCATTCGGTACGTGACCGACTCGATGAGCGTCGGACCTTCGCCGGCACGCGCGCGTCCGATTGCTTCGACTGTCGCTTCGTAAACAGCCATCAGGTCGTTGCCATCGACCTCCGCGCCTGGAAAACCATATCCGGCAGCGCGCAGCGCAAAGCTGGTCGCCGCTGATTGCGCGCGACGCGGTGTGGAGATGGCCCACTGGTTGTTCTGCATGAAGAACACGATCGGCGCTCGCTGCACGCCGGCCAGGTTCAGGGCTTCGTGGAAATCGCCCTCCGACGATCCGCCGTCGCCGATGTAGGTCATCACAACCGAGTCGCGGCCCTGGAGCTTGAGGCCCCATGCGAGGCCGACCGCGTGCGGGAGCTGGGCGGCGAGCGCGATCTGCGTGGGGAGCACGTTCACGCCGTCAGGGATGCGCGCGGCTTCGGTCGAGCGGCCCATGTAGGTGGCGGCGATCCGCTCCAGCGGATATCCGTGGTGGACGACGGCCATGGTCTCCCGGTACTGAGGGACGAGCCAGTCGCGGCTCGGGTCGAGGGCCATGGCCGACCCGATCACTGACGCTTCCTGACCAAGGCTGGGAGAGAAGACACCGTAAGCGCCCTGGCGCTGGAGCGCGGTGGCTCTCTCGTCGTAGGCTCTGGACAGGAGCATCCAGCGCAGAGCCTCCAGCACAATTTCCTCGTCCATCGGCCTGGCGCCGGCGGCGATCCGGCCGTCCGGCGACAGGACCGACCGCCGGTCAGGTTTCGCCGCTTTCACTCAGTACCCATCCCATGGCAGCCAGGTTAGATGTGGCGGACCTGAAAATGAACACCGCCGATAATGCCCGCGTGGCGGAATCGGCGCTCAGCCGCAAGCTCCTCATCCAGGCCGGCCAGCGGGTTCTGATCCTCAACGCGCCGCCCGGATACCTGGAGGATCTGCGTCCCCTTCCGGAAGGCGCGGTCGCCGATGAACAAGCCAACGGTCCGAACGACGTGGTCCAGCTCTTCGCCCGCGACCGCGCGCAGCTCGAGAGGGATGCCGGCGCCGCGCTTGGCGCATTGAAACCGGGCGGCGTCCTGTGGATGGCTTACCCGAACCCGAAGCAGGGCCCGGTCGCCGACCTCAGTCGCGACCACGGCTGGGGCGTGCTGCACGCCGCCGGTCTGGTCGCCGTCACGCAGGTGTCGTTGAGCGATGACTGGAACTCGCTGCGCTGGCGCCCCAACGCCGAGGCGGCCGCCGCAGGGCGGACGAGCGGTGCCGTCCCGCCGGCGGATCTGCTGCCCGTGGGTCGCCGGGCAACGCTGACCTATCGCCTGGTGAGACTTGTCACCATCCCCGCCCTGCGCCTGGCTTTCCGTTTCGACGTCCACGGTCGCGAGCACATTCCGCGTAAGGGCACCTACATCGTCATCGCCAACCACCTCGGCTGGCTGGACGCGATGACCGTGCTGATGGTCTTCCCGATCGAGCCGCGGATTCACCTGCTGGCCGACCCCACCGGAATGATGAGGAGAAAGCTGGAGTGGGCGCTCGTACGGGCCACTGGGGGGATCATCCCCGTTGAGCGGGCGGTGCGCGACCCACAGGTTCTCTTTCGGCACGTCGGTCGCTGTTTTTCGCTTGGCGGTGCGCTCGCGCTGTTCCCGGAAGGCGATTTCGGGCCGCGGGAGGGCGAGCTCCTTCCCTTCAAGAAGGGCTTCGCCCACTTTGCGGCCGGGGGCGGGATCCCAGTCGTCCCCGTGGGCCTTTCCGGTCCCAAAGACGTGTGGCTGGGAAAGAGGATCGGCGTGTATATCGGCGAGCCGATCCCGACCGCCGGGAAGACGGTGGACGAGATTCACCGCCTTGGCGCAGAGGCCGTGGCGAGGCTGCTGCCGCCCTACCACGAGCCCCCTGGACCGAAGCCGCTGCGCCGCTGGCTCACTGGCCTCTTCTAAGCAGGCCGCGCGCCCCCGCCCCTTGACATCGCTAATTCAACGGCTGTAGAATTCAACCAGCGTTGAATTAGTGGAGGAGACGGCAATGGCACGCACGGGGACCATGAATCGAAGCGAAGCGGTTGGACATTCGGGGCCGCGCGACGGGGTGAGGATGCTGGTTCCGCCGCTGGTCGGCGGCCTCGCCCTGCTGGTCGCGCTGCTGGGGTTGATCGGAACCGCAGTCCGCGATCCGCGCCCTCACGACATCCCGGTCGGCCTGGTGGGTCCGGCACCCGCGTTGCAGCAGATCTCGACCGCCTTTGGGACCAACGCGCCGGGCGCATTCGAGTTCACAACGTTCGCCTCAGAAGCGGATGCCAGGGCTGCCGTCGATTCCCGCGCTGTGGACGGCGTGCTTGTGCTCGGTGGGTCCAGCCCACGGCTGATCCTGGCCGGGGCGGCCGGGGACGCAGCGACCGGCGTGATCACGGCAGCCTTCACAAACGTCTTCAAGGGCCAGGGCGCGACCGTCGATGTGGAGACGGTTCACCCCTTCGCCGCCGGCGATGCGCACGGGTTGATCCTTTTCTTTGTCGTCGTGGCGGTCATCGTCTCCGCGCTGGTGGCGCAGGCGGCGCTCCTCGGCACGGCGCCCGACGCAGGATTCGGGCCGCGGCTGGTGGTGGTGCTGGCCTTTGCCGTCCTTGGCGGGCTCACGGCAATGGGCACGGCGGCGTGGATCGCCGACGATTACGGCACCGGTTTCTGGACTGCAACCGGCATGGTCATGCTCGCCGCGGCGGCGGTGGGCGCGGCTGTCGCCGGCAGCGCGCGCCTGCTGGGACGTGCCGGGCTCGGCCTGGCAGCCCTGGTCGTGGTTCTGCTCGACCTGGTGTCGTCGGGAGGTCCCGCGGGCAGCCAGCTCCTGCCCGACTTCTACCGGTGGCTTGCGCCCTGGATGCCGGCCGGTCAGCTCTACAGCGGGCTGCGCGGCGCCCTGTATTTCGACGGAGCCGGGCTCGAAAATCCCCTGATAGTGCTTAGCGCGTGGCTGGCCGGGGGCTTGCTGCTCATGGGGCTTGGCGAGCTCGTCGCGGCTCGCCGGGGCTCGGGCTCGGCTGCAGCCCTGCCCGCACGGTAGGGAAGATGGCGCGCACGGGGCGGCGTCCGGGAGCGGGCGGCACGCGCGAGGAGATCCTGGCCGCCGCCCGCTCTCACTTCGCGAACGTCGGCTACGAGGGGGGGACTGTGCGGGGCATCGCCGCCGAGGCCGGCGTGGATCCGTCGCTCGTGCTCCACTACTTCAGCTCGAAAGAAGGCGTCTTCAGGGCTGCAGTCCAGTTCCCGGTCGATCCCGCGGAGTTCCTTCCTGGTCTACTGGCTCCCGGTCTGGACGGACTGGGGGAGCGGTTGGTGCACTTCTTCCTCGACACGTGGGACTCGCCCGCGGGGCACCCGCTGCTCGCCCTGATCCGGTCGGTGGTCGCCAATGAGAGCGCGGCCGCGCTGCTGCGCGAGTTCGTGACCCGCGAGATCCTGGGCCGCCTGGCCAGGGAGCTGAACGTCGACCAGCCGCAGCTGCGCGCAAGCCTTGCCGCGAGCACGCTGATCGGAGTCGCGATGTTGCGTTACGTGATCAAGCTCGAACCGCTTGCCTCCGCCCGGTCAGAAGACATCGCGGGCTGGCTCGGGCCCGCAGTTCAGCGCTACCTCACGGACCCGAACGCTACCGGCCGACCGCGCCAGTCTCACCGCGGAAATCCCGCATAACCTAGGCTCATGAACCGGACGATCGACTGGGACGGCGATGCCGTCGTCATCATCGATCAGACGCTCCTCCCCGATGAGGAGCGCTTCCTGCGGCTGCGCGACGTCGAGCAGCTGGCCGAGGCGATCCGCACCCTGAGGGTGCGAGGCGCCCCGGCACTTGGAGTCGCAGGCGCGCTCGGGATTGCGCTGTCGGTGCGCCTGGCGCAGGCCGGCGGGGCAGACATCGAGGCCGCCGCGGACCGCGCCGCCGAGGAGCTGGCGGCGACTCGCCCGACCGCGGTCAACCTGCGCTGGGGAATCGACCAGGCGCGCCGGGCGGTGAGCGAAGGCCCTGAGGCGGTGCTCGCGGCCGCCCAGGCCCTGCTCGCGGCCGACGTTCGCACCAACCGAGCCATGGCGGAACGCGGCGCCACGTGGCTGGAGTCGGTGAGCCAGACCCGCCAGCGTCCGCTCCGGGTCCTCACCCACTGCAACACTGGAGCCCTCGCCTGCGTCGAGATCGGAACCGCGCTCGGCGTCATCCAGGTCGCACACGAGCATGGCTCAGTCGAAGAAGTCATCGCGACAGAGACACGGCCGCTGCTCCAGGGCAGCCGTCTGACCGCCTGGGAGCTGAAGCGGCTCGGCGTCCCATTCCGGCTGGTGGCGGACGCTGCTGCTCCTGGGTTGATGGCGGCCGGTCGCGTCGACGTGGTCATTGTCGGCGCCGACCGCATCGCCGCCAACGGCGACGTGGCGAACAAGGTCGGCACGTAT
Organism: Candidatus Dormiibacterota bacterium; assembly: GCA_036505515.1. Lineage (GTDB taxonomy): Bacteria > Chloroflexota > Dormibacteria > Dormibacterales > Dormibacteraceae > DASXTG01. The sequence goes on along the minus strand of DASXTG010000142.1, from coordinate 3,066 downwards.
CCGCTCGCGCTGGCGGCGGCTCGCTCGTATGTGCCGTTTGTGGTCGTCGCGCCCGAATCGACACGCGACCCGATGACCGCCACAGGGCTGGACATCCCGATCGAGGAACGTGGGGAAGGCGAGGTGCTGGGCTTCGGCGGCCGGCAGGTTGCGCCGGAGGGAACGCGAGCCCTGAACCCGGCGTTCGACGTGACGCCGGCCGACCTGGTCACTGCGATCATCACCGAATCACGCGTGATCTCCATCAATGCATAACGAGCACTCCATTCGCAATGCAGTCGTCGAAGCGGCACTCCGCATTCGCGATGCAGGGTTGGTCGCCGGCACTGCCGGCAATGTCAGCGCTCGCCCAGCGCACGCCGATCACTTCTGGATCACTCCTTCCGGCGTCGATCCTTCCAAGCTCACCGCTGAAGCGTTGGTGAAAGTCGGATTGGATGGCATCGCCCTCGAGGGCGGGCTCCGACCGTCTACCGACACCATGAACCACGCGGCGATCTACCGGCACCGTGACGATGTGGCATCGGTCGTGCACACGCACTCGACGTTCGCGACCGTCTTTGCGGTCCTGCGCCGTGAGATTCCCGCCCTTCTCATCGAGGCGGCCGGGTACCTCGGCGGAGCCGTCCCGGTGATGAGCTACCTGCCGCCGGCGAGCCCAGACTTGGGAGAGGAGGCGGCTGATGGACTCGGCGCACACCGGGCCGTGCTCCTGCCCAACCACGGGGTGATTGCAGTGGGCGACAGCGTGGAGAGCGCGTTCACGGCGGCGCTTCTCGTCGAGCAGGCGGCGCGTGTCGCCTACCTCTCGAGCCTGCTGGGCACGCCGGTGCCACTTCCAGCAGGCGAGGTGGAGCGCATGCATCGGTTCCTTCGAGAGGAGTACGGCCAGCGGCCCTAGAGCTGCTTCTTGCCCCTGTCCAGCATCGCTACCAGGTTGCGCGCCGAGACCAGCCCGACCGGTGAGCCGTTGGCGTCCACGACGGGCAGGTGCCTGATGCCCAACCGCATCATCTTCACGGCCACGACATCGACGTCCTCGTCGGCGCTGACGGTCGCGGGGTCTGCCGACATGATCACGTCGGCCGCGGTCTGAGCGGGGTTGACGCCGTCAGCGATGGCACGCACCAGGTCGCGCTCGGTGATGATCCCCACCAGGCGGTCTTGAGACATGACCGCGACCGAATCGGAATCGTCGATGCGCATGCGCCGTGCCACCTCGGCGAGCCGGGTCTTTGGATCGACCGCGATCAGACGTCCCGGCGGGAGGTCCCGCACTCTCATCGCTCAGCTCACCTCGTACTTGATCGGAACCATCTGCTGCGAGCTCTTTGGGGGACGGCTGTAATTGCGTTTCTGCCGCGGCGGAAGCTTGATGTCGTCATGCGGCACTTCTTTGTATTTGATCAGCGAGAGGAAATGGCTGACCAGGTTGAGATGGGCGGCGCGCTTGTTGTCGGTCTCTACCACATGCCAGGGAGCCTCCTTGATGTCGCAGAACGCAAACATCTGGTCCTTGGCCTCTGAGTAGTCGACCCACCTCGCACGCGCCTGCAGGTCCATAGGGCTCAGCTTCCAGCGCTTGCTCGGATCGTTGATGCGGGCCAGGAAGCGCCGCTCCTGCTCATCATCGCTGACCGAGAGCCAGTACTTGATCAGGATGATCCCCGAGCGCACGAGCATGCGCTCGAACTGTGGACACGTGCGCATGAACTCGTCGTATTCCTCGTCGGTGCAGAAACCCATGACGTGCTCGACAAGGGAGCGGTTGTACCAGCTGCGGTCGAACAGCACCATCTCGCCGGCCGAAGGTAGGTGCGCCACGTAGCGCTGAAAGTACCACTGCGTCCGCTCCCGTTCTGTCGGGGCGGGCAGGGCGACCACACGGACGTAGCGCGGGTTCAGCAGCGCAGTCATCCGCTTGATGACGCCACCCTTACCGGCGGTGTCGCGACCCTCGAAGAGGACGACCACGCGCAGGCCTCTGTGCCGGATCCATTCCTCGAGGCGCAACAGCTCGACCTGCAAGCGCCGCAGCTCCTTCTCGTAGTCCTTCTTCGACAGAACGCCTTTCCTTGGCGTCCACTGTCCGTCTTTCTTCTTCCGCTTCTTGTCCTTCTTGTCGACGGCCATCGCGCAGATGGTAGGCTCCCCGAAGCCATGGAGGACAAGTGAAAATCACGCGGCTCGGCGCGCTTCTAACGCAGCTCACCAAGTTCCCAGTGGCGTTTCCGATGAACTGCTACCTGGTGCAGGAGGACGACGGGCTCACGCTGGTTGACAGCACGATGTCGTCGCCCGCCGAAGACGTCGCAGCGATCGTCAAAGAGCTGGGGCAGGAGCTTCGCCGCATCGCGCTCACCCACGCCCACGCCGACCACGTGGGCGGAGTCGCGGGTATGCGGCAGCGCTTTCCTGCGGTCGAGGTCTCGATCTCCGAGCGCGACGCGCCAGTCCTGGCCGGCGACAAGTCCCTGCGCACGGATGAGGCGCAGACGCCGATGAAGGGCTACTTCGTGAAGGTCGACTGGAAGCCCGACCGGCTGCTGAAGCCCGGCGACCGGCTCGGATCGCTGGAGGTGGTCGCGTCACCGGGCCACACGCCCGGCCACGTCGCCTTCCTCGACTTGCGCGACCGTAGCCTGATCGCGGGCGACGCATTCCAGACGCGCGGCGGCATCGCAGTTTCGGGAGTTCTCCGTCCTCTATTTCCATTTCCTGCCCTGGCGACCTGGAGCAAGTCGGCCGCCCTGGCTTCAGCCGTCGCCCTGCGCGCTCTACGCCCGTCGCTCCTTGCGGTCGGTCACGGTGACGCTCTCCGTGAGCCTTCGTCCGCCATGGACAGGGCGATCGACGCCGCCAGACGGAGCTAGTGAACCGTAACAGCCGAATGAGGTCCATCCGCCGCCCCGGACGGCCGGGAGCCCTGCGGGCTCTGATGCGTGCGTTGCGGGACCCGGCGCGCCTCCTCACCCATCTTCAGATGGGGTCGTCGTTGCGCCACCCGCGCCTTCGCACCGGCCGCCTGGGACGCCGGCCTTCGGGCCTTCGGCCTGGTCCCCATCC
>DASXTG010000141.1:0-17829 GCA_036505515.1 Candidatus Dormiibacterota bacterium | reverse complement strand
GGACCGCAACATGCAGACATCGGCGGAGGGGGTCTGGGCGGTAGGTGATGTCAGAGCGCAGCTGACCAAACAGATCGCAACCGCTGTCGGCGACGGCACGACCGCTGCGGTCGCGGCCGCCGCTTATGTCACCGCATTGAGGGACGCCGCGCGGGTCTGAGCCGGACGACGGCCGTCAGGCGGTGACGTCGATCCAGACCAGGCCAGGCGGCAGCGTCACGGGCTGTCCTCCCACCGTGAAGGTGAGCGGGCCACGCCGATCGGGTCCTTTCCACGCGCCGCCGTACCGCATGCCTTTGTAATAGATCTCCACGACGCCGCCAGAATCGAGGTCGTAGTCGTGAATGTGCGCGCCGTGCCCGTCGCCGACGTTGACCAGCCATTCAGCTGTGTGCAGCACGATCACCATCTCGATGCGCAGCGGCTGGCGGAGGTTCTTGTCCGAGTAAGCGTGTCCTTCCTCCGACTTCTGGTAGGTCCCCATCACAGGGTCGTACGAGTAAATGGAGTAATGCTCGCCCACCGCCAGGCGAGGCCACGGCGTCCCGCCGACCAGTGTTGGTCGTGCCTTGGGCAGCGTGTACGCGGCGATGCTCGGAAACCTCGCCTCCGCTCTGGCGACTGACGCGCCGGTGATCATCAGGTTGTCGGGTGCGTAGCGTGAGGCGGTGCGGAACTGGTAGCCGATGGTGTCGAAGAACTGCGGCACCGGATCCGCTGCAGCGCGCGCGCGCGTGGCCTGTGACTCACCGGACTGGAACAGCAGCCCTTTGTAGTGGCGGGCGATCTTCAGCGAGATGAAACGGGCCGAGCGCATTGGCCCGACGAGGTCGGGTGCGTTCTGGTAGATGGCGGTGCAGCGCGTGATGCCGCCCTCGGCGAGGTACTCGAAGACGACGTCTGCGGCCTGAAGGCCGTTCTGATCGCGCGCCAGGCTGTCGTTCGGGATCTGGATCAGGGCCGGATACTTCAGCGCGGTCGTGTGCTCGCGGTCGCGGTAGTAGAGGCCCGTCTTGAGGGAGAACGACCCCTGCAGCTTGTGGCCCGTCTGGTCCCGGCCGCCCGGCGGGATCTGCAGCGCCAGCGGCCCCGACGGCATCCCGGTGGTCGATATGGATGCGCTCCGGTAATCGGGCGCCCACGTGAGCGTGAGGGCCTGCGTCCCGTTCAAGAGCTGGATCGTTTCGGCGTCCATGGGGTCGTTGAAATTGATCGTCAGCGTCGTGCCGGGTTGGATCTCCGAGTCGTCGGCGATCTGCTCGCCCCCGGTGCCGGTGACCGATAGGACGCGCGGGACGATGGTGGTCGTGAAGGCCCACTGACCTCCGGCCACCCGGTGCTTGCTGATGTCGGTCAGCGGCCGGATGGTCACGGTGTAGGTGGTGAGGTCGGCGAGCGGCTGGGCCGGCGTCCAGGTATACCGAGTCTGCCCGCCGCCTCCCGACAGCACGCCGTCAGCAGCAGGCGCGATGAACAGCGCTGACTCGAGAGCTGCAAGCGCTACCGGCCGGCTGAAGTCGAAGATCAGCCGCTCATCTGCGGCCACGTCCTTCTGACCGTTTTTGACGTTGAGGGACACCGACGTGGGCAGGGTGTTCGCGTACGCGAGCAGGCCGCCGCCGCCTGTGAGGAGAACCGCGATCAACACGGCGACGATGATCCAGCCGCGGCGGTGTCTGCGCCGGCGACGGGAGCGCCTCGGCGGTAGGGCGGGCGTGGGGCCGGCCTCGAACTTGTGCAGCGACGTCGGTAGCGACAACGGGGGCGCCGGGATTATGCCACGCAGGAGCGACCTACGTTTCGGTCCTCCGCGCCCTGCACTCGGCACAGTCGCACATCGCGCGGAGAAGCGAGAAGGTGTAGAGGCCGGTCGAGTGACCGCTCTGGAATGCGATCTGGAGGGCGTACTGGCCGACGAGCGCGACATTCTCGACGCGTAGCTCGTCGGGCGCGAGGCTCGACATACGGGCAAGACGTCCGGGCGCGCCGGCTTCGCCTCGGCATTCGGCGCACGGGCACGCCCAACGCAGGCGCTCGCCCGAGTAAGCGCTGCGGTGGCCGCCCTCCCAGACGATCTCCATCACCTGGCGGTCGCGGTCTACGTCGACCGTCAGCGGAAACGGGTCGGGGTCTTTCAGCTGCCTATCTGACGCTGATCACGGGCAGCTGGCGAAACGACTGAATCGAAGTCCGCGCCGCAACCTGTGAGGCGATTTCGATGAATGCCTTGGCGCCGGCCGATTCCGGTCGCGAGATGACCACCGGGATCCCCGCGTCGGCATCCTTGCGAATGTCCTCTTCGAGCGGGATAGCGCCGAGAAACGGAACGCCGAGCCGTTGGGCGGCCGCCTCCGCGCCACCGTGGCTGAAGATCTCGTGGCGATGCCCGCAGCTCGGGCAGATGTACCAGCTCATGTTTTCGATCAGGCCGAGCGGCGTGACGTTGAGCTTTCGAAACATCTGCAGGGCTTTGACCGCGATGTCGGTCGCCACGTCCTGCGGCGTGCAGACGATCGCGACTCCGGTCAGGGGCACTGCCTGCGCCAGGGTGAGCGATGCGTCTCCGGTGCCTGGCGGGAGGTCGATGACGAGGTAGTCGAGACGGCCCCAATCGACCTGCACCATCATGGCCTCGATCGCTTTGCCGACCATCGGACCTCGATAGATCGTGGGCTGGTCGCCAGGGTAGATGTGGCCGAACGACATGAGCTTCAAGCCGTGCGCTTCGATGGGTCGAAGGCGTCCGTTGACCTGCTCGGGCACGCTCCTCGATCCTGTCATCGCGGGCACAGACGGCCCGTAGATGTCGGCGTCGAGGAGGCCGACCTCGGCGCCGGCCTTGCGGAGCGCCGCCGCCAGGTTGACCGCGACCGTCGACTTGCCGACCCCTCCCTTGCCGGAGGCGACGGCGATCGTCTGCTTGACGCCCGGGAGGACCTCGGACGGCTTCGGTCGCATGAAGGCCGGACGCACGTTGGCGGTCATGCGAACCTCGACCTCGGAGACACCAGGCAGCTCAGCCACCAGGTCCTGGGCCTGAGTCTTGAAACGGTCACGGACCGGGCACGCCGGAGTTGTCAGCTCGAACGTGAAGCTGACCTTTCCCTCGGGGCTGACCTCCAGCTCCTTGATCATTCCCAGGCTCACGACATCACGACCGAGGTCGGGGTCCTGGATGTTCGCGAGCGTGTCGAGGACCTGCTGTTGGGTCGGGGCCATCACCACGGGATGTTACCGGCCTCCACGAATCGGGCGTCGTAGGAGTCAGGTGTAGGGTCGGCTCGATGGGTGCGTCTCGTGTCACGCTGCTCCGTCACCAGGCCGCGTGCAGGGCGTGCCGCGTATGCGCCGAGGCCGACATCATCGAAGAGGCAAACCCAACCTTCTCCGGTGAGTGGGGGGCGCCGTTCTTCGTGGTCGGCCAGGCGCCTGGCCTCGCGGAGCGTGAGTCTCGACGCCCGTTCTCGGGCCGAGCCGGGAAGGAGCTGGACCGATGGATGGTGAGGGCCGGTTTCGAAAGCGCCGAAGAGTTTCGCCGCCTGACCTACATCGCGGCCCTCATGCGCTGCTTTCCGGGGCGCAGTCGCAGCGGCGCTGGAGACCTCAGACCGCCACCCGCGGCGGTCGCGAACTGCGCGCACTGGCTCGACGCCGAGATGCGAATGTTGAAGCCGCGGATTCTCATCCTGGTGGGGCAGATGGCGATCGCCCGCTTCCTCGGCCCCAGCCCGCTCGAGGATCGCGTCGGCCACGCGTTCGGGGACAGGCCCGTCATGATCCCGCTCCCTCATCCATCGGGACAGAGCAGGTGGCTGAACGACAGTGCGAACCGCGATCGGTTGTCGCACGCGCTCGCGCTGCTCGCCCGACATCGAGCCCGCGTCCTCACCAAACGAGGCACTTCTGGCGATAAGAGATAGGCTGACGGTCGCGTCGTCAATCAGCAAAGGCGAGGAGGAAAGGTATGAAGTACCTGCTGGTGTTTTACGGAGGAGGCATGCCTGAGACCGCCGCCGCGCAGGCACGCGTCCTCAAGCAGTGGGGGACCTGGTACGGAAAGCTCGGCCCGGCCGTCGTCGATGCAGGTAACCCATTCTCCGGCGCTGTCAACAAGATCAAGCCCGACGGCGCGGTCTCCAAGGGACCCGTTGGCCAGCGAGCGTCCGGCTACAGCATCATCGAGGCCCCCTCACTGGACAAGGCGACGAAGATGGCGAAGGGCTGCCCAATCCTCAAGAGCGGCGGGCAGATCGCGGTCTACGAAACCTTCAGCATGATGTGATCCCGTCTCCATAGACGGATGCCCTGGTTCTTCGCCCGCAGGGAGGGAGGGCGCGCCGTCATCGAGGGCGCTGACGCCGGCCACCTCGTCCGCTCGCTGCGGGCCAGGGCCGGAGAGCAGATCGAGGTCGTCGACCCGGCCGGCGCGATTCTCACCGTTCGCCTCGACGCCGTCTCGAGAGAGCGGGTGGAAGGCGCCATCATCGCCCAGCGCGAGCATCGCGCCGAGCCGCAGTCCCGCATCACGATCGCCGTCGCCAACCTTCCGGCGCCGGCCCTGGAGCTCGTCCTCTCCAGGTGCACAGAGCTCGGCGCCTTCTCATTTCACGTTTTTCAGGCCGATCGCAGCGTGGCGCGTGGCGCGAGGCCGGAGCGCTGGGCGACGATCTGCCGAGAGGCGGCGATGCTCGCCGGACGGCTCAGGGTGCCACCGGTGGCTGGGCCTTCGACCCTCGACGAGGTTCTTTCATCCGCCGAGCACCCGTTGTTCCTCGTGCGCGATGCGCCGCAACGCCTGGCCGACCTGCGCGAGCAGCGTGACCTCACCCTTCTCATCGGTCCGGAAGGCGGGTGGTCCGAGCGAGAGCTCGCAATCGCCCCGCTCCAGGCGAGCCTTGGCCGCCTCAACCTCCGCGCCGACACCGCCGCCCTGGTCGCCCTCGCGGTCGCGCTGGCGGCAAGGGAATAGTTTGCTTCCACTGTCGCTTCGAAATGAGATAGGATGGCGCATGGGATGGTGGAGCGAACTCCCAGGGTGGTCGGCGACGGCCTGACGGAATCCAGCTGCCCGGTCTCCGTGGACCTCGCGGTCTTCACCCTGGTCGGCCGCGAGCTGAGCGTCCTGCTGCAGCAGCGCACCGAAAACCCTTATCCCGACTTCTGGGCCCTGCCCGGCGGCCTGCGGTCTCCCGGTGCTTCGCTCGACGCCCAGGCGAGGGGTCTCCAGGCCGGAATCACCGGACTTGAGGGCGGATGGATCGAGCAGCTCAAGACGTTCCACCGCCCGGAACAGCTGGACGCCGCAGGGCGCGTCGTCGTCCCGGGTCGCGATCCTCGCGGTGACGTCCTTTCGGTGGCCTACATCGCGATCGTGCCTACTGCGCTGGCGGAGGCCTGCGCCGGGCGCAAGGACGAAGGCGAGCTGGAGTGGCACCCTGTCCGCCGGCTGCCGGTTGAGATGGCCTTCGACCACCGAGAGATCGTCGATTACGCAGTGCGGCGCCTGCGCAGCAAGGTCGGTTACTCGTCCGTGGGCTTCCAGCTCCTGCCCTCGGAGTTCACGATCTCCGAGCTTCAGCACGTTTACGAGGCGGTCCTCGGGCTCTCGATCAACCGCGGCAACTTCTGGCGCAAGGTCGTGGACCGCGGGGTGATCGAGCCGACCGGCAAGGACCGGGCGATTCGCGGCAAGCGCGCGTACCTGTTCCGATTCACGCAGCAAGCTTTCGGCCTTCGCGAGGAGCCCGATGGTTTCATCGAAGCCTGACCTCAAGCGCGTGGTCGCCGCCGCACTCGAGGAGGACCTCGGAGACGGAATCGACGTCACGACCGCGGCCGTGGTCGACGGGAGCCTGTTCGGCGAAGCGCGGATCATGGCTCGGGCTGCCGGCGTGCTCGCCGGAAACGAGGCCGCTGCCCTGGTGTTCGAGCTGGTCGACAGATCTTGTGGCTACGCCGCGATCAGCAAAGACGGCGCGCGGCTTGCGCCCGGTGACGAGGTCGCCCGAATCACCGGACCGTTGGGCGCCATCCTCACCGGCGAGCGGACGGCGCTCAACTTCCTGCAGCGGCTGTCAGGCATCGCGACCCTCACGCGCCGCTACGCGGATGCGCTGGCGCCCTTCCCGAAAGTGACGCTGCTCGACACCCGCAAGACCACGCCTGGTCTGCGTTCGCTGGAACGCGCTGCCGTGCGCGCCGGCGGAGGACGCAACCATCGCGACGGTTTGTGGGACGCGATCCTCATCAAGGACAACCACGTCGCCGCAGCGGGCGGTGTGGTCGCGGCCGTGAAGCGTGCGCGCCGCGCGGGAATGCCGGTCGAGGTGGAGGTCGATTCGCTCGAGCAGCTCGACGAGGCGCTCCAAACCGGCGCCGAGACAATCCTGCTGGACAACATGTCAGCGGCAGGGATGCGCCGCGCGGTTGAAATCACCGCCGGCCGCGCGAAGTTGGAAGCGTCCGGTGGCATGACGCTGGAGGGAGCGGTGGAGGCGGCGAAAGCCGGAGTCGATCGGATCTCGGTGGGGGCTCTCACGCATTCCGCCCCCGCGCTGGACCTGAGCCTGGAGGTGGTGAGGACATGGCGGTAGAGATCATCTCGCTCGAGGCTGACGCCGCTGATTACGAGGGAAGGAATGTGCCACGCGACATCGCGGGCATGAGCGCCGAGATACGTGAGCTCGCGCGCAAGCGCAACGCAGTGATCCTCGCTCACAACTATCAGGTGCCAGAGGTCCAGGACGTAGCGGATTACGTTGGTGACTCGCTCGGGCTTTCCCGCCAGGCGGCGGCGACAGGCTCCGACGTGATCGTCTTCTGCGGGGTCCACTTCATGGCCGAGACCGCGGCCATCCTGAGCCCGCGCAAGCGGGTCCTCATCCCTGACCTCGAGGCCGGCTGCTCGCTGGCCGCGACCATAAACGCCGAACAGCTCGCCGCGTGGAAGGCGGAGCACCCCGGCGCGATCGTCGTCTCTTACGTCAACACCACGGCCGAGGTGAAAGCGCTGAGCGACTACTGCTGCACGTCGGGCAATGCCGAGCGCGTGATCCGAGCGATCCCGGAGGACAGAGACATCCTGTTCCTGCCCGACATGTTTCTCGGCACCTATCTCGAGAAGGTGACGGGCAGGAAGATGCATGTGTGGCCTGGTGAGTGCCACGTCCACGCCGGCATCCGCCCGCAGGACATCGACCGGGCGCGCCGCGAGCACGGCGACGCCGATCTTCTCGTGCACCCCGAGTGCGGATGCGCCAGCCAGTGCATGTACTTCAAGGCGTCGGGCGACATCGACGCCGAGCGCACGCACATCCTCAGCACCGAGGGGATGGTCAGGCACGCGCAGCAGCATCCGACGCGCAGCTTCGTGGTGGCGACCGAGCTCGGGATCATGCACCGCCTCGCGAAAGAGGCGCCGCAGGGTCGCTTCTACGCCGCGAGCGAGCGCGCGATCTGCCGGTACATGAAGAAGATCACGCTCGAGAAGCTGCTGACCTCGCTGCGCGACGACGTGTTTGAGGTCTCGGTGCCACAGCACGTTGCCGATCAGGCACGTGGCGCGATTCAAAGAATGGTCGAGCTGTGAACGCGTCTCGGCCATTGAGCTCTCCCCACCCGGCGTCTTCGCCGCCGACCTCCCCACGAGGTGGGGAGGTGCAGCTCACAGCGGACGTACTGGTCATTGGGGATGGGCTCGCCGGATCGGCCGCCGCGCTCGAAGCGGCGCGTCTCGGCGCGCATGTTGCGCTGGTGTCGGCGGGACTCGGCTCCTCGGACCGCGCGCAGGGCGGGATCGCCGCGGCGACGCTGCCCGAGGACTCGCCGCGGCTCCACGCGCTTGACACCATGGCCGCTGGCGCAGGGCTTTGCGACCCGGACGCCGTGGCCATGCTGACTTCGGCCGGCCCCGACACTGTGCGGTGGCTCGAGTCGCTCGGCGTCCGCTTCGACGGCGGCACTGCCCGGGAGGCTGCGCACTCACGGCCGCGGGTGCTGCACCTGGGTGGCGATCAGAGCGGCAGCACGCTGATGGGCTTCATGCGCACGGCGATCGAAGAAGAGGCTCGCATCACGCGCGTCCGCGCGCGCCTCGAATCGCTCGCGGTGGGGGGCGCGATCTTCACGGGCGGCCTGGTCGTGAAGGCGGGCGCGACAGTGCTCGCGACCGGCGGCTACGCGGGCCTGTACGAAAGGACGACCAACAGCAGGCTCAGCAGCGGCAAGGGAATCCTCGAGGCCGCGCGCCTCGGGGCCAGGGTCGCCGACCTCGAGTTCGTGCAGTTCCACCCGACGGTCTTTGCGGGGCCGCACCCGTTCCTCGTCACCGAAGCCCTTCGCGGCGCGGGCGCGTACCTCGTTGATGAGCGCGGCGAGCGCTTCGTGGACGAGCTGTTGCCGCGCGACCAGGTGGCGCGCGCGCTCGCGATGCGTGGCGGCCGCACCTACATCGCCGCGATGCACATGGATCGCGACCTGCTTCGCACCAGCTTTCCGAATTTCATGCGCAACTGCCGCCGGGTCGGCATCGACCCGCTGTGCCAGCCGGTGCCGGTCACCCCGGCCGCCCACTACACGATGGGCGGCGTGGTGACCGACCTCGACGGCCGATCGTCGATCCGCGGCCTTTTTGCGGCCGGCGAGTGCGCGCGGACTGGCGTCCACGGCGCCAACCGGCTGGCCAGCAACTCCTTGCTGGAGGCAGCGGCTTTCGGTCGCCGCGCTGCGGTGGCGGCGGCCGGCTCGGCGCCGGAGGCCGGGACGCCGGTGGCCGGTGTCCGCGTATGGCGGCGGGGCGAGCTCAGCGTGGAATCGGTGCGCCACCTGCTCGATTCAGCGGCGGGCGTGCTCAGGGAGGGCGCCGTGCTCGAGCAAGCGTTGGTCCACCTGCGTTCCGGCGCGAAGTCGGCGGCGGCGGCGGACGCGGCCGAGCTGGCGTCGATGATCTGCTCCGCCGCCCTCGCCCGCCGGCACAGCCTGGGCGCGCACCAGCGGTTGGACGAGCCGGCGCGGATCGCGGTCTAGAAACACACGCCGGCGGGGTACGCTGGCTGATCCAGCACCCGCAGCAGTACACCTTCGAGCGTCATCAGATAGAGGGTCGAGGCGCTCCCGATCCAGGCGCCGTGCGCGTCGGCGACCGCGCTCAGAAACCCGTCTTCGAGGTCACGGTACGGCGAGGGATCCCCGCCGGAGTAGGCGGCCAGCCTGACGGAGCGATTTGCGGCCGACACCAGCCAGTACTCGACCTGTTCGGTGCGCTGCGTCTCGTCCCGAGACCGCGCCATGACCAGCAGCGCCGGACCAGGCATCGCCACCCACGTCAGCCCGTGTGCAGGTTGATAGAACCAGGTCACCACCCTCCCGCTGGCGTCGCGGTGGTCGATGCGATCCGGCTGCTCCTGCCCGTTGGCCGCGCTCTTGTAGGGATTCGGGTCGCGGCGGTCGACGGTGCCGATGAATCCAGGACCAGCGGGTTGGTAGTAGCCGCTGGAGATCTTCGAAACCGATCCCGTCGCGGGGTCGATCCTCCAGACGCCGGGCGCGGTCCCCTCAAAACGGATCACGAGGTAGACGCCGGATGCCGTGTAGTCGACGACGCCGTAAGGCTGTGCGTCTGGCATTGAAACCACGCGCACGTCGGTTCCGCTCGACGCGTCGACGATGTGGAGTCGTGGCGCCGCCGGTGGGTCGGCGGACCAACCTTCCGTGTACGCGAAGCGGAGCCCGTCGGGCGAGACCGCCGGGCGGGTCACCGGGACCCACCGGCCCAAAGGCTGGTCGTAGTAGTAGCCCCCTTGGCCCGCGGGCGTATTCGTCAGAGTTGGGAAATCGATGAAGGCATCGTTGACCTGCGTCCCGTCGCGACTGTAGACCGGCAAGCGGCAGCTGAAGTTAACGCGGGTACGGGGCAGGGCAGGCGGGGAACTGGTCGCGGTGGGCACTGCGGTGATCTCGGGCGACGCCAGCGGGGTCGGTGACGGAATCGGTGAGCGAACGGCTGATTCCGGCGAGCCACCGCATGCCAAGGTCGCGAGCAGCAGCGCGGCCGCGACGAGCGCTCTCAGCGTTTCAGCTCCCGGTAGGTCCGGACCTCGCCGGCGATTGCGATCACAGATGCGGCGACGAAAACAAGCACCGCCAGCGCCACAACGAACAGGATCTCGAGGGCCAGGGCGGTGACCGCGATTCCCACCGCCAGGACCAGCACTGCGTAGACCCGGAAACCCGTGCGCGAGGCCGCGAACCCTGGCGCCAGGTCGCCGAGGGATCGAGACGTCACCCTTGCGATGGCGGCATCAGCAGCGCCGAACAGGTTGATGAGCAGCACAAGGCCGGCGCCGCACAGGAGGATGCCGATTGCCAGCACAACTAGTGGCGCCACTAGCATTTGAACGTGTCAACCAGCCAGCAGAGGGTGCGCAACTTCTGCATCATCGCCCACATCGACCACGGGAAATCAACACTGGCCGACCGGCTGCTCGAGTTCACCGGGTCGATCAGCGCGCGTGACATGCAAGACCAGGTTCTCGACACCATGGACCTGGAGCGGGAGCGAGGCATCACCATCAAGCTCCAGGCCGTCCGCATGACGTACCCCGCGCGTGACGGTGAGAGCTATGAGCTCAACCTGATCGACACGCCGGGGCATGTCGATTTCGCCTACGAGGTGTCGCGCTCGCTCGCCGCATGCGAAGGCGCGATCCTCGTGGTCGACGCCGCCCAGGGCATCGAAGCGCAGACCCTCGCCAACCTCTACCAGGCGGTCGAAGCCGGCCTGACGATCGTGCCAGTGGTCAACAAGATCGACCTCGCCGCAGCGCAGCCCGAGCTCGTCGCCGAAGAGATCTCAGATGTCACCGGCATCGCGCGGGAGGATGTCATCTTCGCTTCGGCCAAGCAGGGGATCGGCACCCAGGACATCCTGGAGGCTGTCATCGCCAGGGTGCCGCCGCCGCGCGGAAATCCCGAGGCGCCGCTGCGCGCTCTGATCTTCGACTCGCACTACGACCCCTACCGCGGCGTCATCACATACGTGCGGGTCGTCGACGGTGAAATCAAGGCGCGCACCAAGGCTCGCATGATGAACACGGGCAAGGTCCACGAGGTCGACGAGGTCGGGTGGTTCGCTCCGCGTCCTCATCCCGCCGAGAAGCTGAGTGCAGGCGAGGTTGGATATGTCATCGCGGCCATCAAGAACGTGATCGACGCTCGCGTCGGAGACACCATCACCACCGCAGACGGTGGCGCCTCCACGCCGCTGCCTGGCTATCGCCGGGTCAAGCCAATGGTGTTCGCAGGGCTGTTTCCAACCGACTCCGACCAGTTCGGGGACGTTAAGGAGGCGCTGGAGAAGCTGCAGCTCAACGATGCGGCGCTGTCGTTCGAGCCGGAGAACTCGGCCGCGCTCGGGTTCGGGTTTCGCTGCGGCTTCCTCGGCCTGCTCCACCTCGAGATCGTCCAGGAGCGGCTCGAGCGAGAATTCGAGCTGGAGCTAATCACCACCGCGCCGACCGTGGAGTACCAGGTGAGGCTGAGGCGCGGCGGGGTGATCGAGGTCGACAACCCCGCCTTGCTCCCCGATCCGACGGCAACCGAGGCCATCGCCGAGCCGTTTGTGAGGCTGTCGATCATCGTGCCGTCGGCCTACGTCGGCCCGATGATGGAGCTTTGCCAGGACCGGCGCGCCGTCTTCAAGAAGCTGGAGCACCGCCCGGGCGACCGTATCGTGCTCGAGTATGAGATTCCGTTGGGCGAGATCATTCACGACTTCTACGACCAGCTGAAGTCGCGCTCCAAAGGCTACGCGTCGATGGACTACGAGATGATCGGCTTCCGAGAGGGGGACCTGGTCAAGCTCGACGTGCTCGTGGCGGGCGAGCCGGTAGACGCGCTGTCGCTGATCACCCATCGGAGCAAGGCGCAGGCTCAGGGCCGCAAACTTGTCGAGAAGTTGAGGTCGATCATCCCCCGCCAGCTCTACGAGGTCCCTATCCAGGCCGCGATCGGCGGCAAGGTGATCGCGCGCGAGACGGTGTCCGCCATGCGCAAAGACGTGCTCGCCAAGTGCTACGGCGGCGACGTGACACGCAAGCGGAAGCTTCTCGAGAAGCAGAAGGAAGGGAAACGGCGGATGAAGCGCGTAGGCTCGGTCGAGATCCCACAAGAGGCCTTCATGGCGGTGCTCAAGCTTGACTAGGCGACTGCTGGCGGCGGTCGTGGTGGCGGCGGTGGCCCTGTCTGCGTGCGCGAAGGCGACGTTCAACGCCCGGCCGGCCGACATCTATGCAGCTGGCCCGAGCGAAGCCGACGTGAGGACGCTCCTTGGGGACAGCAACTGGTGGGCGGGCCCGCCGTCGTTCGACGTTCCCCCGCTGGACGCCGCGACCAGGCCTCTGAATGAGCGCTACTCCGTGAGTCGGGAGTTTCTCCGCCTGGGTACTGACGAGCAGCTGGCGATCCGCTACACCGTTTTCGACAAGGCATCGTCGGCCACGGCCCTGATGACAGACCTGAGAAATGCGTTGGGGGCGTCGCCCTCGACTCCGAAAGTTGGCGATGACGTTCTGTACTACGGAGCGGCGGGCAGCGGTGGAGCGCCGTACGTGACCCGGACATTTGTCCGTCTCGGCCAGATCGTGGTCACGATCGTCTGGACGCGTAAGGATCCGGCCGTGAGCGTCCAGCAGCTCGGTAAGAACGCGGCCAAGGTGGTGGACGGCCTCAAGAAAGTGGTGGCGGGGAAGGTCCGCGCCTCACCACAGCCGGTGGCCACGATGGAGCTGCCGCCTCCAGGGCGCGACATCACGCTGCTTGGCGCGACGCGGCTTTCCATCGATGCCTGGGTGGTGATGACCCGCACCGGCTTGCTGGGAACAATCCTCGACCTGATGCAGAAGGGAGGCCTCACCGATTTCGCATACGGCGATTACGCCCTGAACAACGACACGCACATGGAGGTGCAAACCGCTCTCCTCAAATTCCCGACGCCGGCCGACGCTACGGGCTGGGTCTCGTTCTTTTCGTCGACCGAGCCGGATCAGTACGGCATCGTCAGCTCCTACATCCCCCTGGGTGGCACCCCCGCTGCGGGCGAGTATCACTACTACTTCGCGGAGGGCGTGTATGGCGGGATGCTGATTTGCAAGCCGACCCAGGACGGCGAAGCGGCCTCACGTGAGTGCGAAAACCCGTTGGAGGCAACGGCCGTGGCCTGGAAGCTGGCGCTTCGCAGCTAGGCGGGCGTCACCTCGACGCCTTTTGGCCTCGTGTTTCCTGAAACCACTCCCACTGCTTGGTCAGCCCCTCGCGGAGCGACACCCTCGGCTCCCACGAAAGCCTCTCGCGCGCCAGGTTGATCGACGCGCCCGTGTGGCGAGGGTCGCCCGGGGCGGCCGGCAGGTTCTCGCGGCGGACCTTGAGGTGGCTGATCTCCTCCAGCGTGGCGAGCACCTTGTTGACCGTCACGCGGCTTCCGCCGCCAAGGTTGAAGACCTCGCCCACCACGTCCGCGGTCGCAGCCTTGACCGTGCCCTCGACAGCATCTGACACGTATGTGAACTCGCGAGTCTGCTCGCCGTCCCCGAAGACCTCGATCGGCTCGCCGTCTGTCAGCGCCTGCATGAAACGCGCGAACGCCATGTCGGGTCGCTGCCGCGGGCCGTACACCGTGAAGTAGCGAACCGATACGGCCGGGATGCCGAAGTTGCGAGTGTACAGGTGCGCAAGATGCTCGGCCGCGAGCTTGGTCACTCCATAGGGGGAGACCGGGTGGGGGAGCGCTGACTCGCGGGTCGGGAACGCCTCCGCGTCTCCATACACGGACGAGCTACCCGCGAACACCAGGCGCTTGAGGCGGCTGCCCTTCAGGTGCTCGAGCAGCCGCTGCGTGGCGATGACGTTGTCACGCGCGTACCGATCGAACTGGTGGCCCCAGCTCGGCCGCACGCCCGGCTGGCCGGCGAGGTGGTAGACGACATCCGCGCCCTCGAGCACCGCCGTCAGGTCGGCAACCACCAGGTCCAGCTCCTCGAATGAGAAGTTGCGGTGGCTCCTTGCGGCCTCGAGGTTCTGCTCTTTGCGCGCACGCCGGTAGTAATCGGTGAAGCAGTCGACGCCGACGACCTCGTGGCCGTCGGCAAGGAGGCGCTCGCTCAGGTGCGAGCCGATGAAGCCCGCCGCACCGGTGATGACGACTCTCCCCATGGGTCGCCATGATTCACGCCGCCGCCTGCGATTTGCAAGCGCTCCCTATCCTTTTTCAATATGAGCAGGTTCGAGGTCTGGCTGGCCGGCGCCGGTGTCGGCGTCGCGGTGAGGCATTTCCCCGCTGGCACGAGGACCGCGGTTGACGCCGCGAAAGCTGTCGGCTGCGAGGTCGGCCAGATCGTCAAGTCGCTCGTGTTCGTGGCCGCGGACCGCCCGGTGGTGGCGCTGGTGAGCGGGGCGAACAGGGTCGACGAGGGGCGGCTGGCCGGCGTGGCAGGCGGGCCGGTGTCGAAAGCAGACGCGGAGGTCGCCCGCTCCTCCACCGGTTACTCGATCGGCGGCGTGCCTCCGTTCGGCCACGTCACCGAGGTGCCGGTTTTCATGGACCGGGACCTGCTCGGGCACGCTTTGGTGTGGGCGGCAGCCGGGCGGCCCGATGCGGTTTTTGAGATCGCTCCTGAGCGGCTGCGGGAGCTGAGCGGGGCGACTGTGGCGGATCTCAAGGCATGAGCGCGATCCTCATCTTCTGTCGCGACTGCGGCAAGCAGGTTCCCAGCTCGCAGACGCGCGATGGCCTGTGCCTGGACTGTCAGGTACGCCGGTCGGTGGCGGACCTCAGAGGCGAGCATGCGCGGCTGTGGCGCAAGCGCGAGCGATACCGCAGCCAGAATGCCAACGTCGAACAGATCGGCCGGCAGATCGCCAGGGTCGAAGACCGAATGGGGCAGCGGATCAAGGAGCTGGTCTCCAACGAGCGGCAGGCGACGGAGTACCTGCGCAAGGAGCTCGAGGCGGCGCGCGGCCAGCGCTACACCATCAAGGGCGTATGAGCCACTTGAGCGTCCCCTCCGGCGCTTCGCGCCACCTCCCCACACAGTTGGGAGGTGAATTACTGCCGTTCAGGCACCTCTACGTCCACCTACCTTTCTGCAAGCACAAATGCGGTTACTGCGATTTCAACGCCTACGCCGGTATGGACAGGCTCATGCCCGACTACGTGGAAGCGCTGGAGCGCGAGCTCGACGAAGCCCGCGGGCGGCACGACTTCGGGCGGCTGGAAACCGTCTACCTCGGCGGCGGCACACCCAGCCTCCTCCCGCCGGAACTGATGTCACGGCTGCTGCGGTTCATACGCAACGCATTCAACGTCGCGCCCGATGCCGAGGTGACGCTCGAGGCCAATCCCGGCAGCACCGACGAAGCGCGCGTGGACGCCTGGCTCGAGGCGGGCGTGAACCGATTGAGCCTGGGTGTGCAGGGATTCGATCCGCGCGCGCTGGCGGTCCTGGAGCGAAAGACCGACGCAGCTCAGGCCACTCGTGCCTTCGAGCTGGCGCGCGCGAAGGGCTTTGTCAACATCAGCATCGATCTGATCTACGCAGTCCCACATCAGAGCCGTGAGTCGTGGCTGGAGACCCTCCGGCAGGGCCTGGCCCTGGGACCAGACCATGTGTCGACCTACTGCCTAACGTTCGAAGAGGGAACGCTTCTGTGGCGGCGGCGCGCCGAGGGCAGACTGCCGGAGCTCGATCCAGACCTCCAGTGGGATCAGCTCGATGCGGCTTGCGCAGAGCTGGAGGCGGGCGGCTTTCAGCGGTATGAGGTCTCAAACTGGGCGCGGCCGGGATTCGAGTCGCGGCACAACCTCGCCTACTGGCGGTGCCGGCCGGTCTACGGGGCGGGCGCGGGCGCTCACTCATACGCCACCGACGGCGAACGCGCGTGGCGGTGGTGGAACGTCGCCCGCCCGCGCGAGTACATCGCCGCGTGCACGGCACCGGTCTTGGGAGGCGAGGAGCTGCCCGAGCGCAAAGCCCAGGCAGAGGCACTGATGCTGGGGCTGCGGACCGCCGAAGGCGCCGCGCCGCCCGATGGCTTTCAGAGCGAGCTCGACCTGCTTGCCGGCGCCGGGCTGATCCAGTCCGCCAACGGCAGGGTCGCGCCGACCCGGCGCGGCATGGACCTCCACAACCAGATCGCCCTCGCTGTACTGTAATTGGCACTCGGACGCCCCGAGTGCTGAAACATGGAAGACAGAAAGCAGGCGATCCTCCGAGCGGTGGTGCACGAGTTCACCTCCAGCGCCGTGCCCGTGGGCTCGCAGGCCCTGCAGAGCCGCTACTTCCTGAACCTGTCGTCGGCCACGATCCGGAGTGAGCTGGCCGAGCTGGCCGACCTCGGCTACCTGACCCAGCCACACACGTCGGCGGGCCGCATCCCCACCGACTCCGGCTATCGCTACTTCGTCGACTTCCTGATGGACCTCGAGGCGGTGCCCGAGAAGGTCGGCGCCTTCATCCAGGAGGAAGTCGGCCAAGCCCCGGCTGATGTTCAGGGCCTGGTCGAGCGTGTGGCGATGACCACCGCGGCGGTGACGCAGAACGCCTCGGTGGCGAGCGCCCCCCATGGCTCGATGGCTCGGGTCAAGCACGTCGACCTTGTCTCTCTCGAGCCGAAAGAGGTGCTGCTCATCCTTCTCCTCGAAGGCAACCTGCTGCGTCAGCAGGTGGTCCAGGTCACCGAGGGCGCCACGCAGGCCGAGCTTTCGAAGCTGGCCTCCACGCTCAACACCTCGCTTGGCGGCAAAGCCAGCAACGAGGTGAGGCGGAGCTACGACGGCGCAGTGCTCGGGCTGGAGAAGGAGCTGCTGGGCCGCATCGTCGACGCGCTCGACCAGTACGAGAAGGGCGCGGAGAACCTCGTCGTGCATGACGGCGTTCGCAACCTGCTGCGCCATCCCGAGTTCGCGGAGTCCTCTCGCTTGCAGCAGGTCCTCGAGGTGCTCGAGGAGACCCGCTACCTGGCCGTCCTGCTCCGTGAGCTGATCGGCGACTCGGACATGCAGATCGTCATCGGGTCTGAGAATGCATCCAGCCACCTCCAGGGGTGCACGGTCGTCCTGACAACTTATGGGCCATCAAACCGGCTGAAGGGCGTCGTCGGCGTGATCGGCCCGACCAGGATGGCTTACAGCCAGACCGTCGCCCGGCTGCGGTTGGTCGCCAACCGCGCGAGCGAGCGGATGGCGGAGTTGGGAGTTTGACCGCCCGGTTTGACGCGGTATGAGTCTTACGTCATGACCACGCGAAAGCATCCGCACGAGCCGCACGAGGGAGAGCGG
The DNA here is from genome assembly GCA_036505515.1 of Candidatus Dormiibacterota bacterium. Taxonomy (GTDB): domain Bacteria; phylum Chloroflexota; class Dormibacteria; order Dormibacterales; family Dormibacteraceae; genus DASXTG01. Next base: position 500 of record DASXTG010000141.1, on the reverse strand, counting down.
CGCCCGGAAACGGCGGAAACGACCGAGCCGGTGCCGTCGCGGCAGACCGCGATGCTGGAGGGCAAGATCGCCGAGCTGGAGGCCGCGCTTGCGGAATCCCGGGACCGCCACCTGCGCCTGGCGGCCGACTTCGACAACCTCAAGAAACGATCGAGGCAAGAGCAGTTCGAGACCATCCAGCACGCTTCCGCTGAGCTGATCAACCGCCTGCTCCCAGGCTTGGACGACCTGCAGAACGCGCTCGAGCACCGGCCGGAAGGCATCGACGAGGCGTGGCTGAAGGGCGTCGAGCTCAGCGTCCGAAAGCTGGAGGAAGCGCTCCGCGCCCACGGCCTGGAGCCCATCAACGCGGTGGGCGCTGCGTTCGATCCCAAGCTCCATGAGGCGATCGGCCATCAGGAGTCGTCCGAGCACCCCGAGGACACAGTGGTCACGGAGCTCCGCCGTGGCTATCGCATTCGCGACCGCGTGGTGCGGCCGGCGCTGGTGAAGGTGGCGCG
>DASXTG010000140.1:0-4338 GCA_036505515.1 Candidatus Dormiibacterota bacterium | reverse complement strand
GACCAGCAGCAGCACCGCCCACCGGACGCCGCCGAATCCGTAGATCGCGGCGCCGACGGCGGCCGCGGCGAGGGCGCCCCCGATGGTCAGGGCCCGCAAACGCCAAGCCGCGCCTGCGATCAGCGCGGCCAGCAGCACACCAGTGATCACGAAGCCGTCTTCGCCGGGCGGCGGCCCGGCGTCCTGCGAACAGGTGAGGCCGCGGTAGCGGCCAACCGCTTCACCTCTCCTGGTGGGAGAGGGCAGGGTGAGGTTCAGCCGGACTGGGGCAGGGAGATTTGACCGTTGGCAACTCCGGCGATGGCCGTCATCGCTTCGTCGATGGAGCCGTAAGTCGGCACGACCCCCGGCACACCGGCAATTTCGAGCAGCCGGCGCGGGGCCGAGCCGTCTTTGGCGACCAGCGCCAGGTGCTGGCCGGATCGGGCCAGCCGGCCGGCAAACAGCAGCAGCACGTGGATGCCCTTGCTGTCGAAATACGAGGTGTCTTCCAGCGACACCACCAGCGCCGGCCCGGAATTCACCGCTCGGTCGAGCGCCGTCTCGAACTCCTGGGCATTGGCAATGTCAACCTCTCCCATGATTTCCATCACAGGGAGCGTGCGATCGAATCTCAGTGTGAACGTGCCTGCCTCGCTCATCGCTACATCCCCCCGGCCACAGTGTTTTGTACTTGCGCGCCACGCAGCGGCACTCGGATCGTCAGCGTCGTGCCCGCATTATCGGTATCGATCTCCACCGACCCGGCCAGCGCGCGCATGATCCGCAGCCCGCGCCCCCGTCCCTCGGGCCGCCAGGTGCGCCACCGGCCCATGTCCCGAACCTTGATGGAGAGTTCGTGGTCGGTCTGTACCGCGTTCACGGTGAAACTCCCGCGCGCGCCGACGTAGGCGTGCTCGATCACGTTGCTCACGGCCTCTCCCACCGCCACTTTCAGCCCGAAGGCTTGCTGGGAATCGAGGCGCAGCCGCTCGGCCAATTGCCCGACCCCGGTGATGACTTCGCGGAAACTGTCCGGGACCGCGGGCAGGGTGAGGTCGAGCCGCGGGGCCGGCAGCTGCGTGACCTGGACCACCAGCACCGCGATGTCGTCGGGATGACGCCCGCCGGCGAGCACGCGGTCCTGGATGGCCTGCGCGGGGAGATCCACCTGCTCGTCGACGACCGCCCTGACGACGTCGCGGAGGGCCTGCTCGCCGGCGATGATGTCGTGGCGATGTTCCACCAGGCCGTCGGTGTAGAGCACCAGCGTCGAGCCTGGGATCAGGTCGACCTGCCGGACCTGGGGTGCGCGCCACAGCGGCGAGCCCAGCGCGATGCCCATCGAGGGCAGGGAGGCGACGTCGCCCAGCGGGCTCGCCAGGATCGGCCCGGCGTGTCCGGCACTCGAGTAGGTGAACGTCTTCGCCGCGGAATCCAACACGCCGACGATCGCGGTCGTCATCTGCGGGGCGTCGTCTAAGGACAGCACGCGATGGGCGACCTCCAGCGGCTCGGCCGGCGACGACGCCTGGAACATCGTCGCCCGGATGGCCTCGCGTACCTGGCTCATCTTGACCGCCGCCTGCAATCCTTTGCCCGCCACGTCGCCGACGGAGACCACGAGCCGGCCGTCGGGCAGCCGGAACGCGTCGTACCAGTCGCCGCCGATCTCGGTCTCCAGGCTCCCTGGCGTGTACGCGGCCGACAGATCCACGCCGGGGACCGCCGGCAGCGCCGGGGGCAGGAACGCCCGCTGGAACGTTTCGGCGATGCGGTGCTCGCGGTCGTACAGGCGCGCGTTGTCGACCGCCAGCGCGGCACGGCGGGCCAGGTCTTCCAGCAGGGGCAGGTCCGTCACCGTGAACCCCGGGCGATCGGCGCCGCGGATGAAACTGATGACGCCCGCCGTCACCGTGCGTGCGGTGAGCGGGATGACAATCTGGGACCCGGTCCTGATCGCCAGCATCAGGCGCAGGTGCTCCTCATCGATCGCGCGGATGGCGAGTTCATCCTCGGAGACGGCTTCGAATACCTCGGGTTCCCCGGAGCGAAGCGCGCGGGTGACCGGGTGTCCGGGAATGCGGTGGAGCGGGTAGCGGCGGCGGAGTTCGGCCAGCAGCGCCCGGACGGTGTCGTCGGTGTGGTGTACCGCCGTCTGATAGATGTTCCCGTCCTCGTCGGCGAGGTCCACCACGCACCCATCGGCCAGGGCCGGCACGGCCAGCTGCGTGAGGTGGTCGAGCGTACCCTGGAGGTCCAGCGACGCGACCAGCGCCCGGCTGGCGTCGGAGAGGAACCGGAGATCCCGGGTGCGTTCCTCCACCACGTCCTCGAGCTCCGAGGCGTGCGTCTGCAGTTGCTGACGCTGCTCCTCGACCTTGCGGCGCAGCCGCCGTGCGTCGATCGCCCGCTGCAGCGAGACGATGAAGTAGTCCCGATCGATCGGCTTTTGGATGAAATCGTATGCCCCGCCGCGCAGCGCACGCAGGGTCAGGTCGTGCTCGCCGTGTCCGGTGATCAGCAGGGTCGGTATTTCAGGCCGGAGGTCGCGGATGCGGGCCAGCAGGCCCAACCCGTCCAGTCCCGGCATCTTGATGTCGGTGACGACCGCGTCGTAGTCGGTCTCCGCCAGCCGCTCCAGGGCCAGCGCCGCGGATTCGGCCGTGTCGACCTCGACGTCCTCGAGGCGCAGCCGGATGGCCTCCGGCAGGGCCTGCAGCAGCATGGCGTCGTCATCGACGAGGAGGATGCGTGCGGTGGGGCTCATAGCAGCGTCGGCTCCGATGGGACGGCGCCCCCGGTGGGGAGGCGGATCTCGAACGTGGCGCCCGACCTCCCAGGGACGACCTCGATCGTCCCTCCGTGCTCCTTGAGGATGCTGTAGGTGATCGACAGGCCCAGCCCCGTCCCCTGGCCGACTTCCTTCGTGGTGAAGAACGGGTCGAAAATCCGCTGCTCGAGGCCCTTGGGGATCCCGGGCCCCGTGTCACTGACGGTCACGAGAATCTGATTCGCGCGGACCTCGCTGCGAATGGTGATGTCGCGGGTGGGCATGCCCGCCAGCGCGTCTCGGGCGTTGGTGAGCAGGTTGAGAAACACCTGCTCGAGCTGGATCGGATTGCCGACGACGACGGGCTCCGGGCTCTGCAAATGCAGGCGGACCGCGATCTGGCGCAGCCGGAGCTGTTCCTGGAGCAGCGAGAGCGCGCGCTCGATGACCTGGTTGAGAAACACCCGCTCGCGGGTCACCGTCGCCGCCCGGCCGAAGGTGCGCAGGTGAGTGATGATCTCCGTCGCGGTGCGCACCTGGTGCAGAGCGTTGCTCAAATCCGCCAGCATCCGGTCGGTATCCGGCTGCCCCAGGCGCAACAGGTCGATCGCGTTGCCGACGAACAGTCCGATGTTGTTCAACGGATTGTTCAGCTCGTGGGCGACGCCGGTCGTCAACTCGCCGAGCGTGGCCAGCTTGCCGGCCTGGACGAGCTGCTCCTGCTTCTCGCGCAGATCCTGTTCCCGCCGCTGTATCTCCGCGGTCGTTTTCCGCAGGTCGTCCATGATATGGATCATGGCCTTGCGCGAGCCTTCCAGTTTGAGGTTGGAGGTGTGGACGTCCTGAAGGATGTGCAGGACCGCGCGGCGGGAGTTGTCCAGCCGTTCGGTCTGCCGGCCCAGGCGCCCGCGCTCGCTCTCATAGTCGGCCAGGATGTGGAGCATCGCTTTGCGCTGGCTGGACAGACGCGTGTTGAGCACGTGCAGATCGCTCATGATGTGGAGCAGCGCGCGGCGCTGCTCTTCGCGCTGGTGGAGCCGCTGCTCCAGTTCGGCAATCCGCGCGTGGAGGGCGGCGATCGTGCCGTGTTCTTTCGCGGCGTCGTCCCCGTTCTGCGACACGGGGTCGTCGCCGAGCAGCAGGGTCGGGGACACCGCTGGAATGCCGGTCGCGATCGCGCTCACGTCGAGGAGGGCCGGTCCGGCCGGTAACGGTCGAGGTCCCGACGGAGTGTCTCGAGTTCCTTCTCCAGGGCGATCATCTTCAGCTCGCGGCCGACGACGACTTCTTCGAATTTCTCAAGGTCGAGGATCTTCTCTTGCAGCTCGGTCTTGGACTTCTCCAGGTCGCGCACGACCTGCTCGTACGCCCGCATGTCGCGCAGGATGCCGATCGCGCCGATCACGCTGCCTTCGAGGTCGCGCAGCGCCGACGCGTTGAGGGTCGTGGGGATGACCTCGCCGCCGGCCGACCGCGGATTCAGGCGGACGTTGCGGCTCACGCCTTTCTCGACGACCTCGCGCAGGGCCGCGGTGAACTCGCGGACCTCTTCGGGGACGATGAACCGCAGCAGGGATTGTTCGATC
>DASXTG010000139.1:0-3827 GCA_036505515.1 Candidatus Dormiibacterota bacterium | reverse complement strand
GCTCCTCCAGATCAGGTGTTCGCCTACCTGCTGGACGTGAACCGGGTGGTCGGTTGCGTTCCCGGTGCCGAGCTGACCGAGATCGTCGACCAGACCACCTTCAAGGGCAAGGTCAAGATCAAAGTTGGGCCGATCACCGTGGCGTACAGCGGTACCGCAAGGATTGCGGAGCGGAACGAGGCCGAGCGGTCCGCCACCCTGCAGGCCGAGGGGCGCGAGACCACCGGGCCTGGTTCTGCCCGCGCTACGGCTCATATGAGCGTGGCGTCGGGTGACGGCGGCTCCGTGGTCAAGATCGTGACCGATTACTCGGTCGCAGGCCGCGTCGCCCAATTCGGGCGGGGTGTGATGGAAGACGTGTCCCGCCGGCTTGTCAACGACATGGCGGCGTGCATCAAGGCCAACGTCGAAAGCGAATCCACCTCCAGGGGAAGCGCCGGCGGTGAAGCCGGCTCGCCGTCGACGAGCTCAGACCAAACCCCAGTCCGCATCGAGCATGTCAATGCCCTCGGGCTCTTCTTCGCCGTGCTGTGGGATCGGCTGAGGAGGCTGTTTGGGGGCTCGCGTCAGCCCAGGTAGAGCGCGAGCATCTGATCTCGGTTGACCCAGATCGCGGGCTGGCTCCAGGTCTTGCCAGCCGAGCCGATCATCGTGACGGTGACGTCGATAAGCGGAAAGAATCGGCCCTTCATGAGCAGCTCGGTGTGCATCTTCGGGTCCGCCGCCTTGGGGAACTCGGCCGCGCCCGTAACCATGAACGAGGCCGCCTGAAACATCGCGTAGCGCCGCACAAGCTCCATGCCCGCCTCGTCGGGAAGGGGCGCCTCAGGCTCGATGGTGCGAATGCCGCCGATCAGCTGTTTGTTGAACAGGCCCTCGGGCACCCCGCTCAGCGGCACCGCGCCTGGGAGCAGCGGTTCGGCGCTCACGTTGCGGAGATGGAAGAGCGGTTCGGGGTCGTTGATCGTCTCGCGCAGACGGCCCCGGATCTGGACCTCGCCCGTGAGCCGCTGGTATGCGGTGAGAACGTCGACCCTGGACCACGCGATGTTCGGGTTGAGCGCGCCCATCGCCTGACTCATCTCCGCGAGGATAACGCGGGGACAATGGGCGAGGTGGAACTGAATGATGCCCGGCAGAGGATTCGGGACCGGTCCGATCTCAACGCCTTCATCTCGGTCTCGGAGGAGTCCGGCAGCGGAACGGTGGTGGCGGTGAAGGACCTCGTGGACGTCGCCGGCATGATCACGACCGCGGGCGGCATCATTCTTCCCCAGGTTGCCGCGACCAGGGATGCGCCTGTCGTCGAGCGCATCCGGCGGGCCGGCTGCGTCATCGTTGGCAAGGCGAATCTCCACGAGTTCGCTTACGGCGCGACAAGCGCAAATCCGCATTACGGACCCGTGCGCAACCCTCACGACCCGAGCCGGGTCGCGGGCGGATCGTCCGGAGGGTCGGCGGTGGCAGTGGCCGCGGGCATGTGCGACTGGGCGATCGGCAGCGACACCGGCGGCTCGATCCGGATTCCTTCCTCGCTCTGCGGGGTTGTCGGCTTCAAGCCGGCGCTCGGCAGCATCGACACCGCAGGTGTCATCCCCCTCAGCAGGTCGCTCGACACGCTGGGACCTATAGCCCCCGACGTCGCAGGCGCGGCGCGCGCCTACACGATGATGTCGGGCGAGGCGCTGCGCACGGACGTGGGCCGACGGCCCCGCCTGGCGGTCCCTGCCGGGTGGGTCACCGGCCTCGACGAGGCGACTGGGCGGGCGTGGAACCAGGTGGCCCGCGACGTGCCCGAGGTGCCTTTCCCCGATCGCCAGCAGCTCGCCGACGTCGGTTTGACGATCCTGATGGTCGAGGCCGCGGTGTTTCACCGGCGCTGGGTCGACGAATACCCCGAAAAGTACGGGGTCGATGTCCTCGGCCACCTGCAGCGCGGACTCCAGATCCTCGCCGTCGACTTCGACGACGCGCTGGTCGCGTGGCCTCGGCTGCGAGAACAGGCGCTGAATGCGATGGAGGGCGTCGATGCTCTGCTCGTGCCCGGGACGGCGATCGTGGCGCCGCTGATCGAGGCCGGCAACGAGGCGCGTGAGCCGCTCACGCGATTTACGCGTCCATTCAACACGACAGGTCAACCGGTGGTCACAATTCCGGCGCCGGTGAACGGCCTCCCGGTTGGCATCCAGGTCGTCAGCCGCACCAACAGCGATGCGATTTCCGCCGCGGCCTGGCTCGAGAGCGAATGGCGGCAGCTCGCGTCGTGAAATCGAAGGATCTCTTTCCGGCCGTGTTCAGCCGTCACGCGGCTGCCTACCAGCAACGCCTCGACGGCATCATGGCGCGCGGCGAGGCGCGCGGCCGCGTGCGCGTGATCGAGCTAGCGCGCGCGGTGCCCGGGATGCGGATCCTGGACCTCGCGTGCGGGCCGGGCATCTTGAGCCGGCCGCTGGCCGAGCTGGTGGCGCCGGATGGCGAGATCGTCGGCGTCGATCTTGCGGCCGGGATGATCGAGCGCGCCCGCGCGCTGCAGATCGCCAACGCCCGGTTCGAAGTGATGGACATCGAATCCCTCGCCTTCGATGACTCGACGTTCGACGCTGTGGTTTGCGGACACGGGCTGCAGTTCGCACCCGACCTGGGGCGTGCCTTGCGCGAGGCGCGGCGCGTCCTGAGGGATGGCGGCCGCCTGGCCGCCAGCATGCCGGTGACGACAGTGAGCGAGTCGGTCTGGTCACTGCTGGACTCGGTCGTCGATCGCTGGCTCCCGCCCGCGCCAGAGGTTGTCGACCAGCAGCCGACCCGGGCCGTGGTCGAAGACGCGCGTGCGCTGCGCCAGGCCGTGCTCGACGCGGGATTCACCTCTGCTCGCGTCGAGGTGGTCGAGGAAGTGGTGCATTGGGAGTCGGCCGAGTCTCTGGTCGCCATGTTCATGGGCTGGTGGAACTGGGCGGTCAGGCTTGAAGGTATGGACGCAGGAGCACGCCAGGCGTTCATGGATGAAGCGACGGCGACTCTGAAGCGGGAGCATCCGGGGACCATCGAGACCACAGGGCGAAACCATGTGCTGCTCGCGATGAAAGCCTGAGGTGCCGCGCGCCAGCGCACTGCTACGACTCCTCGCATTCGCGGTGCCGTGCGCCCTGGCGCTGGCCGGCTTGCAGCCCCTGCTGGGCGCCGCGGCAGGCAACGTCGACCTGGGTTGGGCGGCGAGACTCGCCGTACCGGCTGTGGGCGCCGCCGCGCTGGTCTTCGGCGCAGGCCGTTGGTTCGATCGCGGCGACGTCGTGCAGCCGCCGTGGTACTCGGCCTGGGCATTGCTCCCAGGCGCGTTCCTGCTTGCGGGCGCCTCAGCGATGTGCATCTTCGGTGCGCTCTTCGAGCTTTCGCCCATCGTCCCCACCATGTGGGCGCTGCTGGTTGCCGGCACTGTGGCGTGGGCTGGGGCGATGGTCCTGGTCGGCCGCGCCTCCCGCTAAGCCGAACCAGCTGTGTGCACACTCGCGGGTTATTTCGACATTCCAAACCCGCCGGTGTGCACACACTCTGCTGGGAAAGAAAAGGGCCGGCCGCTTCCGCGGCCGGCCCGATTGTCTTTGGCTAGTTAGGCGAGCTTGATTCGGTTCGCGCGCGGGCCCTTCTGGCTCGGCTCGATCTCGAAGCTGACTCGCTCTCCACCGGCCAGCGAGTCGAAGTTCACGCTCGAGTCGAGTCCGGTGCGGTGGAAGAAATACTCCCGGCCGTCCTCGGCGGCGATGAATCCGAAACCGCGGTCGGATACCAGCTTCTTGATGGTGCCTGTCGGCATCGGCTACTCCTCTTCTCGA
>DASXTG010000138.1:0-3298 GCA_036505515.1 Candidatus Dormiibacterota bacterium | reverse complement strand
GCCGAACGAGCCGTTCGTGTACGTCGGGAGCATGGGTTACCTGGAGGTCGCCGTGCGCGAAGCACGGGCAGATCGGCTCCTCGGCGCGCGCTCGGGCATGAAGGTAGAGCTGATCTAGCTTTCTTTACAGGCTGGGTTGGCGCTCGTGGGCAGCCATTGTAGGGTCGCGCCGTGGTCCGGTTCCTCTGTCTGCTGCTGGCCGTGTGCGCCGTTGCGTGCTCGGGATTGTCCACCCAACCCACCGGGACGCCGGCGACGGCTGCTCAGAACCTGTCGGCGGGCTCGGGCCGTTCCGGGCCCGTTCGACTGTGGTCGGACGCTAGCATCTTCGAGCTGCTCGGAGGCCTGATCGCATCGGCGCAGAGCCGCATCCTCGTCGAGGTGTACGAGCTAGGTCGCGCCGACCTGGTGCAGGCGCTCGTGGCAGCGCGCCACCGCGGCCTCGACGTGAGGGTGATCCTGGATCCGACTGTCGGCGCCAGCCGGCGTTCAGGCGTCGATCTGAAGAGGCTGGGGGTCGCCGAGCGGGCTTACCCAGTCGACGACGCCCAGCACCAGATCGACCACGTCAAGCTGTTGATCGCGGACGCCGACGCGGTCGTCGGGGGAATGAACTGGGGCGCCCACAGCGACCGCAACCACGACTATGTGCTCGAGACCCGGATCCAATCCGTGCTCGACAGGCTGGTCAGGGTCTTCGAGCAGGATTGGACGCTGGCTGGTGGGGCCCCCGCGCCGCTGGCGGCGGTCGCCGGCGACGTCGCCCAAACCGCACCCGGTGACGAGATTCGGGCCATGCTCGCGAGGGTGCTCGGGAGTGCGCGCCAGCGCGTCCTGGCGGAGGTTTACACGCTGACGGATCCGGCGGTAATCGCCGGACTGGCTGCCGCTCATCGGCGCGGAGCCGAGGTCCGGTTGCTCCTGGACCCCAACCAGCCATACAACCGACAGGCCTACAACCTCCTCAAGTCGGCCGGCGTCCAGGTGAGGTGGTACCCGGTCCCGCGCGGCGCTCTGCTGCACGCGAAGATCGGGCTCTTCGACGGCGTCCTCGTGCTCGGATCTGCGAACTGGACGCTGAGCGGGTTGGGTGTCAATCACGAGTTGGACATCGAAACGAGGGACCCGCTCGCCGCGGCAGCGTACGGGTCCCGTTTCGAATCGGATTGGTCGCGGGCGGCCGGTGGCTAGTGGCTAGGTGACGGGCGACGACCAGTCGTCGACGAACATGGTCTTGGCGATCTTGTCTTCCTGCTCGATCTTGCGGAACGTGAAGGCGATGTCCTCGAGCACCGTGTTGCCCGACGTGTACTGCTTGTCATCGCTGACGGTGGCGTCTGTGAGCTTGACCGTGTAGTAGTTGACCTCCTGGCCGGTCCGTTCCGTACGGAAGAAATTGATCACCACCTCGTCGAGGACCTCGTTGGTGGCGAGGGCATTGAGGAATTGGGGCGATGAGCCCGCCATCTCGTGCGTGATCACCACCGGCTTGTGCTGCCGCTTGCCTGTCGGCAGACCACTCGCGGCGTCGCGTGGGGAGCTCACCTCGTACTGGTAACCGACCACGGTGATGATCCCGAGCTTCTTCGGCCCCGCGTTGTCTTCGCCTTTGAAGCTGCCCTGCTTGTGACCTTTGACGGTCATGGTGATGTGCACGCCGCCGGTGGCGGCGCCGACGTTGGTCGAAGCGGGTCGGGGCGCGACCAGCTGCCATGCGACCAGGGCGAGAAGCGTCGCGGCCACCGTCAGGGCCAGGACGCGGGTGCGCGAAAGAACGATCGAACGGGTCATAGCTCCTCCTCTCCTTTTGGCGCCGGCGTTCCAGTGCCGGCCACGGCTATTCTCGCGTGGCCGTCGCGAATCCGAGCCCCGCGTTACGAATTAGCTCTGAGGCGGAGGTCCGGAGGTGCCCATCGGCGGCGGGCCTGAGCTGGCGGGCGGCGGAGGTCCCGACGCGGACCCTGACTGCGGCGCTCCGCCGAAGCTGACCTGCGGCACCGCCCGGTCGCCCTCGTCAGCCTGGAAGAAGCCGAAGGCTTTGAAGCCGAGAGCGCCTGCGATCAGCGAGGTCGGGAGGGTCTGCAGCTTGATGTTGTAGTCGCGGACGTTGCCGTTGTAGAAGCGGCGGGAGAATTCGATCTTGTCCTCGGTGGCGGTCAGGTTCTCCTGCAGGTTGGTGAATGCCGAGATCGCCTTCAGGTCAGGGTAGTTCTCCGAGACCGCGAAGAGGCTGCGCAGGCTCTGGCTCAGCATGTTCTCGGCCTGGCCGATCTTGGCGGGGTCGCCGGTCGCGCCCGCCGCGACGGCGGCCGCTCGCGCGTTGGTGACCGCCTCCAGGGTGCCGCGCTCGTGGCCCATATACCCAGAGACCGTGTTGACCAGGTTGGGGATCAGGTCATGGCGGCGCTTCAGCTCGACGTCGATCTCCGACCAAGCCTCTTGGGTACGGTTCCGCGCTGTGACCAGGCCGTTGTACGTGAGGACCAGCCAGATGACGACGAGGACGACGATCCCAATTACGATCCAGACCGCAAAGTCCATGTCGCCCTCCTAGCTAGGCGTGCGCCCGTCGCTGCCAGCGGGTCTTCTTAAGCATCTTCTTGTGCTTGTGCTTGCGCATCTTCTTGCGCCGCTTCTTGATTACCGAACCCAATCCAACTCCATAGACGTGACTGATTTTCCAAGTGGAACCCGCCCCGATGGGCCTCGCGATCATACCGTAAGCCGCTTGCCGGCCGCCCCGGCCCTAAACTCGATCCGCGATGTACTTCACCGACGCCCACGAGGAGCTTCGCCTGCACATCCGCAAGTTCCTTGAAAAGGAGGTGCGGCCGCACCTCGAGGAATGGGAGGAGAAGACGTTTCCGGACTCGATCTTCAAGCGCTTCGGCGAGCTCGGCTTCCTCGGGCTGCGTTATCCGCCCGAGTACGGCGGCCAGGGTGGCGATTACTTCTCGGCGGTAGTCCTGTCTGAGGAGATGGCACGGGCCGGCTGCGGCGGCCTGGGCATGGCGGTCGCCGTCCAGGCCGAGATGGCGACGCCGCCGGTGTTCAAATTCGGCACTGAAGAGCAGAAGCGCAGGTGGGTCGTGCCGGCCATTCGCGGCGAGCAGATCGCAGCGCTGGCGATCAGCGAGCCCGACGCCGGATCAGACGTGGCCGGGATCACCACCGTGGCGAGGCGCGATGGCGATCACTTCGTCGTCAACGGACGCAAGATCTTCATCACCAACGGCGCCCGATGTCACTGGGCTTTGGTGGTGACCAAGACCGACCGCGAGCGCGGCCACAAGGGCTA
>DASXTG010000137.1:0-6213 GCA_036505515.1 Candidatus Dormiibacterota bacterium | reverse complement strand
GCCGTCGAAGACAAAGGTCGGGGTCATCATCGTCACCCGAGTCTTTCCCGGCCGGATCGAATTGGGGTGGCCGGGACGCGGGTCGAAGCAGTTCATGTAGTCGTTGAAGCCGAACCCGAGGCCGGGGGTCACGACGCCGCTCGCGGATCCGAGCGTGTGTGTGAGCGAGACGGCGATTCCGTCATCGTCAACCACGCAGACATGGGTGGTGTCGGCGCGGTCGTGGGCGCGGGGCCCCGCACCCACCACCTCGCGAGCGGTCGCCGCGTACTTTTTGTCCGCGAGAGCGCCGGTCGGGACGTCGACGAAGCGAGGGTCTGCGATGTGCAGCTCACGATCCGCCACCGCCCAGGCCATCGCCTCCACGAGCAGCCGCGCGGCCTCTGTGCTCGGCCATCCGAAGGCTCCAAGGTCGTAGCCCTCGAGGAAGTTGAGCATCTGGAGCAGCGTGAGCCCGCCCGCCGGCGGCCCCGCTGCGACGACCGACAGCCCGCGGTAGGTGCCGCGGATCGGCTCGGTGACATTGACCGAATACGTCGCGAGGTCCTCTTTGGTGATGTGACCGCCGTTGGCCTCGAAGTCGGCGGCAATGGCATCGGCGATCTCACCCTTGTAGAAGGCGTCCGGGCCCTCGATGGCAAGCCGCTCCAGCGTGCGCGCGTAGTCGGCCTGCACGAATCGCTCGCCGAGGCCGAGCAGGGCGCCGTCGCGCGTGTAGATCGCGCGGGCGGCCGGGGTGGCCTGGATACGCAGGTGATTCGGCACCACGTCCGGGCCGTAGTCGGTGGTCCAGTAGCCGTGGACGTAGCCGGGGACCGGAAACCCATCGCGCGCGATCGGGATCGCGGGACCGATCGCCTGCTCCCACGAGATCGTCCCGAATCGCGTCAGAGCCTCGTGCAGGCCGGCCACGCTGCCCGGCACGCCGACCGACTGGTAGCCCACGTCGTTGACCCAGCCTTCAAGGACATAGCCGTAGCGATCGGCTGCTTCCCGGATGAAGAGGTGCTCCCACTGGTCCTCACGGGTGAGCGAGCCTGCGGTCGCGTAGAACTCGAGCAGCGCATCGCCGCCCTTCGGGCTGTGCACCAGCATCACGCCGCAGCCGCCGATGCCGCACATCTGCGGATCCAGGACGCCCTGCACGAAAGCGCAGGTGACAGCGGCGTCGACCGCGTTGCCGCCTTTGCGCATAACCTCCAGCCCGATCTCCGCTGCTCGGGGCTGGGGGCATACGATGATCGCCACGGCGCTTAAGCCTAATCGGCGCCCGGCGATGGTGATCGGCCCGTAACGGCCGGCTCTACCGGGTCGTTCAGTCACTGCAGTGTCCTGTGCCGGAGATCCGCAGCATATTCGCGGCACTGGCGGCCGGAGGCAAGGAAGGGGTGGCGCGACAAGGAGCGCATCGACAGATGCGTAACGAGTGAGCGCCGGGCCCCCTGACGCCGGCTTCAGTGCCGCAGGCACCCGGCCGTCCGGGCCGTCGAAGATGCAAGGAGATTCCGGCGCTGGACACTGGAATTGGGTGCCAGTGCGCCAGGCCGGCCTGATGGTGCTGTTGCTTGCGGTTCTCGCCGGTCCGAGCGCCGCCACGCTGTGGGTGTCAACTCCCTCGGGAACCGACGTCCAGCAGCGCGTCGAGACGCTGACAGATCGCTACGGCGTGGTCCTGCTGCGCGAGGACGAGATCCCGCCGATGCTCGTGAAGGCGATCGTGGCCACCGAGGATGAGCGGTTCTACAGCCACCACGGGATCGACAGCCTCGGCCTGGTTCGGTCGCTGCTCTACGACATCGCCAACCTGTGTCTTTGCCAGGGCGGATCGACCATCACCGAGCAGCTGGTGAAGGATGTGTATCTCGACGGGTCCGCCAGTGGCGTCAACAAACTGGTGGACATGGTCCTGGCCCTCAAGGTCGAGCGGGTCCTGAGCAAGCAGCGGATCATGGCCGACTATCTGAGCGAGATCGCGACCGGGTTCGGCCGCCGGGGCATGAGCGCCGCCGCGTGCGACTACTTCAATGCGCCCCTCGAGAGCCTCACGCTCGGCCAATACGCGCTGCTGGCGGGCATGGCGCAGGCGCCCTCGGCCTACGACCCCACGGTGAACCCTGAGCTTGCCCGGCAGAGGCGAGCCCAGGTGCTGGCTTCGATGCTCGCCGAGCGCTACATCACGCAGTCAGAGGCTGACGACGCCAACGCCGAGCCGGTGCTGGCGCCGGGGCAGCTCCCGCGAAGCTGCGCTGCTTAGACCCTCACGGGGCCCACGCGATCGGTGACGTGGCGTCGAAGCCGACGTTGCTGGTCACTCGGATCGGCTTCACAACCGCCGGTGGCTGGGTCGCCCCGGGAGAAGGGCTCGAAAGCTCGCCCGAGTATGGTCCGCCCGGCGTGGGCGTCGGCGTAGGGCTCGGGCTCGGCGCAGGAGGCGTGTAGGCAGCGCTCGGGAGGAACCACAGCTGAAACCCGCCCGCGGCCTCGGCCGGCGCCAGATACGCGATGCCGCTGCCGTCGGGCGCCCAGGTGGGCTGCGCCACCATCTGGTCGCTGACCACCGTCTTCAACGCCCCCAGCGACGATCCGTTGAACGAGGCGATGACCAGTCGAGAAAGCTGCTTCCCGGAGGTGCAGATCATCGCCACCTGGCGCCCATTCGGGGAGAGCGCCGGCTGAGCGCAGGCGTCGCCTTCTCTGGTCAGAGCCTTGCCGACGGCGCCGGCGCGCGTCGTCAGCCACACGAACTGACCCAGCTTCTGGTCCGACCCGAAGCCGTACTTCGTGTAGAGAATCCCACCCGAAGGGAGCGGCACCGGCTGCATGTCGCCTCCCGTGTAAGGGTTGGAGTTGGTCCACACCCGGGCCTGGCGGATGGTCCCCGCGACCGGCATGGCCCAGATCGACATGTCGACCTCGTATCCGAACTTGGGCTCGTCGTAGCTCATGAAGATCGTGCGGCCGTCACGAGTCAATCGCGGGTAGAACGACCAGTTCTTGACTCCCGTGTCAGGGTTGCGCGCCGGCCCGATGTTGTGCGTGAGCTGGCTGAGCGGCCTGCCCAATCGACTCAGCACCCAGACATCCGAGTAGAAGAAGCTGCGCTTGACCACCAGGAGCTTGCTGCCGTCTGGGAAGATCGACGGCTGCGTCCAGCCCTGCTCCGCGGTCAGCTGGTGGAATCTCCCGGCGCTCAGGCTGTAGATCGCGCCGGACTGGACGAGGAACAGCGTGCCGGGCAGAGTGAAAGCCTGGGCGCGAGGCGTGGCCTGGGTCGGCGTCTCGGGCGGCTTGGCGGCCCTCGAATGCTGGGCGCCGAGGTAGATGAAAGAGCTGAAGCCGGTGACGACCATCAGCGCCGCCAGGCCGATCGCCAGCAGGACCTTCGAGATCATGGGAAGTACTGGTGCACCAGGGGCAGGATCAGGCTCCAGTTGGGCCGCACGCTGCCGCCGGGCCCTCCGCCATGGGTGTATGGAGGCAGGAGGACGATCTGGCGGATCGCATCCGGATCGTCGAACGTGGCGGCCAGCGCCACGAGCTGAGGCATACGGCTCAGGCTGATGCTCGTTTTCACCTCGCCGCCGATCGCTTTCGCCAGGTCAGGGATGTCTTCAGGTGAGAGCTGCTTTGCCTTCTGGCGGATCGCGAGCAGCACCTGCTGCTGGCGCTGAGAGCGGCCGAAATCGCTCTGCAGGTCGTTGTGTCGCGACCGCACGTACTGCAGGGCGTGGGTGCCATCGAGGTGCTGCGGCCCAGCCAGGACCGCCACCCGCTGGTAGTCGAACGGATAGCTGCTGTTGATGTCGAGCGGGTAGTAGTCATCAAGCACGGGGTTGCTCGTCACGACATCGATGCCACCGATCACATCGATGACGTGAATCAGGCCGAGCAGGCCGATCCAGACGTAATCGTTGATCTTGACCCCGAAGTTCTGGGAGACGGTTGCCATCGCCGCAGCGGCACGGCCGTATGAGTAGGCGCCGTCGATCTTGCCTATGCCGCCTGTCGAAATAGGCACGTAGAGGTCACGAGGGATCGACAGCATCGTGACCTGCTTGGTCGAAGGAACCACGCGCACCAGGATCATCGACTGCGTGAGAACGTGGTCGGAGGAGAACTTGGAGTCGTCGTCGGAGCCGAGCAGCAGCACCGTGAACGCCCCAGTCTGCTGCGGCGACGGGCTGGGTGATGGCGTGAACAGCAGCGTGGGCGAGGCCGACGGAGAAGGCACGCTCACCGTCTGGCCAGTTACCTCCAGGGCCGTCGCGGCCGCGGGCACGAAGTACGCGAACGCGCCGGCAGACGCCGATAGGACGACGGCTAACCCAGCGAGGGCGGCGGAACGAGAAAGACTCAGGCGCCGGCGTGAAGCTCGAGCTCGGCGACCCGGTTGACCACCGAGCGGCACGGCCGAGAAGTTTAGTCGGACGCGCGGTCAGCCGTTGTCAATTGTCGTTCAGCGGAGCTCGATCGCGATCTGCACCGCCTTGATCACCAGCATGATCACGGCCAAGCCGATGTAGCCACCGAGCGCGGCCATGGCGACTGTCTTCGCAGGCGACAATTTCGGCCGCTCGAGCAGCGCCAGGGCCGGCATGCGCCAGTTCTCGCGTTCGATTCTCGAGACCTCGGGTTCGGGGATCGCGCTCCGCGACCTCCAAGCGATCCGGACCGCGGCCGCGATGAGGACTGCCAGCGTGACCGGGCCGAGCACCAGGAGCACCTTCGTGACGTCGATCGACGGGATCACCGTCGAGATCACGAGGATCAAGGACAGAAGCAGCAGCGCCCCCACGATGAACGTGGCCACGATGTTCAGCCAGGCCTTGTTGACCCAGGGGCCGAGAACGGCGCGGTCATTACATAAAAGGACGAGGAAAACGGTCGAGCTGGGCAGGAGGATGCCGGCCAGCGCCTGCACCGCGGTCGTGATCAGGCCGAGGGGAGCGTGAGGGATGAGCACGATGGCCGCCGCCACCGCCACCATGGCGGTGAAGGACCCGTAGAACAGCTTGGCCTCGCCAAGGCCCCGGTGGAGCGAGTGGCGCAGGCCGAAGATGTCGCCGAACGCATACGACGTTGCGAGCGTGACCGCCGATGCGCCGACGATCGAAGCGTCGAAGAGCAGCAGGGCGAAGATCGTCCCCACCAGGGGGCTGATGTGTCGGTCCAGTCCGTTGGCGATGCCAAGCGCGTCGGTGAAGTGCCCGAAGTCGGGCGTCCCCGAGAATGCCGAGGCGGTCGCCATCATGATCGCCGCCGCGCCGACGACGACGACGCAGGCTCCGATCACTGTGTCCGCCTTCTCGTAGTCGAGCCAGCGCGGCGTGATTCGCTTGTCGATCACGTTCGACTGCTGAAAGAAGAGCTGCCACGGCGCGACCGTGGTGCCGACGATCGCGACGATGAGCAGGCTGGCGTTGGAGGTGAAGCCACCATCCACCCCGGGCACGAGCAGGCCGTGCAGCGCGGCGCCTGGATCGGCATGGCTCAGCACGACCAGCGGCAGGACGAGCAAGCTCGCGATTACGAAAACGAACATCGCCCGCTCCCAAAGCCGGAAGTTGCCGGTCACGGTGATGGCCACCAGCATCAGGGCCGCCAGCGGCACGACGAGGTAGCGGTTGAAGCCGAAATACTCAGCCGCCAGCGTCACGCCCATGAACTCGGTGCTGATGGTGAGGAAGCTCAGAAGGAACAGGCCGGCGACCGAATACCAGCCCCAGGGACGGCCGAAACGCTCGGTGATGAGCCTTGCGTGGCCGACGCCGGTGACAGCCCCGAGGCGCACCACCATCTCCTGGTTGACGATCAGGACCGGCACCAGCAGCACGAGCGTCCAAAGGAGCGAGTAGCCGAAGTCCTGGCCGGCCTGCGCGTACGTGGCGACGCCGCCTGCGTCGTTGTCGCCGACCATGACGATCAGACCCGGCCCGATGATCGCGGCCAGGGTCAGCAGCCGGCGCCGCCAGGTGCGGCGAGGGGCCTGGTCCGAGACGCGGATCGTCCCGAAGGCGCCGCGGATGGTGCCGCTGTCGGCGTCTTCGACGATGGCCGAGATAGGGGCCGGGTGGGAGTCGTCTCTCACCGGCCCTTCCTCGGCCACGATGGCTCAGTGGCTCGACGCGGAGGTCCGCAGCAAGATTCGCGGCATCGGCGGCCGGAGCCAAGGAAAGGGTGGTGGCGCTAGGAGCGCATCGACCGATGCGTGAC
>DASXTG010000136.1:0-21158 GCA_036505515.1 Candidatus Dormiibacterota bacterium | reverse complement strand
GACGGCCTCCAGCGATTGGAGGTGCTCGACACCCGCACCGGAGAGCTCCACCTCGTCGATCAGCCGGACGCCGCCTACACGGCATTCCCCGGCTCGAGTCCCGACTACGCGAGCTCGGTCATGCGCTTCTTCTACACCTCGCTGACGGCCCCTTTTTCGGCCGTCGATTACGACATGCGAACCAGACAGCGCACTGTGGTCAAGGAGCAGCCGGTCCGAGGAGGTTACGACCGGGCCGACTACATGACCGAGAGGCTCTGGGCGACGGCGCAGGACGGCGTGCGCGTGCCGATCTCGCTCGTTTACAAGCGGGGACTGCAGCGAACCGGCGCCAACCCTGCGCTGCTGTACGGCTATGGCGCCTACGAGCTCTCCAACGACCCGATGTTCGACCCCGCGCGCCTGAGCATGCTCGACCGCGGCTTTGTATATGCCATCGCGCATGTCAGGGGCGGCGGCGAGATGGGGAGGACCTGGTACGAGGACGGCAAGTTCCTGCACAAGGCCAACACGTTCCGCGACTTCATCGCGTGCGCCGAGCAGCTCATCGCCTCCGGCTATGCGAGCACGCGCCGGCTCGCCATTCGCGGCCGGAGCGCGGGCGGCCTGCTCATCGGCGCGGTTTTGAATGAACGCCCCGACCTCTTCGCATGCGCAGTCGCCCAGGTGCCGTTCGTCGACGCCGTGACGACCATGCTGGATGAGTCGCTGCCGCTCACCGTCAACGAGTACGAGGAGTGGGGCAACCCCGCCGACCCAGAGTTCTACGACTACATGAAGGGCTATTCGCCCTACGACAACGTGAAGGCGGCCGACTACCCGGCTCTTCTCGTGACCGCCGGGCTGAACGATCCTCGCGTGTCGTACTGGGAGCCCGCCAAATGGGTGGCGAAGCTGCGGGCCATGGCCCGAGGCGATCGTCCGATCCTGTTGAAGACCCAGATGGGCGCCGGCCACGCCGGACCGTCGGGACGCTACGAAGGGTGGCGCGAAGAGGCATTCGTCACCGCCTTCGTGCTCTCCGAGGTCGACAGCGCCGTCTCGTCTTGACTTCGGGCCCTGCGCGGACTACGCTACGTGGCGTTCTACACCCACTCGGGTGTGCCCATGCTTGCAAGGAGCGTCACTTGATGTGCGGCAGTGAGCGGAGCTTCGCTTTCGAGGGCGAAGTGTGCCTGCTCGAAACTGCACATTGAGTCTGTTCCGGTAACCACTCTCTAACCAGCAGCACCGGACGGCCGTGCGGTCAGTCGAGCACCGCGCGGTCTTTTTTGTTGTCCATGAATGTCAGGAGTGAGTAACCGATGAGCACGGCAGCGATACAGCTGCAAGGAATCACCAAAGCGTTTCGGCGCCGAGAGCGCGAGCCGGGCGCGCCCTGGTGGCGGCGAGGGTGGAAGGACAAGGTCGCCCTCCACGAGCTCGACCTGGTCATCGAGTGCGGCGGCATCACGGGCATCCTCGGGCCCAACGGCAGCGGCAAGTCGACCCTGATCAGGATCCTCGGCACCTTGCTCACGCCCGACTCCGGCCGAGCCCTCGTGTTCGGTTGGGACGTGGTCGCGGAACCGCTTTCGGTGCGCCGTCACATCAACCGGGTGTCGGTTGAGGCCGCGTTTTTCAAGGAGCTGAGTCCCTGGGAAAACATGCTCTATGCGGCGCGCCTGTACGGGCACGGGTCCGGCGGCACGCGCGACAAGGTGATGGAGATACTCGACCGTCTTGGGCTTCCCCTCGAGACCGTCGACCAGCCAATGCGGCAGCTGTCGCGGGGCCAGCAGCAGAAGGTGGCCATCGCACGCAGCTTCCTCACCGCGCCATCGCTGCTGTTGATGGACGAGCCGACCACCGGCCTCGACCCTCGCTCCAAGAAAGAGGTGCAGACGCTGCTGCAGATGCTTCGAGGGGAGCGTGAGGTCACCGTCCTGCTGTGCACTCATGACATGGACGAGGCCGCGGCGCTGTGCGACCGAGTCCTGATGATCGACGAGGGCCGGGTCCTCGCCGACGGTAGCCCCGACGAGTTGCGCCGGCTGCATTCCCGCGGTGCGGCGACCGCGACGCTTGAGGACGTCTTCATGGACCTCACCGGCAAACGCCTTGAGCGCGAAGAGGGAGGAGGCGAGTGATGGGCGTCAGCGTCCGGCATACGGAGCTCAACGCTCTGTTCGGGTTTGCCGAACGGCAGATGCACGTCGTCAAGCGCTACTGGCTGTGGGAGCTGGTCTGGTTGTTCTACAGCCTGGTCAGCGTGCTTTCCATCGGCTACCTCGCATCTGGTCTCGGTGCCCTCGGCGTCGAAGGCGGCGGGTCATTCGACCTACACAAGGCGCAGCTCTACTTGCTCCTGGGCGCGCTGCTCTGGGGCTACCTGTCGCTGGTCTTCATGGAAGCCGCGTACGCGATCAGCTGGGAGCGATGGGAGGGAACAATCGAGTACACGTTCATGGCGCCGGTCCGGCGAGTGACCCATCTCTTCGGGATCTGCCTGTTCGCCATCGGCTACGGTCTTGCCCGCACCTTCGTCGTGCTGCTCGTGGCGACGGCCCTGTTCTCGCTTGACTTCTCTCACGCGAACATCCTGGCGGCGCTGGTGGTCCTGGCTGCTTCGACTGTGCCCCTCATCGGATTGAGCATCCTCACCTCGGTGCTGCCCCTGCTCTCACCCCAAAAAGGCGAGCAGATGTCCATCGCCATCCAGGGCTTCCTGCTGTTGGTGTCTGGGGTCTACTACCCTCTTTCGGTCCTCCCCGGTCCAATGCAGGTCGCAGGCGCGGCCTCGCCCCTGACGTATGCGCTCGACGGCATCCGGCGCAGCCTGCTCGACGGCGCCACCGTCAGTGAGCTTGCGCCCACGATCGGCATCCTGCTGGCCATCGGTGCTCTGCTCATCCCGGCGAGCATCCTGGTGTTCGGCTGGGCGGAAAATCGGGCCAAGCGGCTGGGGCTGCTCAAGCGGAGCGGCTAGGCAACCAAACCTACGCGGTACAAACTGATGTTCGACACTGTCAGGTTTGACCACTGCCACTAGTGGGTCGTCTGGAGTGAGCCGCTACATTTTGTAGCCGCTCCTGACTCTGCCCGGTAGGGTGCCCTACATCTTGTGGTAAAGGTATTGACAGGCCTGATCCCCGTTGTTAAGGTTCGCGGCGAATCGCGGTGATCAGTGGGGAGAAGTGGTGAACCCAGCTACATGGAAATATACGTCGCACCCTACGTCCAAGTACGGCACGCCATACACCTCCTCTACGCCACTTCTCCCCGCAGCCGCGATGGCGCCGACCCGACCGAACCGGCCGACGAGCCCGCCTCGGCCGGCGAGGACCTGCTGAATGCTCCCGATGGGCCGCCCACGAACCAGCGTCATCCAGACGTCGATGCTGACCCGGATCGATAGAGAGCTCTGGATGCGCGCGGCGCCTGTCAGCCATCGTTTCGACAAGCTCGGCAATGCCCTGCCGCTGGAGCTCCACGGCTGCGGCTGCTCGCTCTGCGCCCGCCAGCAGCGAGCCCTTCGCAAGTTCTGGGCCCAATGAGTGTTCACGGGAGCCCATCGGGTCCGAGTGGACGACAAAGGAAGGCTCGCCATCCCGGCGGCATTTCGCAAGCAGCTGCCGGAGGGGAGCTACGTGTCAGTGAGCCAGGACAGCGCTCTGGCGATCTATCCGCCGGACCTGTGGGACGCGCTGGCCCAGGAGCTGCGCAGCCCGCTGCCCGGGCCAGACCAGCGGGCCCTGGCGCGGACGCTGTATCCGATGTCGGAGGCGTTCGAGCCCGACGGCCAGGGCCGGATCACGCTGGGGATGGAACAGCGCCGGCTGACTGGAATCGAGACTCCATCGACCGCAGTCGTGATCGGCATGGGTTCGCGAGTGGAAATCTGGCCCGAGGCCCGATGGGACAACTACAGCGCCGACGCGCAAGGTCGCTTCACAGAATTCGCTGACAGGGTGATCTCAGGACGCTGATCGGTCACCAACCCGCACTTTCACAAGAGGTAATAGAGCTGCTCAAGCCCCAACCAGGGGCGGTCGCGATCGACTGCACCGTGGGGCAGGCGGGCCACGCCCGCCAGATCCTGGAGAGGATCACGCCTGGCGGCCGGCTGCTCGGGATCGACCGCGATCCCGCCGCTGTCGCCGCCGCCCGCGCCGCACTCGAAAAGTTCGGGACCGCGGCGGTCATCGTCCATGGTCGCTTCAGCGACGTGGACGAGCTGGCTCAGCATGCCGGCTTCGATGGCGCTGACCTCATCCTCTTCGACTTCGGTCTTTCCAGCGTCCAGCTCGACGCCCCCGATCGCGGTTTCAGCTTCCGCGGGGAGGGGCCGCTGGACATGCGCATGGACCCCGGCTCGAGTCTCGACGCCGCGAAGATCGTCAACGGCTACGACGTCAAAGAGCTCGAGCGCATCCTCCGCGACTACGGTGAGGAACGCTGGGCACGGCGCATCGCGCAGTTCATCGTGGCGCGGCGGCCGCTGGGCACCGCACGCGAGCTGGCCTCAGCCGTTGAGGCTGCCATCCCTCGCAAGGCGTGGCCTCGGGACATCAACGTTGCGACCAGGACGTTTCAAGGCATCCGGATCGCAGTCAACGATGAGCTCAACGAGATCGAAGCAGGCCTGAAAGCAGCTCTTGGGATTCTTAAACCCGGTGGCCGTATGGCGACGATCAGCTTCCATTCACTGGAAGACCGCTTGGTGAAGTCATTCTTCAACGTCGAGTCCAAAGACTGTATCTGCCCACCCCAGCAGCCAGTCTGCACCTGCGGCCACCGGGCAACCCTCCGTATCGTCACCCGCCGTCCCGTCCGTCCATCCGAGGCGGAGGTGGACGCAAACCCCCGCGCCAGATCGGCGCGGCTGCGAGTGGCGGAAAAGATCTGACTCCATCCCTCCCACCCCAAGTCCTGGCGTCCGGTCACCCCGCCGGCCGCCAGGCACCATTCACCTCCCCACCGGGTGGGGAGGTGGGCCTCGCCCGAAGGGCGCGGGCCAGAGGGGCGCGAACCCTCCCCACCATGTGGGGAGGTGGCCTCCGCCCGAAGGGCGCAGGCCGGAGGGGAGCCAACAGTAACCCAGCCCCGTTCTATCCCAGCAACACATGAGGCACACGTCTTGACATCGACCCGAATACTCACCCGGCGCCGCCTGACCATGGCCGGCGCCCCGCACGCCCCGGCACGCCGGCGACGGCGCACGCGCGGCTTCGTGCAGGTGGCAGGCGCGGTCGCCGCGGAGCGCCTGCGGCTGAACGCTTTCGGGCACGCCTACCTGGGCGCCGGGGCGGCGTTCATCTGCATCCTCTTCTACCTGGCGCTGGCTGCGCAGGTGACCCAGGCCTCGTATGACATCACAAGGCTGCAAGACCAGCAGCGCCAGCTGATCGCCGAGCAGGACCAGCTTCGCTACCAGGAGGTTACCCTCCACGCGCCGGCGCAGGTTCAGCAGCAGGCAGCGCACAGCGGCATGCAGCGGTCGACGCCCAACGGCTTCGTCCAGGCGCAGCCAGTGGCCATCGACCTGCAGGCGCCCGCGGGAGCCGTCGCCGCCGACGAGACCCCTCTGTGGGAGCGCGCCCTGGCCGCGGTCCTGAACCGGGTGGGCGGCACCCGCGACGTGCTCGCGGCAGGCCACTAAGGGAGTGGCGGGCGGGGCTGCTCGATTCAAGGCCCCGCGAGTCGAGCACGTCGTCGGCGCGCGGCTGCGCATCCTGGCGATGCTCCTGCTCGCGGCCCTGCTCGCCGGAGCAGTGTGGGCGCGCCTCGCTTACTGGCAGGTGGTCCGCCACGGCCAGCTCGCCCAGCAGGCGCAGGCGCAGTACCGCGAGGTGGTCGAGCTGCCGGCGGTGAGGGGCGCGATCTTCGACCGCAACATGACGCAGCTCGTCGTCAACACCACGGTCTACTCGGCCTTCGTGGCCCCCGACCAGGTTCCCATGGGTGCCCGCGCGCGCGTCGCCGACGGGCTGTCCTCGGTCCTGGGAGTCGACCGCTCAAAGGTCATGGCGACGCTCGAGACCGGGGCGAAATTCGCATACATCGCGCGCCGCTTCGCCAAAGAGAAGGCGGACCACCTGCGAGCCCTGAAGCTTCCGGGTGTCGGGCTCGAGGACGAAACGCAGCGCTCGTACCTGCCTGGTATCGCGCCTGGTTCCACCCTCGCCGCCAACCTGCTTGGGTTCGTGAACTACAACGGCGACGGGCAGTACGGAGTTGAGGCCTATTACCAGAAAGCCCTTGCAGGCACGCCTGGGTACATCTCGAGCTACCGCGACCTCGCCAACCGCGAGATCATCCTCGGCTCGCACACGCACCAGGATCCGGTCAACGGCTCAGACCTGGTGCTCTCGCTCGACGCGAACATTCAGTACGCGGCTGAGCAGGCGCTCGCCGATGGAGTCAAGAAAGCTCGCGCCGAGAGCGGAAGCGTGCTGATCATGGATCCCACCACAGGCGGCATCATCGCGTGGGCCGACTACCCGAGCTACAACGCCAACAACTTCACGCGCACCGACCCCGCGCTCTTCAAGGACAACGTCTCCAGCTACCTGTACGAGCCTGGGTCGGTGATGAAGGTGGTCACGCTGTCGGGCGCGATCAACTCCGGCGCCATCACCCCTGACACGGTCATCAACGATCCAGGTGTGTTGAAGGTCGGCGGCTTCTGGATCTACGACTGGGACCGCCGGAACCACGGCAACGTGACCTACACCTACGTCCTCGAGCATTCGCTGAACGTGGGGGCGATGAAAGCGATGCTCGCCGAAGGCCATGCCAACTGCTACAAGTACTTAGTCGGATTCGGCCTCACGAAACTCAGCGGCATCGACGTGGCCGGAGAGACGACGGTGCCGCTGCCCGGGCAGAGCCAGATGAGCGACAGCCAGTACGCGACCGCATCGTTCGGTCAGGGCATCGGGGTCAACATGGTGCAGATGCTGGCTGCGGTCAATGTGGTCGCCAACGGCGGCAAATACGCGCCGCCGCACGTCGTCGAGCGCGTCGGGACCCACCTCAATCCGCTCGAGCTGCAGCCCCAGCGTCAGGTCATCACGGCGGCGACGGCGCAGAAGATGACAGAGATGATGAAGGCGGTCGTGCAGCACGGTTCCGGCTGGTCGTCGCGCGTGAAGGGCTTCGAGCTCGACCAGGCCGGGAAGACCGGCACCTCACAGATTCCGGTCAACGGGAAGTACACGCTGGACGTGTGGGCGTCGTTCGTCGGATTTCTGCCCGCAAAGCACCCGCGTTTCACGATGCTCGTGGTGATCCGCAAGCCCCATGTGCCGGGCAGCGAGAACGACTGGACGCTCAACGACGGCTACTTCACAGCGGCGCCCGTCTGGAAATCGATCGCCCAGACGATGGTTGTCACCTGGCGGATCACACCCAGCCACTAAAGGGGAGTACCGCGCGCGGAGCGCGCCTCGTTACATGCTTAGAACATGCAACTAACGCTCCTCGAGATCCTCGAGGCGACCGGCGGCGGCGAGCTCGGCGGCACCCAGGTGGGCAACACGTTCACGAGCTACCACACCGATTCTCGTGAGGTTGTGGGGGGAGGCGTGTTCTTCGCGCTGCGAGGAGCGGAAACCGACGGCCACCGCTTCGTCGCGGACGCGATCGAACGTGGAGCCGCCGCGCTGGTTGTGCAGCGACGCACTCAGCTGCCGCACGGCGTGGTGGAGATCGTTGTTCCGAACACATGGGATGCGCTGTATTCGCTAGCGCGCCATGTCGCCGGTCGGATCAAGCCGCTCGTGATCGCGGTCACGGGCAGCAACGGCAAGACCTCGACCAAGGAGATGGTGGCTGCCGTCCTTGCCGAGCATCACAGCGTGCTGAGCTCGCGGGGCAACCTCAACACCGAGACGGGCGTGCCGCTGACGATGCTCGGCCTCGAAAAAGAGCACACCGCCCTGGTCCTCGAGATGGGAATGCAGCGCGCCGGCGACATCAGCAGGCTGGTGGCGCTCGCACGGCCGTCGGTCGGGATCATCACAAACGTAGGCAGCGTGCACATGGAGTTTTTCGAGACGCAGGAAGACCTCGCGCGGGCCAAGGGCGAGCTCGTGGCAGGCCTGCCCGGAGACGGGCTCGCGGTGCTGAACGCCGACGACGGCCTCTATGCGCTGCTGAGAGAGATGTCGACGGCCAGGGTGTCCAGCTTCGGTTTCGGATGGGCCGACTACCA
The DNA here is from genome assembly GCA_036505515.1 of Candidatus Dormiibacterota bacterium. GTDB lineage: Bacteria > Chloroflexota > Dormibacteria > Dormibacterales > Dormibacteraceae > DASXTG01. Next base: position 12,961 of record DASXTG010000136.1, on the reverse strand, counting down.
GGCCGAGGACTATCGCCGCCTGCCGGAAGGTGGCTCTGCTTTCTCCCTTCGCGGCGTGGAGGTGCGGCTCAGGCTCGTCGGCCGCCACCAGGCGATGAATGCGCTCGCCGCCCTGGCCGCCTGTGAGTTCGCCGGCGTCGCGATCCAGGACGGCGCGAAGGCGCTTGAGCACGTGACAGTCGAGGGCCGCCTGTACGAGCTCAAGACCTCGAACGGCGTCGTGATCATCGACGACGCATACAACGCCAGCCCCGAGTCAATGTTGGCGGCCTTTGAGGTGCTGGCGGAGCGACCCCGCGCCGGAAAGCTGCTGGCGGTTCTCGGCCAGATGCGCGAGCTGGGTGCGCTGTCCGAGGAGTCGCACCGCCAGGTGGGTCGCAGGGCGGCGCAGGTGTTCGACGCCATCGCTGTGCTCGACAGCGATGGGGGGCGCATCCTCGCCGCAGAGGCGGATGCGCACCTCGTGGCAGATCGAGAGTCGGCTGTGGTCTGGGTCAAGAACACTGCACGTCGAGGCGATGTCGTGCTGGTCAAGGCATCACACGGCGCCCACCTCGACGAGGTGGTCAAGGAGCTGACCAGGTGATCTGGTCCGCCGGGACTTTCGTGGTCGCGCTCGTGCTTGCGCTCGCGCTCTACCCGCTGATGATCCGGACGCTGATGCGATTCAAGGCCGGACAGGTGATCCAGTCGGAGCTGCCCGAGAGCCACCAGAAGAAGGCCGGCACACCAACCGCTGGAGGCATCCTCTTCGCGGCGCTGGGAATCATCGGCGGGCTGCTCGCGACGATCGCGGGCCATCCTGGCGCGCTCGCCGCCATCAGCGGCTTGATCGCCGGCGGCCTGCTCGGCTTCGCGGACGACCGCAGCAAGCTGAAGGTCGGGGCGCTGGGCATACCGGCGCGTCTCAAGCTGCCCATCCAGGTGGCGCTCGCGCTGCCGGTGGCGGCGATCGCGCTCGCGGAGGGTGGATCTCACCAGCTGTTCCTCCCGTCCTGGCCGTGGCTGATCTTTCCGCTGGCGGTGATCGCGATCGTGGGCACGGCCAACGCCGTCAACATCACCGACGGCATGGACGGGCTCGCGAGCGGCCTTTCGGCGCTTGCCCTTGCGGCGATGGTGATGCTGCTCCCAGGTGCGCCGGCGGGCGAGAAGGCGGTCGCGATGACATTGAGCGGTGCGCTCGTCGGTTTTCTCGTCTTCAACCGGCATCCCGCCCGGATCTTCATGGGCGATACAGGCTCGCTCGCGATCGGCTACGCGCTCGCCGCGATGGCCGTGCAGCAGGGACTCGTCGTGCTGCTGCCGCTGCTGGCTCTCGTGTTTGTGCTCGAGACGCTGTCTGTCATCATTCAGGTGGCTTACTTCAAAGCCAGCGGCGGACGCCGAGTTTTCAAGATGGCCCCGATCCACTACACGTTCCACCACGAGGGTTGGTCTGAGAACCGCATCGCGCTCTCCTTCTGGGGCGTGGGGCTCCTCTCAGCGCTGGCTGCTGCCGGGGTGGCGCGGCTGGTCACGTGACGGCCCTGGTGGTGGGCGCCGCGCGCAGCGGCGTGGCGCTGGCAAGCCACCTTGTCGCCTGGGGCGAACGAGTGCGCGTGGTTGACAGAAAGACGGGGCCCGAGCTCGAGCACGAGATCACCAGGCTTCCTGTCGGCGTCGATCTCAAGCTCGGCGGCTACGACGACAGCGTGCTGACCGGCGTGGACGTCGTCTACGCAAGTCCCGGCGTAGCTTGGGACTCGGACCTGCTCAACCGCGCCCGCGCGCTCGGCATCAGGGTGTCGAGCGAGATCGATCTCTTTCTGCGCCTGTGCCAGGGGACGGTGGTCGGCATCACCGGCACCAACGGGAAGACGACCACCACCGCACTGACGGGGACTGTCCTCGCCGCCGGCGACCGGCCCGTGCTCGTCGGCGGCAACATCGGTGACACTGTGCTCGACCGGCTCGATGAGGTCACCGCGCAACACTGGGTGGTGCTCGAGCTGTCGAGCTTCCAGCTCGAGTCAGTCGAGCGGCCGCGCCTGCATGTGGGTGTGATCCTCAACGTCACCCCCGATCACCTTGACCGCCACCGCAGCTTCGAGCGATACGTGGACCTCAAAGCTCGCGCCATCGAGTTCGCGGGCGCCGACGACTACGCCGTCCTCAACGGGCGCGACGAAATTGTCCGCGGCCTTGCCAGTCGCACGAGCGCAAATGTCGTCTGGTTCGATCGGCACCAACCGGCTCCACCGATGCCGCTTCCCGGCCGCCACAATCTCGAGAACGCACTGGCGGCTGCGGCGGTCGGCCGGATCGCCGGCCTGTCCGACGATGTGATCGGCGATGCGATTCGTTCGTTCAAGGGCGTCGAGCACCGCCTCGAGCTCGTTGGAGAGTGGGAAGGCGTCCGCTGGTACAACGACTCGAAGGCGACCAACCCGGACGCCGGCCGGGTCGCCCTCCGCGCATTTCCGGACACGCATCTGGTCCTCATGGCGGGCGGTTATGGAAGCGGGTTCGAGCTGGGGCCGTGGGTGGCGGATGTCATCGCGCATGTCGACGCCGTGGTGTTGATCGGGGCGTCGGCAGACATCCTCGCCGATAAGCTGCGCGCGCACCCCAAGGTGGTCAGGGCCGCCAGCCTCAAGGACGCTGTCGACCTCGCGGCCGGCCTGGCGCGGCCCGGCGGCGTCGTCCTGCTCAGTCCCGCCTACAAGAGCTTCGACATGTTCAAGGACTACGAGGACCGCGGGCGGCAGTTCAAGGCGCTCGTGCACGAGAGGTTCGGCGCGTGAGCGTTGCGGTCAAGCGACGCCAGCCGGACCGCCTGCTCCTGCTGACGACCGTGCTGCTGTGCGGAGGCGGGCTGGTGATGGTGACCAGCGCGAGCGCGGCCTTCGCCTACACGCAGCATCAGTCGGCCTTCTATTACGCGGAGCGCCAGGCGATCTGGATCCTGATCGGTTTTGTCGCGCTCTTCCTGCTCAGCAGGATCGATTACCGCCGGTTGCGGCCGCTTGCTCCGGCGGGCGCGGTGGGAGTGATCCTGCTGATGATCCTGGTCCTCGTGCCGCACCTTGGCGTCACGGTCAACGGCGCCCGCCGTTGGTTCGACGCCGGGCCGCTGGGCACGTTCCAGCCGTCCGAGCTCGGCAAGCTCGCGTTCGCGGTCTTCGCCGCCCACTGGGTGGACAGGAACGCGGCGTACATGGGTGACTTCAACCGCGCCCTCGTGCCTTACGCCGCGATGCTTGCCGGCGTGCTCGTGCTGCTGATGCTCGAGAAGGACCTCGGCACCTCGATCGTCGTCGTCGGCATCTTCCTCAGCGCGTATTGGGCCGGCGGGGGCCGTTTCCGGCACATGGTCTTGCTCGTCGCCGGTCTCGCCCTCGCCTTTCTCGCCGCGACGCTGCTCGAGCCTTACCGATTCAGCCGCCTTACGACTTTCAAGAGTCCCTTCGCCGACCCGCTGGGGGCCGGCTTTCAGTCCACCCAAGCGCTGTACAGCCTCGCCTCAGGCTGGTTCTTTGGCGTCGGGATCGGCCACTCGGTAGAGAAGTTCGGCTGGCTGCCCGAGGCGCACACCGACTTCATCTTCGCGATCGTCGGCGAGGAGACGGGGCTGCTCGGCACGACGCTGGTGATGATCGGTTTCCTGTTCTTCGCCATTCGCGGCTACCTGGCTGCGCTTCGCGCTCCTGACCGTTTCGGCGTCTGCCTGGCGACCGGGATCACGACGTGGATCGCATTCGAGGCGCTCATGAACATGGCAACCGTGACCAACACCCTGCCCATCACCGGCGTGCCGCTGCCCTTCTTCAGTTACGGCGGCACCGCGATTGCGACGACACTGGCGGCCGTGGGCGTGCTGCTCAGCATCGCTCGATATGGCTCGGGCTCAGGGCTCGGAGACAAGCGGAGAAAAGATGAGGCTTTTGATAGCTGGCGGCGGGACCGGCGGGCACCTGTATCCGGCGCTCGCAGTCGCGCGGGCGTTTCGCGCTGAGGCCCCTGACGGTGCACTGCTGCTGGTCGGGCGCTCAGGAGGCCCCGAGGAGCGGCTGGTTCCGGCCGCCGGGTTCGAGCTCGAAACCATCAACGTGCGTGGGCTCGACCGCGATGCGATGTGGAAGAACCTCGCCCTACCGGTCATCGTGCCGGCGGCGCTGCGCGCGGGTATGCGCGTTGTCGACCGCTTTCGCCCCGACGTCGTGCTCGGCATGGGCGGCTACGTGATGGCGCCGGCGGTGGCGGCCGCGCGCATGCGGGGCATCCCCTACGTCCTGCATGAGAAGGACGTGCGGCCCGGGCTCGCAACGCGCTTTTTCGCAAGCGGCGCAGCCGCCGTCTGCACGACGCTGCCGGGGACGGAGAAACGCATCCGGGCGCGGCGCATCGTTCAGACCGGTGTTCCGTTACGCGACGGCTTCGATCCGCGCACTCCGGCGATGCCACCGCGAAAGCTGCTGATCACCGGCGGCAGCCAAGGGGCCCGCCGCTTGAACCATGCCGTGTGGGGAGCGCTCGATGAGCTCCGCGCCCGTTTCGAGGAGGTCGTTCACGTGGCGGGCCGCCAGGGAACGGCAGGCATCGCGGAGCACGCGCGCTCGGGCTATCGCGGCCTTGCATTCACCGATGACATGTCCGGCCTGATGGCGAAGGCCGACCTGGTCGTGAGCCGGGCCGGGGTGGGGACGATCGCCGAGATCAGCGCCGTGGGACTGCCGATGGTTTTGGTGCCGGGCACGTTCGGCGGCGGTCACCAGGAGGAGAACGCCGAGGCGATGGTGAGCGCGGGCGCCGCCGTTTGCATCAAAGACAACGAGCTGACCTCGCCGACGCTCGTGTCCACCCTCGACGGCCTGACACCTGAACGGCTGCGAGCGATGGCAAAGGCTTCGTCCGCCGCCGGCCGCCGCGACGCCGCCCAACGCGTGCTGGCGGTGCTTCACGAGGTTGCGAGATGAAGGTCCACCTCATGGGCATCGGCGGGGCGGGCGTCTCCGCCCTGGCGCGCGTCTTCCTCGCGCGCGGCGACGACGTGAGTGGCTGCGACGTCAAGGAGTCGGACACGACCGCGGAGCTCGAGGATGCGGGCGTTCGGATCGAGATTGGCCACGATCCCGAGCACGTCCTGTTCCAGGACCTCCTTGTCTACAGCGGCGCCGTCAAGTCAGCCGAGGAGCTGGACGCTGCGCGAGCGATGGGCGTGAAGGTGGTCAGCCGAGCGGAGATGCTGGCGGAGCTGATCGCAGGCTCGGACTCGATCGCGGTTGCGGGAAGCGCCGGGAAGACCACGGTCACTCACATGACCGGCCACATCCTGACCGAGGCCGGCCTCGACCCGACGGTGCTGGTGGGCGACGGGTCTTCGACTCGGATCGGGCGGTCGAAGGTGCTGGTCGCGGAGGTCGATGAATCCGATGGCAGCCTCGTGCTGCATCACCCCAGGCGCGCGATCGTCACCAACATCGAGTTCGATCATCCCGATCACTTCAAAGATGTCGAGCAGGTGCACTCGCTTTTTGCGCAGTTCGTCGCGCAGCTGCCGGCCGATGGGCTCGCGGTGCTGTGCGCGGACGACGAGCGGGCGCACTCTCTCCAGACTCCTGCACGCCGCGTTACGTACGGCTTCAACCTGAACGCAGACTACCGCTGCGACGACCGCCGCCCGTTCGGCATCCACCATCAGGGGCGCGAGCTGGGGCGCATCAACCTGCGGCAGCCAGGCCGGCACAACGTACAGAACGCCACCGGTGCCGCGGCGATGGCATTGGAGATCGGCGTGAGCATCGCCGACGTGACGGGTGCGCTCGAACGGTTTCCCGGTGCCCGCCGCCGCCTCGAGTTCCTCGGCATCTTCCAGGGCGCGACCGTCTACGACGACTATGCGCATCACCCGACCAAGGTGAAGGCGACGCTCCAGGCGGCGCGCGAGCTCAGGCACCGTCGCTTGATCGTCGTCTTCCAGCCGCACCGCTTCTCGCGGCTGGCTGCGCTGATCCATGACTTCTCGCGTTCCTTCGTGGGCGCGGACAGGGTGTTGCTTCTCGACGTGTACAGCGCGGGCGAGGACAACCCCACAGGGATCAAGGCCCAGGACCTGGCCGACATGATCCCGAACGGCACCTATGTCGGCTCGTTCCAGAACGCCCGCGAGGCGCTCGAGGGATTGGCCGGCCCTGACGACATCTTGCTGCTGATGGGTGCAGGCGACATCCGCAAGCTGGGCGATGAGCTGGCGCAGCGCGTCTAACCTCGCCTGGCTGCGGGCGCTCAACGGGGTGAGCGAGCAAGAGCCCCTCGCGACGCGAACGTCCTTCGGCATCGGCGGTCCGGCGGACTTCTTCGCCGAGATGGCGCGGCCAGAGATGATCGAAAGGACGCTGGAGGGCTGCCGGGAGCGTGGCATTCCTTATCTGCTGCTGGGGGCGGGGACCAACCTTCTCATCGCCGACGCCGGTGTCGAAGGCCTCGTTGTGCGCGTCGTGAATCGCGACCATCACGTCGAAGGGACGCGCCTGCGCGCAGGCGCAGGCCTGAAGATGATGCGGCTCGCGAGGATCGCCGCCGATGCCGGGCTGCGGGGATTCGAGTTCGCCATCGGCGTGCCTGGAACCGTTGGGGGCGCGGTTTACCAGAACGCGGGCTGCTGGGGCAAGGAGCTGCGCGATGTGCTGGTGGAGGCGTGCGGCTTCCAGCCGGGCGCGGGGCGCATGACATGGACCCCCGCCGATCTTCAGCTCGGATACCGGACCTCGGCGCTGCGCGACGGCGCGCTGCATGGCTCGCTCGTCATCGAAGCCACGGTGCGGCTCCAGCGAGGGGATGGGGAGGAGGCCAAACGGATGATGGCCAAGCTCACGCGCGAGCGCAATGAGACGCAACCGATCAAGACCAAGAACTGCGGCAGCGTGTTCAAGAACCCGGCTGGTGACTCATCCGGTCGCTTGATCCAGGCCGCCGGACTGAAGGGCGCGCGGCAGGGCGCGGCGGTCATCTCCGAGCTGCACGGCAACTTCATTGTCAACGAGGGCGGCGCCAGGGCAGCCGATGTCGCGCGGCTGATCCAGCACGCGCAGGCAAAGGTGGTGGAGCGATTCGGCGTCAAGCTCGAGCCCGAGGTCGAGTTCGTCGGTAGGTGGAAGGGCAGGACATGAGGATCGCCGTGCTCCGCGGTGGGCGCTCTGCGGAGCGTGAGGTGTCACAGCGCTCGGGCGCGCAGGTCGAGAAGGCCCTTGCCGGCCGCGGCCATCAGGTCACCGGGACCGACCTCGACCTCGAGACGTGGGACGTGCTGCGCGACGGCGGCTTCGACTGCGTCTTCAACGCACTGCACGGCCGGCTGGGCGAGGACGGCACGGTCCAGGGCATGCTCGAGCTGCTGGGCATTCCTTACACGGGGTCTGGCGTGCTCGCCTCCGCGCTGTGCATGGACAAGGCCCGCGCGAGCTCGGTGATGGCGGGCGCCGGCCTGCACGTACCCGAGTTCGAGGAGCTCGAGGTCAATGAGGGCGTCAGTGCCGACGTCGTGGCCAGAATGGTCCAACGCTTCGGCCTGCCGTTGGTGGTCAAGCCGGTGCGTGAGGGCTCGACGATCGGCCTCACGATCGCTCACGACGCCGACGATGTGGCCAGCGGGCTGGTCCTTGCCGCTCGGTACGACCGGCGTGTTCTTATCCAGCGTTTCGCGGTCGGCACCGAGGTCACGCTTGGCATCCTTGCCACGCCCGACCTGCAGGTCCTGCCCACGCTGGAGATCGTCAGCGACAACCCTGTTTACGACTACGACGCCAAATACAGTCCTGGCAAGTCGCACCACATCATCCCGGCCCGGATACCAGAGGCGGCACGCGGCGCTGCCTCGGATGCCGCCGGCCGCGCCTTCACGCTGCTCGGGTGCTCCGGCATGGGCCGGGTCGACGTCATCGTCGATGCCGAAGGCACACCCTGGCTGCTGGAGGTCAACACCGTGCCGGGGTTGACCGAGCTCTCGCTGCTGCCGGACGCGGCGCGCGCGGCCGGGATCCCGTTCGACGAGCTGTGCCAGCGCCTCGTCGATCACGCAGTTGGACGTCACGAGCATCGCAATCGCGTGGGGCCGCCAGTCAAATGAGGTTTCGCAGGCGTCGCTCCCTTCTGCCCAGGATTCGCCGGAGGCCGGAGCCGGAGGAGACAGAGCCGCTCAAGGGCCAGCTCTGGACGCGCTCCGAGAAGTCGCTGCGCGAGCCCGACGTGCACTGGGCTCGCCGCGCCGCGGCTGCTGCGGCGGCCATCGCCGAATGCGCGCTGCTCGGATGGCTGTGGTTTGGACCCGCGATGGCGATCCGAACGGTCCAGGTGGACGGCGCGCATCACCTCACCAGCGCCCAGGTCATGTCCGGCGCAGGTCTGAGCGGCGGCGGCTCTGTGCTTGCGGTCGACGGTGAAACCGACCGACAGCGGCTGCTCAGGCAGACATGGGTCCGAGCGGCGTCGGTCGAGCCGCAGCTCGACGGGACGGTCGTCATCCGGATCAGCGAGTGGCAGCCGGTGGCGGCGTATCACTCCGGCGGCAGCGCGCACCTGTACCTCCTTTCCAACCAGGCCGTGGTGCTCGGACCTGCGACGTCGGCGGGCGGCCTCGTCGACGTCCAGGGCCCGGCGGGCGCGGATCCCAGGGTTGGGGACAGGCCGCTCGACCCGCTGCTGCTCACGGCCCTCATCAACATGCAGCGCGGGCTTCCCGCCCTCATCGGCCAGGAGGTGGCCGGCTTCATCGTCGACTCCTGCGGAGATCTGACCCTTGTCTCAAAGCGTGGTTGGAGGGTTTACTTTGGCCGCGTGCTCACACCTGAAGAGTTCGCCAGCCTGCGTGACAAGCTCGCCGCGCTGAAGGCGATCGCCGGCCATGGCAACGTCAACTACAACTCGCCGGACCTCCTGTACGTAAACGTCATGAATCCAGCTGAGCCGGCCGCGGGATACAGGTCGAGAATCCCACCGACTCCATCGCCGTCGCCTGGATCGAGGCCGCAGCCCGCACCTTCGCCGCTGCCCACATGCAAGTAATAGTCGTCGCGATCCTGTTCGCCATCCTGGGGATCCTTCTCGGGCTGATGTCGCCCCTCACAATCCCCATCACCTACGCGCGTTACACCGCCGTCGCGCTCCTCGCTGCGCTCGACTCGATCTTCGGAGCGTTCAAGGCCTACATCGCCGGCACGTTCGAGCCGCGGGTCTTCTTCAGCGGCCTGCTGACCAACATGACGCTCGCCGCCGGACTCGTCTACTTCGGCGATAAGCTCGGCGTCGACCTCTCGCTGGCCGCCATCGTCGCCTTCGGCGTGCGGATCTTCAACAACCTGGGCGCGATCAGGAGGCACTACCTCTGAAGGCGACCAGGCCGGATTCAGCCTCTTTGGCGCCAAATGTGCGGAATTCAACCTGCCCGAAAACGCGCTTTTGGCGCCAACGTGCGGAATGACAAGAGACGATCGGTACGCTTGCGTAGGTAACCCACAAGCCATAGGGTGGCCAAATTTGTAAGCCTGGCTATCAAGTCCAGGCACAAGTGCTAGCCCCACTCTCACGACCACCCACAAAATCTGGCCCGCACACCGCCCGGAAGCCGATATAATCCTCGCCAACCCGCCAGCACCATCCATACGTTCCAGGAGGCATCGCAGCACCCGTTTTGTCACGGCGGAAGAAAACCGTCGGTCTCGACCTAGGCACCAGCCGGGTCAGTGTCGTGATCGCCGAGTCTGACGACCCCGGCACGCCAGTGAGCATCATCGGCGTGGGCGAGAGCCCCTCCGACGGCGTGCGCAAGGGCGTGGTCGTCAACCTCGAGAAGACGATCGCGTCCATCCAGGCGGCGGCCGTCGCCGCCGAGCGCATGGCCGGTCAACGCATTGAATCAGTGGTGGTGTCGCTCGCGGGCACGCACCTCTGGTCACAGAACTCGACCGGCGTGGTCGCGGTCGCGCGGCCCGACCACGAGATCGGCGATGACGACATCCAGCGCGTGGTCGAGGCCTCGCGCGCCATCAGCGTCGCCTCCGATCGCCAGGTCATCCACGTCATCCCGCGCGCGTACACGGTGGACGGCCAGGACGGCGTTCGCGACGCCATCGGCATGACCGGACACCGCCTTGAGGTGGAGACCAACATCATCACCGGCGCGCAGACAGCGGTCCAGAACGTGATCAAGTGCGTGCACGGCGCCGGGTTCGACATCGAAGACGTCGTCTGCTCAGGCCTGGCCGCTGGCGAAGGAGTGCTCACGGCGCAGGAGCTGGAGCTCGGCGTGTGCGTCGTCGACATCGGCGCAGGCACCACCGCGGTGGTCGTCTACAACGACGGCTCCACACGCCACCTCGCCGTGCTGCCGGTCGGCGGCAACCACGTCACCAGCGACATCGCGATCGGCCTGCGGACAACCCTGGACGAGGCCGAGAACCTCAAGCTCAACTACGGGCACACGCTCCCAGAGGTCATCGACCACGGAGAGAAGGTCGAGGTCCGGCAGGTGGGCGGCGACCGCATCAACGCCCTGCCCCGGCGATTCCTGGCCGAGATCATCGGCCCGCGGATGATCGAGATCTTTCAGATGGCCCGTGAGGAGGTCCGCAAGAGCGGTTTCGACGGTCTGCTTCCCGCAGGAGTCGTGGTTACAGGTGGCGGCTCGCGCCTGATGGGCACCATCGACGCTGCGCAGGCGGTGTTCAACACCTCGGTTCGCCTCGGCCAGCCCGTCGGCGTGACCGGGCTGGCGGACAAGGCACAGGGGCCTTCATTTGCCGTTTCCGTCGGGCTGGTGAAGTGGGGCTCGCGCGCGCAAGCCCGCGCCTACTCCAACGGCCGCCAGCAGGTGACGCTGGGGTCGACGTATCAAAAAACTGTGAGGTGGCTGCGCGATTTTTTCTAGAGAACAGACCAGAAACCAGTTGGAGCTCGCCATCGCCAGAAGACAATCCAAGGAGGATCACCTCATCGTCATGAAAGAAAGCGAACTGCACGAAGGGCGGGCGCGGATCAAGGTCGTCGGCTGTGGCGGCGGCGGAGGAAACGCCGTCAATCGCATGATCTCGAAAGCGCTCAAGGTCCAGTTCATCGCAGTCAACACCGACAAGCAGGCCCTCGAGCGCTGCCAGGCCGACATCAAGGTCCAGATGGGCAGCAAGGTCACGCGCGGGCTCGGCGCCGGCGGGGACTGGACGCGCGGCCGCGACGCCGCGGACGAAAGCCGAACAGAGCTGACGGCTGTGGTCCAGGAATCGGACCTGGTCTTCGTGACGTGCGGCATGGGCGGCGGAACCGGCACCGGCTCCGCGTCCATCGTCGCCGAGCTGGCCAAGGGGGCAGGCGCGCTGACGATCGGGGTCGTCACAAGGCCGTTCGCCTTTGAAGGCCGCATTCGCAACGACACGGCAGAAGAGGGCATCAAGGCACTGCGCAGCCAGGTCGACGCGCTGATCGTCATCCCTAACGACCGCCTGGCCCAGGTCGCGAGCTCCAAGACCACCCTCGAGGAAGCGTTCCGGATGGCGGACGACGTCCTCCGCCAGGGCGTCCAGGGCATCTCCGACCTGGTCACGCAGCCGGGCGTCATCAACCTCGACTTCGCGGACGTGAAGGCGATCATGGAGAACGCGGGGGAGGCGCTCATGGGCATCGGCCATGGTGCGGGTGACACTCGCGCCGAGGATGCCGCCAAGCAGGCGGTCTCCAGCCCTCTACTGGAGACGTCGATCGACGGCGCCAAGGGCATCCTCTTCAACATCACGGCCGGCAAGGACATCACCCTGCAGGAGGTCCAGAAGGCCGCCGAGATCGTGCGCTCGGCCGCCGACCCCGGCGCCAACATCATCTTCGGCGTCGTGCGCGACGACACCATGCAGGGCGAGATCAAGATCACGGTCATCGCCACCGGTTTCGGCGGCAAGACCCAGAGCGACGCCAAGCAAGATGTTGTCCGGCGGACGCTCGAGCGGGCCGAGTTTGGCACCGAAGACCTGGGCGACATCAACATCCCGGCGTTCCTTCGCAACCGAATGTAACCGTCAATGGATCCAAACAGCGGGAGGGAGAGCAGCGGCGCTTGCCCGGCCGAAGGCCCGGGTCGGCTCCGCCGACGCCGCGATGAGAGGGAACCGGCAGGTTCCCTCTCATACAACAGTCGTACCTTGGTAACCCCATGAGATGCCCGTACTGCGGCCACCACGACCTGAAGGTGGTCGACTCTCGCGACTCGGAGGTCGGAGAGGCGATCCGCCGGAGGCGTGAGTGCCTGCAGTGCGGGCAGCGCTTCACGACCTACGAGCGGATCGAGGCTGTGCCGTTCTACGTCACCAAGAAGGATGGGCGGCGCGAGGACTTCGACCCGCAGAAGCTGTTCACAGGGCTGAAGAAGGCGACCGAGAAGCGCGACATCTCGCCCGAGCGGCTGCGCGCCATCGTCGACGACATCGAGGCCGAGCTCCGGCGGTCGGGCCGGGTCGAGATCCCAAGCGGGGAGATCGGCGAGATGGTGATGGACCGCCTGCGCGACCTGGACGAGGTCGCGTACATCCGCTTCGCATCCGTCTACCGGGAGTTCATGGACCTCCAGCAGGTCAAGCGCGAGATCGAACAGGTGCTCAGCTCCCGCCGCCCGTAGCTCGTAAGCTCCGTCGCGTGTCCACCATCGAGCAGGTGTTGAGGATTCCGGCGCTCGAAGACGAGCACGGCCTCATCCACGGCTTCTCGACGATGGCCCTGGGCAACATGGGCCTGACGCACGCGCCCGACCCAGAAGCTGTCCTTGGCGCCAGGCGCGACTTCGCCCGCGCGCTTGGCGTCGAAATCGAGCCGATCACGACGGCGGGCGCCGTCCACGGCGCGGCAGTCGCGCGTGTCGATGAACCCGTCGACGTAGTCCAGGGCGTCGACGCGCTGGTCACGGATCGCCCCGGCGTCGCCCTCTTCGCGACTTACGCCGACTGCT
>DASXTG010000135.1:0-31946 GCA_036505515.1 Candidatus Dormiibacterota bacterium | reverse complement strand
TTGCGCGCGCGGTCCTCGTCCTCGGCGGCCTTCTGGCTGACGATCAGCCGGTTCCGCTTGCGGTTGACCTCCAGGATCTTGACCGGAATGCGCTGCCCGACAAGTGACTCAAGGCTGCCGGCGTGGGCGCGGGCAACCTGGCTCGACGGCAGGAACCCACGGAGCCCGAGCACGTTGACGATCAGGCCGCCCTTGTTCTGCTCGCGCACGTCGGCGTCCATGACCGAGCCGTCCGCTTGCTTTTCCGCAGCTACCAGCCAGGTCGTCTCCGCCCGCGCGCGGCGCAGGCTGAGGACGACGTTGCCCTCTTCGTTCTCGGGCTGGAGCACGTAGACCTTGATGAGGTCGCCGGGCTCGAGGCCGATCGCATCCACCTCTCCACGCAGGCCGAGCTCCTTGCTCGAGATCACTCCCTCGGCCTTCGCGCCAATGTCGACAAGCACCTCGTCCGGGTCGACGCGCACGACGACGCCGTCGACGATATCCCCATGGTTGGGGGTCTTGAAGGCCTCCTCCTCGTAGTGGAGGTAGTCCTCCATGGTCATCGCCGCGGACGAGTCCTGGTCGGTCGCCTCTTCCTGCTCTTTCAGGACGACACCGGACTCTGTGGCCAAACCGTGTTCAACCCCCTGGATTTATTGGTGTGGTCTTGGTCGTCAAGAACGGCCCTACGCCAAAACGAACTGCCATTGTAACTCAGAACTGCGCGCTATCCAGGATAGGGTCGAGTGAGGTCGTGGTTGTCGATGAGCCTCGTCTTTCCGATCCAGATGGCCAGCACAGCAAGCGTACCGGGAGACCTGAAGGTGACGGGATCGACCACCTCCGCGTAGTCCACCCTCGCCATGGGCTCCGCATCGAGCACCTCGAGCAGCGCGGTCCGCAGCCGGCCGGGATCCCGTTCGCCGCGGGCGTACGCGTCCACAGCCAGCCGCAGCGCGCGGCTCAGGCAGGTGGCAGCCAGGCGCTGCGCTGAGTCGAGGTACGCATTTCGGGAGCTCATGGCAACGCCGTCGGGCTCCCGCACCGTCGGGCACACGCGGATCTCGACCCCGGTGTCCAGGTCCGCTGCGAGCCGCTTGACGACCGCCACCTGCTGCGCATCCTTCTGCCCGAAGTAAGCGCGGTCCGGCTGGACGGCATTGAACAGCTTGGCGACGACGGTGGCGACTCCTTCGAAGTGGCCGGGCCGGGCCGCGCCCTCGAGCGGCTCTGCGACGTGGTGGACGCTGACCCGCGTGCTGGCGCCATTCGGATACATGGCCGCGGCGGTGGGCGTGTAGATTGCGTCCACCTCGGCAGTGCGAAGGAGCTCGAGGTCGTGCGCGGGGTTGCGAGGGTAGCGCGCGAGGTCTTCATTCGGCCCGAACTGAATCGGGTTGACGAACACACTCACGACCACCCTGGCGTTTTCGTGTCGTGCCGACTTGACCAGGCTCATGTGCCCGGCGTGCAGCGCTCCCATCGTGGGCACCAGTCCGATCGAATCGCCGGCCGCGCGCCAGCCCCGGGTCACCTCCCGCATCAAATCCGGCGTGCCGACAGTGATCGGCCCGGCGCTATTTCCGGACGGCGCCGTACTTGACCTCGTCTGGCTGGGGCTTGGCCGCCGCGCCGCCGTTGGCCGAGTACGTGTGCTCTGGGCCGGGGAAGGTCCCGTCGCCCACCTCCTGGATGTACCGCCCCGCGGCCTTGGTGATGTCTTCGGCGAGGTTCGCATAGCGCTTGACGAACTTCGGCGCCTTGCCGGTGGTCAAGCCCAGCATGTCGTGTAGGACGAGCACCTGGCCGTCGGTTCCCGAGCCCGCTCCGATGCCGATCGTCGGGATGCGCAGGCTCTTCGTGATTCGGGTCGCCAGGTCTGCCGGCACACCTTCCAGCACCAGGCTGAACGCCCCGGCCTGCTCCAGCGCCTTGGCATCAGCGACGATGCGCGCCGCCTGCTTTTCGGTCTTGCCCTGAACCTTGAAGCCGCCCATCTGATGGACGAATTGAGGAGTGAGCCCCAGGTGCCCCATGACTGGTATGCCGAGGGCCGTCAGCTTGTCCGTGATCTCGACGATGCGGCCGCCCCCTTCAAGCTTGACAGCGTGCATCCCCGCCTCTTGCAGGAAGCGACCCGCGCTCGCTATCGCCTGCTCGACGGAGCGGTGGTACGACATGAAGGGCATGTCGCCCACAAGGAGCGCCTGCTGGGAGCCGCGCGCGACTGCCTTGGCGTGGTGGATCATCTCGTCCAGCGTCACCGGCAGCGTGGTCGGGTAACCCAGCATGACCATGCCCAGGCTGTCCCCGACAAGCAGGATCGGGATGCCGGCCTCGTCGAGGATCCTGGCGCTGAGAAAGTCGTATGCCGTGAGCACGGCAAAGCGCCGGCCCTCTTCCTTGAAGCGCTGAACGTCCAGCACCGTCGTCATCTCTGACGTCTCCTTCGGGTCGCTGCCACTTTCCGGGTCAGCGCCCTCTCGACGCGCCCTGCCGCCGCGGGGTCCAGACCCCCACGCCTTGCGATCTCGAGCGCGATCGCGCCGAGCATACGATAAAGATCGACCCGCCGCCGTCCCCGCGGCGACCGAGAATCGAGGGACGTCAGAGCTTCCACGTGGCGTGCCACAGTGTCCGCGTCCCCGCGACGGATGGGGCCGGTCAGCGCCGCCGTCGGGCCCAGCTGGAGAGCGGCTGCGAGCGCATTCTGCATCAGAGGCGCAAGGCCTTCGAGCGCTTCCTTCGTGCTCCACCCAATCGCCTCGAGCAGGGAAACGGATTCGTCCACAAGCGCGACGACATAGTTGGACGCGAACACGGCCGCGGCGTGGTAAACCACACGCTCGCTGTCGTCGACGTGCCGAGGACGGGCGCCAACGTCTCGCGCCAGCCTCGCGAGGCGTCGCCTGAGCGTTGGGCTCGAGGCATCGACCGCCACCGTGATCCCGCGAAAAGCCGACGGGTCGCGCGGCGCAGGGAACGACTGGAGCGGATGAAATGAGCCCACCGGATTGCCGCTCAGCGCGCTGAGCGAGTCCAGCCGCAGCGCTCCGCTGACGTGCACGAAGCTAAGCCGGCGCGATGGCTTCAGGCGTGAAATGCTTGCGACTATCTCTTCAACTGCATGATCCGGGACGGCCAGGAATACGAGGCCAAACGATGGCGGCCTGGTGAAGGCTGAGCGTCCGGGCAAGAGCGATGTGGAATGGCCGGCGGCTCGGAATGCCCGATCAAGGCTGCGGCCGAGGTTGCCCCGGCCCAGGACGAAGAGTCGTTCTGGCGTTTCTAGCTGGCGCTTGAGGAGGCGGCGGCGGCCGGCGGCGCTTCGAACGACTCGCGATTCAGGATCGCGTCGAGCTCCTTGGCGTCGAGCGTCTCCACGATCTTCAGCTGCTCGACCACGGCGTCCATCTGGCGCCGCTGCGCAGTGAGGATCACCTTTGCGGTCTGGTAGCCGTGGTTGACGATGCTGCGGATCTCCTCGTCGATGAGCGCCGCAACCTCTTCCGAGTAGTTGCGCTGCTCACCCAGGTCGCGACCGAGGAACACGAGCTCCTCCTTATGGCCCATCGTCACAGTGCCGAGCTTTTCGCTCATTCCCCACTGCGTCACCATCCGGCGGGCCATCAGCGTCGCCTTCTGGATGTCGTTCTCGGCCCCCGACGTGACGTCACCGAACACGATCTCCTCGGCCACGCGCCCGCCCATGATGCCCGCGATCTGGTCCATGAGCTCGTCCTTGGAGATCAGGTACTTGTCCTCCTGGGGAAGGCTCAGCGTCCAGCCGAGAGCCATGCCGCGCGAGATGATCGACACCTTGTGCACTGGGTCGGAGTGCGGGAGCGATTTCATCACCAGCGCGTGACCCGTCTCGTGGTAGGCGATGACCTCCTTCTCGTGGTCGGAGATGCGCCGGCTCCTGCGCTCGGGCCCGGCGATCACGCGCGCGATCGCCTCCTCGAGCTCTTCCATGCCGATCACCTTCTTGTTGGCGCGCGCAGCGAGAATCGCGGCCTCGTTGATGAGGTTGGCCAGGTCGGCGCCGGTGAAGCCGGGCGTCTGGCGCGCGAGTACGTCGAGGTCGACAGTGGAGTCGAGCGGCTTGTTTCGCGCGTGCACGTCGAGGATGGCGCGGCGGCCCTTGATGTCGGGCCGGTCGAGAGTCACGTGTCGGTCGAAACGTCCGGGCCGCAGGAGTGCCGGGTCGAGCACGTCGGGCCGGTTGGTGGCGGCGATGATGATCACGTGCGTGTTGGTGTCGAAGCCGTCCATCTCCACGAGCAGCTGATTGAGGGTCTGCTCGCGCTCGTCGTGACCACCACCTAGGCCGGCGCCACGCTGGCGGCCGACGGCGTCGATCTCGTCGACGAACACGATGCAGGGCGAGTTCTTCTTGGCCTGGTCGAAAAGGTCGCGGACACGGCTGGCGCCGACGCCCACGAACATCTCGACGAACTCAGAGCCTGAGATGGAGAAGAACGGCACCCCGGCCTCGCCGGCCACGGCCTTGCTGAGCAGCGTCTTGCCAGTGCCGGGAGGGCCCACGAGCAGCACGCCCTTGGGGATGCGTGCGCCCAGGGCGACAAACTTCTCCGGGTATTTCAGGAACTCGACGATCTCAGTGAGCTCCTGTTTAGCCTCGTCGACACCGGCGACGTCAGCGAAGGTGATCGCCGGCTTGTCGCCCGCGATCATGCGCGCGCGCGACCGGCCGAACGAGATTGCCTGGTTGTTGCCGCTCTGCGTCTGGCGCAGCACCCACCACATGAATGCTGCGATCAGGACGACCAGGATGATGTTGGGCAGGAGCACGCTGAGCAGGTACGTCCCGCTGTTGTTGCTGCTGATCTTGACGTCGACGGGCACGCCATCCGAGGTCTTGTCATTCCTGAGCTCGGTGGTGAACTGGCAGTCGGAGCCGGCGCAGTCGGGCAGCGTCACGTTGTGCTTGCGCCCGTTGATGTCGGTGGCGATGCCGTCCGTGCCTTTGATCTCGACCTGCTTGACCTGGCCGGCCGCAGCCTGGTTCATGAGGTTGGAGAAAGACCAGTCGGTGGAGTTCTGGCTGCCCTGGATCGACTGCCATGTAAACCAGAACACCAGGCCGAGCACGACGACCAGTGCGAAATAAAACAGGCTGGAGCGGGGAAAGCGGCTCAAGTGGGATCTCCTGGACGGCTGTTCGGCGATTCTACCGTAGCTGGGAAGCCGTTGATCGTTACATGCACGCCACTCTCTCCTGGGCTGCTCGCGAACCTCGCGTCGACGGCGATCCCCGGGACGGCAGCGAGTGCGGCGCCTGCAAACACCAGCGGCCACGCATCCCGATCTTCCCGAGGCACGCGCGCGTCCACGAAGATGTCCTGCAGCTTCCGCGTCCCACGGCCGCCCAATGGTCGCATCGTTAGGCCGGGGCTGCGATACGCGAGCGTGAGGGCGAGTCCGGGCTTGAGGTGGACGGCCGATTGGTCGTCACACCCGGCGCATGGCACGACATCGAGATGTGTCTCTTCTCCGTCCTTCCTGTCCTTGGCCCCTGGGCCTACGGCGATGATCTCCATCGAGTCCCCCACGATACGGAAACGCTTGCCTCCCGGTAGGTCGACGCCTCGACCTCCACGGCCCGGCTGGGCCAGGCGCAGCATGGAGCTGACGTGGCGCCGCGATAGGGCCGGCTGGGCCCCTCCGGCACGGGTGTAGAGAAGCTTCATCAGCTCGGCAGCAATGGGCTGGGGCGTCGCGGCCACGCGTGTGCGCGATGGTGTGGTGCCGCGTAGAGCCAGCTCGGCGGCGGCCTGGATCTTCTCCTGGAGGGCCGCGGCTCGAGTTGCCGCGCCGTAGAAGCGGCGCGTGATGCCGGGGCGGTCGCGCTCGAGCGCCGGGAGGACCTCGCGACGGATGCGGACGCGCTCGAACGCCGTGTTCGCGTTGGCGGGATCTTCCAGGGCTTCGATTCCGCGCCGGCGCAGGTAATCGAGCACCTCGGTCCTCCACACCCCTACCAGCGGGCGTACGAACACCCCGCGGCGGGCTGGCATGCCGCGAAATCCCGCCAGGCCGCACCCTCGCATCAGGTGGAGGACGGTGCCTTCCACTACGTCGTCCGCGGTGTGAGCGATCGCGACCACGCCCGCGCGGGCGCTCACTCTCGCTCGCTCGAGGAAGTCATAACGAAGCTGCCGTGCACCGGCCTGGACGGAGCCGCGGGGCATAGGCTCGTTACGGCGTTCCATCACCACCTCAACGCCGAGTTCCTGGCAGAGGGCACGCACGTGCACCGCGACCTGGTCGGATGCCGGCTGCAGCGCGTGGTCGTAATGAGCAGCGACGATGTCGTGGCCCTCATCGTGGAGCGCCACCAGCAGCGCGGTGCTGTCCGGCCCGCCGGACACCGCGACGAGCATGCGCTGATTGGGCGCGAGGCCGAACCGGCGGATGCCGAGCAGAACAGGATGGGGAGCCACGACATAAGGATGCAGCACCGACGGCGCCGCCTGGTGTCTAACTTGCTGAAACCACGAGTGCCGGCACGCGCGGGTTTGGGCTGGCTCGTAATCCCGCGAGTGCATGCACTGGCGGGTTTCATGTGCGATGGTGGTGCCGGCTGGACTCGAACCAGCGACAACGCGATTATGAGTCGCGCGCTCTACCACCTGAGCTACGGCACCGCGCCGTGAATGCTAATGGGCGGTTTGCGCCCTTGCCTTCAGCTTGCGCTTCTTTCGGCGGTGCTTGGCGATCGCCACCCGCTTCCTCTTGTTCAAACGCCCCTCAGATGAAACAGAGCCGGGCGGCGCCCGGCTCCTGGTTGGACCTCAGTTGGTTGCGGAGGTCGGATTCGAACCGACGACCTTCGGGTTATGAGCCCGACGAGCTGCCGCTGCTCCACTCCGCGATTCGATTATACCCCCGCCCTTCGACCGGTCCAGGCGGCGGTCAGGGTGAAGGCGAAGGCGAGGGCGAAGCCTGTGGGGTCGGGCTGGGTGCGGCGCTCACGAGGTAGAGCTTTTCCCACGGCTTGGCGTAGCCGTTGAGGCGAGCCTCCTCTTCGTTCGCCGCACCCGACTCCAGGGCCTGGATGTCCTTGTGATAGCCCGCGTTCTGCGCGGCGAGGACCGCATTCTGCCGGCGCAGGTCCGAGACCTGCTGGCTCAGCTTGTGCCCGAGGTAGGCCTCTTGCGCGAAGGCGACTCCGACCCACAGGGCGGCGACCAGCACGGCGATCGTGACCACCGCATGCCGCATCCCGAGCGCGTTCACGCGCACGGTCCCGGCGGCGACAAATGCTCTGCTGTTTCTCATGGTGCGTTGTAGGCTGCGACGTTGCTGGGAAGGTCAGGACTATAGCAAACCGAACCTAGGGGTGAGTCCCCTAGAGGCTCGGCCGGAAAAGCCCTCGACGGATCTTCGGCGCCCATGCGGCCCATCTCCGGGTTCAGCTCCTGTGCTGCTCGCTTACGAATCGACGTGATGCGCTCGCTGCGCTGCTCGTCGCTTCACCCGGATCTCGACCACCTGGATCGCCGAATCTCTCGCCGAGGGTTTTCGGCCGCGCCTCTAGCCTGACTCCCCCCAACGCCTTTCCAGCTCATCGGGCTCGATGTCGCGAAAGCTCAAGCCGTCCCTGCGCAGCGATGCCTCTGTCTCGGCAAAACGCCTGCGGAAACGCTCGCCTGCCACGCGCAGGGCATCCTCGGGGTTGACCTTGAGGCGACGCGCCAGCGACACGACCGCAAAGAGGAGGTCCCCCATCTCTTCGAACGTGCGCTGTGGATCCTCCGCTGCAGCGAGCTCGCGCGCCTCCTCCCCCACGTTTTCAGCTGCTGCAATCGGTGAAGCGAAATCGAAGCCCACGCGCGCGGCGCGCTTCTGGAGGCCGAGGGCCCACGCCAAGGCGGGCAGCGCTGACGGCACGCGGTCGACGACCGATTCGTTCTCTCGCCCGCCCGCCTCCGCCTCGCGACCCTTGGCGTGCTCCCAGTTCCGCAGCACCTCGTCTGCGTCGGCCACCGATACGTCGCCGAACACGTGCGGATGTCGCGCCACCATCTTCGCCGCGACACCCTCCGAAACATCGGCGGGTGTGAATCGACCCTCTTGGGCCGCGATCTCGGCGTGCATGGCGACCTGGAGCAGAAGGTCGCCGAGCTCTTCCTTTATCTTGGCGTCGTCGCCGGCGTCGATCGCGCCGAGCAGCTCGTAGGTCTCCTCAAGCAGGTAAGGACGGAGCGATTCGTGCGTCTGCTCGCGGTCCCAGGGGCAGCCTCCTGGGGCCCGCAGCCGGGCCACCACCTCGAAGATGGCCGCAATGCCCGGCGAGTAGGGAGTGTCACCGGAGCCTGGCATGGGCCTTGATTCTGTCATGGGCTCGACACTGCAGCGGCCCGCCCCGCCTCGTACAGGTCGGCCATCTCTGTTAGCAGCAGGAGCAGGTCGTCCGGCCACGAATCGCCCTGGCGCCGCATCTTGATCCGGTTGGGCGCGATGGCGATGCGCCCCGCCATGCGCCGGCGCAGCTCCTCGACGTCGAGGAATCGCTCAGGGTCGACCCGAATCGCGATGTCGTGGCCATCCGCAACCACTGCGCGCAAGCCCAGCCGCTGCCCCCGGAGCTTGACGCGGAGCGAATACGCGAGATTGTCCAGCTGCGCCGGCCGCGGGCCGTACCTGTCCTCGAGCGAGCGCAGCACAGCGTCCATCTCTTCCTCGGCCTCGGCCGCCGCCAGCTGGCGATATGCCCCCAGTCGGAGCTTCTCGTCGCGGATGTAAGAGCGCGGGATGAAGTGGTCCAGCGGAAGATCAAGGTTCATCTCAGCCGTCGAGAGCACGTCGCCAACCACGGTTTCCTCCGCTCCCGACCGCAGCTTGGAAACCGCACTCTGCAGCATCTGCAGGTACATCTCGAAGCCGACGGCCGCGATCGCGCCGTGCTGCTCCGTGCCGAGCAGGTTGCCTGCGCCGCGGATCTCCAGGTCGCGAAGCGCGATCTTGAAGCCCTGGCCGAGCTCGTGCAGGCCGGAGATCACGTCCAGCCGCTTGTCCGCATTCTCGGTCAGCGTGCGGCGCGGGTCATAGAGAAAGTAGGCGTAGGCGCGCCGGCCCGACCGTCCCACCCGGCCTCGCAGCTGATAGAGCTGCGCGAGCCCAAAGCGGTCCGCACGCTCGACGATGATCGTGTTGACGTTCGGGATGTCGAGGCCCGACTCGATGATCGTCGAGCACACGAGGACGTCGAAGCGGCCCGACTCGAAATCGACCATGACGTTTGCGAGCTGGTCTTCCGGCATCTGCCCGTGACCAACAGCGACTCGCGCGTTGGGCACCAGCTCGAGCACCCGGTCCGCCGCCTTCTGGATGGTGCGGACCCGGTTGTGGACGAAGTACACCTGCCCGCCTCGCTCCAGCTCTCGACTGATCGACTCGCGCACCAGCTCGTCATCGTCCGCCGTGACGTAGGTCTTGATCGGCTGTCGCTCTTCGGGCGCGGTCTGGATGACGCTCATGTCGCGAATGCCGCCGACCGCCATGTGGAGCGTGCGCGGGATCGGGGTCGCCGACAGCGACAGCACGTCCAGCTGCGTGCGCAGCTTCTTCAACCTCTCTTTCTGCATGACGCCAAAGCGGTGCTCCTCGTCGACGATCAAGAGGCCCAGCCGCTTGAAGCGGACGTCGCGCTGGAGCAGCCGGTGAGTTCCGATGACGATGTCGACGTGCCCCGACTTCAGACCCTCGAGAGTCTGCGCCTGCGTCTCCTCGTCGACGAACCTCGAAAGCATCTCGATCGTGACCGGAAAGTTGGCCAGCCGCTCCTTGAAAACGTGGAAATGCTGCTGCGCCAGCACCGTGGTCGGCGCCAGGAGCGCCACCTGCTTGCCGCTCATGGAGGCCTTGAAGGCCGCGCGGAGCGCGAGCTCCGTCTTGCCGAATCCGACGTCACCGCAGAGCAGCCGGTCCATCGGGCGGTCAGACTCCATGTCGGCCTTGATCTCGGCGAGCGCCGCGAGCTGGTCCGGCGTCTCTTCATAAGGAAACGACGACTCCAGCTCCTCCTGCCATGGCGTGTCAGGCGCAAAGGCGATGCCCGGCCTGGCCTCGCGAAGCGAATAGATCTTCAGCAGGTCCTCGGCCACGTCCTGGACCACCTTTCGCGCGCGGCGTCGCGCGCGCGTCCAGTCGCCAGTGCCCAGCCTGTGCAGCGTGGGCTGGCCTTCACCTCCCAGGTATTTCTGGACGCGGTCCAGGCTTTCGACTGGCACGAAAAGGCGGTCCCCTTCCGCGTACTCGAGCTCGAGGTACTCGCGGTGCGCGCCCTCGGTTTCGATCAGGCGCATGCCCCTGAAGCGGGCGATCCCGTGGTCCACGTGAACGACCAGCTCGCCAGGTGCGAACTCGAGGGTGAACTCACGGGTCAGCTCCTCCGCGCGAGCGCGCGACGACCGCAGGCGCACGGGACGGCGCACGCGGCCGAACAGCTCGGCGTCGGTGACGAGGTGGAAGCCGACAGCCGGCTGCGCGCAGCCGGCGGGGATGTCGATGTCGGCGTACTGCAGGCCGGGCTGCACATGGAGGTCGACGTCGAGCTCTACCTCACCCGGTTCGGACGCGACACCCTCATCGAGAAAGGCCTGGAGCCGTTCCCGCTGCTCGGTGGCGATCACGACCGCCGCGGCGCTCGCCAGCACCGCCAGCTCGACAGCCGCCTGGGGGCGCCCGACCAGCGGCTCGCCCTCGACCCAGCCGAGGTCGATGCCCCCGTCAGTCTCTCCGGCCGTGAGCGCCAGCCGCGGGTGGCGGCCGCCAACCTCGAGCCCTTCGACAGGAACCATCGCCAGGGCGAAACCATTCGGCAGCTCGGCGCCCTCCGCTTCAGCGGCGGCGAGCATCCGCGTCTCGTCATTGATCGATCGAGCGTCTGCAAGCTGCCGTTTCGGCTCGAAGTCGACGACCACGACGTCGCGCGGGAGATGTTCGAGCAGCGACGGGAGCTCAGGGTCGAGATACGCCGAGTAGAACTCGACGCCCGGGAAGGCCGCGCCCGAAGCCAGGCGCTCGAGCTCCTCTTCCCAGTCGGCGCGGACGTCGGACCGCAGCGACTCCAGGTCCACGCTTGATCGCAGGCGCGCTGCCGCTGCGGCTCCGCGGGTGGGCCCGAGCAGCAGCTCGCGGCCCGGGCGGATGGAGGCGGAAGGTATCGCCATCACCGAGCGCTGGTTCTCGGGGTCGAACACCCGCAGGGTTTCCACGACCTCGCCCGACCACTCGGCCCGGACCGGTGCGTCGGCGGCGGCCGGGAAGACGTCGAGGATGCCGCCCCTGACTGAAAACTGTCCCGGCTCCTCCACGAGTGGTTCGCGCGAGTAGCCGAGCTCGACCAGGCGGGAGGCCACCCCAACCGGATCAGGTCCGCGGCCAGGCTCTAGCGTCACGGTCCCTGTGACGAGATCGGCCCGCGAGATGGTCGCCCGGATGCATGCGCGCCGCGACGAGACCACCACGCAGGGCGGTCCAGCAGGATCCGCCAGCGCTGCAAGCGCCTCCAGGCGCTTATGAACCGCGTCGTCGAATGCCGGCGGGCGGTCCAGGAACGACACCCCGACCTCGGCAAAGACATGGGCCGGCGTCTTGCCGCCGAGCCAGATACGCAGCTCATCACAGAAGCGGTCTGGAGCCGGGACCAGGACGAGAACCGTGCGGCCCATCGAGGTAGACGCCCGCACGACAGAGCCGGCGACGATCGGCCACGCCGATCGCGGCAGCCGGCCGGCGCTCAGCTCGGTGCGGCGGCCATCCAGCCAGCGCGCGAGCTCGGGCGACACGCCGATCACCTGCTCCCAGAGTGCCTTCAAGTCAACTCCTCGCAGCCGAGCGCGCCGGGCCGGTTGAACCTATCCATCGCGCGTTCGACGCCAGCCTCCAGAGCCACCTCCAGGGCGGTGGCCACGCCGTCGACGATGCGCGGCAGGCGCTCCGCTTCGGCCTTGGTGAACCGGCCGAGGACATAGTGGCGGCCTGCATGCGACCCCTTGCGCGATGGCTTGCCGATGCCGACTCGAAACCGGACGAAGTCCGGCGTGCCCAGGGCCGCGATCACGGACAGCACACCGTTGTGCCCGGCGCCTGAGCCTCCCCGCCTGATGCGCATCCGACAGAGCGGGAGGTCGAGCTCGTCGTGCACGACCCACAGCTGCCGCGGTCCGAGATTGGTGTCACGGAGCGCTTTCGCCACCGCCTGGCCGGACAGGTTCATGTACGTCTGCGGAAGCACGAACCAGATTCCCTTCGACTCCGCACGGCCCACAAGCGACTGCCAGCGCTTGCGCTCGATGTTCACTCCAATGCGGCGCGCGAGCTCTTGCAGGCATGCGAAGCCGAGGTTGTGGCGCGTGTCGGCATACTCCGCCTCCGGATTGCCCAGGCCAACGATCAACGTTCCTTCTTTGTCCAACTCTTGATTCCAAATGGGCGCGGAAAGGCCCGCGGCGAGCGCCGCAGACCGGGTGTTGATCTTACGACCGGATCAGAGGCGGCCCCGAGCCAGCTTGAGCCCCGACAGCTCGAGCGCCGCCCGCGTGAGACGCGTCATCTCGCGGCGCTCGGATGCAGACGCGTGATCCCAACCGAGCAGGTGAAGCATTCCGTGCACGCAGAGGAGCGCGACCTCGGCGCTGGCGTCATGTCCGTATTGCGCGGCCTGCCTCACAGCCGCCGGCCATGAGACGGCGATGTCGCCGACGTGGTTGTCCGACCCGGCGAACGACAGAACGTCGGTTGCGTGATCGTCCCGCGCGTACGTGCGATTCAGCCGCCGCAGCTCGCGGTCGCTGGTGATCCGCACGGCCACAGTGCTGGCGCCTTCCGGAAGGCGAGCGGCGATCTCGGGCACTGCCACCACGCGCGCCAGCACCTCCCGAACAAAGGCGGGAGCCACGGATGCCCGTCCTGTCTTGACAACTTCTGCTTCGAGTACAGTCACTCTCGGTGAAGATTGTCGTCACTGGCGGCGCTGGGTTCATCGGCTCCCACGTGGTCGACGCTTATGTGGCCGCCGGCCACGAGGTCGCAGTCCTCGACAATCTCAGCACGGGGCAGGTGGCCAATGTCAATCCCGCCGCGCAGATGCACGAGCTCGACGTCCGCGACCACGCGGCCGTGACCGCGGCGATCGCGGCTTTTCGGCCCGAGGTCGTCAACCATCACGCCGCCCAGTCGGAGGTCCCGAAGTCGGTCGCCGACCCGATGTATGACGCCAGCGTGAACATCGTCGGCGGTCTGAACGTCCTCAAGGCATCCGTCGATCACGGCGTTAGGAAGCTCATCTTCAGCTCAACCGGCGGCGCCCTTTACGGTGAGCCCGATGTCGTGCCCGCCGACGAGGATCATCCGGCGCGACCGCTCTCGCCGTACGGGACGAGCAAATTTTCCTTCGAGCAGTACCTCGGCACCTTCATGCGCACCTTTGGTCTCGATTACACGGTGCTGCGCTACGCCAACATCTACGGGCCGCGTCAGGATTTCATAGCGGAAGAAGGCCGCGTGATCGCGATCTTCGCGAGCCGCATGCTTGCCGGCAAGCCGGTGACGATCGACGGCGACGGCGAGCAGTCGCGTGACATGCTTCACGTCGCTGACGTCGCGACCGCAAACCTCGCTGCTCTTGATCGTGGCGCGGGCGGCACCTACCACGTGAGCACCGGGATCGCGGTCACGATCAACGACCTGTTCCGCAAGCTGGCCCTCATCACCGACTACAAGCTCGCCGCCAAGCACGGACCGGCGCGCAAGGGCGACGTCTACCGCATCGCCCTCGATAACAGCCGCGCCCGCCGCGACCTGGGATGGGAGCCGCGGCTGCAGCTCGAGGAAGGGCTGAGCCTGACCGTCGACTACTTCCGCGAGCAAGTTCTGAGCACGCCTTAGATCGACTCGCTCGGCTTCGTTCACTCGCTTGGAGCGCGGGCGCTGGTCGTGTACGCGATCGTGCTCGGCGTTTGGGGCACCTACAGCTACTTCCGGCACAACCAGGTGAGCGGGGGGTTTCGGTCGAGCTTCCTGATCATGGCGGGGCTGGTCGCGGCGCAGGGGCTGTTCGGCGTCATCCTGTTCGCGGCAGGCAAGCGCCCGGGGGAGCTGCTGCACGTCGTTTACGGAATCTTTGCTGTGCTGTTCCTGCCCGGCGCGTACTTGTACGCGCACGCGGGAGCCAAGCGCCGGGAGGCCATCACTCTGGCCGCTGCTGCCTGGATCGTCCTTGTCGCGTACCTGCGGGGCATTTCCACCGGCTAACCGCTGCTCAGGCGCGGAACAGGATGCCCACCCCGAACGTCACCACGGCGACGAAAGTGCCCACGCCCAGCATCTCGAGGCCGGACCGCACACCGCTCTTGCCGGTGAAGAACGAGCGAGCGGAGCCGATCAGAAAGAGAAAAACGCCGCACAGGACGACCGCGACCGCGAGCGCGCCGAACCCGGAGAGGCTCGACCCCAGCATCAGGCGCCCGGCCACGTAGCCGAGCACGGGAATGGCGCCTCCGATCAGCGTCGAAACGCCTGCCACGAGGCCCTCTCGAGTCGGGTTCTCGAACTGCGACACGTCGAGGCCGAGCTCCTCGCGGGCCTGAGTCTCGAGCCACACCTTCTTGTCGCGCGTGATTCTGTCGACGATCGTGCGGGCCTCCTCGGGTGTGAGCCCCTTGGAGCGGTAGATCTCGACCAGCTCGGCCTTCTCCAGCTCGGGCATGGCCTCGATCTCGGCGGCCTCACGCTCCAGCTGCCCTTCGAACACCTCGCGCTGTGACTTGGTGGCCAGGTACGCGCCGCCCGCCATCGATACGGCCGACGCGACCATCGCGGACAGACCACCGATGAGGACGATGCGCGGGTCGACGCTTGCGCCGCCGACCCCGGAGAGCACGCCGAGCGTCGCCGTCAGCCCGTCGTTGACCCCATAGATGACGTTGCGGATGCTCTCGGCGCCTCCGCCATGCCACTCCTCGAGGGCCGACACGTCCACGGCATCCTTGCGCTCTGACGGCATGCTCGAGTCGCCGCCCTGGGCCATGCCGTCCGCGGATTGGTGGTCGAGCTCCTCAGGCAGCACGCGGCGCAGCACTCCCTGGGCCTGCGGGTCGGAGACCGTGGACACCTGGCTCAAGTAAGCGCGGAGGACCTGACCCTCGGCAGCGCCCGCTAGCGCGAGCGCCGGCCCGATGCCGACCAGTCGAGCCAGCGCGGCGAGGATGCGAGCTGTCACCTGCGGCCGGCGCTGCGGGAGCTTGACGCCGCAACCGGAGAGCACCTCCGCCCAGGCATCGGCGTGGCGCTTCTCAGTGGCGGCCAGACTGTTGAGCCGGCGCCGTAAGCGCTCGTCAGAAGTGACGCCGGCCAGAGCTTGGTAAACGCCCGCCATGCGCGTCTCGCTGGCCCAGTTGGAGCGCAGCGAGCGCGTGTCGGGAGCCGACAGTTCCCGCGCGGATGCAGCGGGGGCCACCTGACTATGGTAGGCAACGCTGCCCGTTGCCTTAACGTAGGCTGCCGCCATGACCTCAGGCGCAGGCGAACGGACGCGCCGGATCCTCATCACCGGCGGCGCGGGGTTCCTCGGCGTCAACGCCGCCGCCCACATGATCGAACGCGGCTGGCACGCCACCGTCCTCGACAACCTGAGCCGGCGCGGCACGGAGCGAAACCTCAGGTGGCTCCTCACCCAGCACCCGACGCAGGTGACCTTCATCAAAGAAGACATCAGGAACGCAGGCTCACTGGCGGAGCACGTGAGGGATCAAGACGCGATCCTGCACCTCGCGGCGCAGGTGGCCGTGACCACCTCGCTCGTGGATCCCGAGACCGACTTCGACGTCAACGCGCGGGGCACCCTCAACATGCTCGAGGCGACGCGCAAGCACAACCACGACGCGCCGTTCATCTTCGCCTCGACGAACAAGGTCTACGGCAAGCTCGACCACAAGAGCGGACCGTGCAAGGAGACGCAGCCGCTCGACTTTCACAGTCCGTATGGCTGCAGCAAGGGCACGGCCGACCAGTACGTGCGGGACTACGCCAGGTGCTTCCACATGAACACCGTCGTATTGCGACAAAGCTGCATCTACGGCGCCCACCAGTACGGCACCGAAGACCAGGGGTGGGTCGCCCACTTCGTGCATTCGATCCTCGCCGAGCGGCCGCTGACGATCTACGGCGACGGCACGCAGGTGCGCGACCTGCTCGACGCACGAGACCTCAGCACGCTCTATGAGACCGCGATCGAGAAGATCGGCGTGACTCGCGGCGAGGTCTACAACGTGGGTGGCGGCGAATCCAATCAGCGCAACCTCCTGGAGGTAATTGAGCACATCGGCGAGCTGACCAACCGGAAGCCGTCCTTCACGTTTGCCGATTGGCGCGAAGGCGACCAGGCGTACTACGTGAGCGACATCACCAAAGCCAAGCGAGAGCTGGGCTGGGAACCGCGTATCCAGTTCGACCACGGGCTGAAAGACCTCGTGGCGTGGGCGGCCTCAGTCAGCGACTGAGCTAGTGGACCGCAACAGCCGAATGAGGACCATCCGCCGCCCCAGACGGCCGGGAGCCCTGCGGTCTCTGATGCGTGCGTTGCGGGACCCGGCGCGCCTCCTCACCCATCTTAAGATGGGGTCGTCGTTGCGCCACCCGCGCCTTCGCACCGGCCGCCTGGGACGCCGGCCTACGGGCCTCCGGCCTGGTCCCCATCCGACTGCTGCAGTCCACTGGGTCTTCGCGAGGTGAAGTGACCGCACCCGCCCGGCAGGGCGCGCAGCAATCGCGCTTCGCCCCACGCCAGGGATGCGACGGACATCGTCACCCAGCGCAAGAGCCTGCCCGCGACGCCGCGGCGTACGGAGGCCATGTCTTCGACGGAACCACTCACCGGCCCACGCCAGTCGAGCCATGTGAAATAAAGGACGTCCAGCACCTGGAGCAGGAAGTGGTAGCTCCATCGCGCGGACACGACTGGCAGGCCGGCCTTCGAGGCCAAGGCGCGGTAGCGCTCGGCGGTGAAGATCTGGATGTGGCCGCCGTGCCGGACCTTGGCCGTCCACCGCGTGCCGCAGCCAATCATGCGATACAGGAAACCGCCACCCTCCAGCGGCAGCACGATGTGAAAGCCACCCGTTGGTTTCAGCACCCGCGAAACCTCGCGCAGAACGTGCTCAGGATCTTCGACATGCTCGAGGACGTCGAAGATCCATACGAAGTCGAGCTCGCCATCACCGAATGGGAGCCTTTCGGCCTGAGCCGAGCGAAAGTCGACGCCGTCCGGCGACGCGTTCGCGACAGCGAGCGCTGATGCGCTCACGTCGCACCCAAAGACAGCGAGGTCTGGTCGCTCGCGCTTCACCGCCTTGGCCACCGACCCCGCGCCGCAGCCCACGTCGAGCACGCGACCCTGAATCCCGTGGAGGTCCGCCAGCAGGTAGCGCAGCTTGAGCCCGTTCATGTACCAGGGCCGCGGGCGCAAGGGCGCAGAGCCCCAGCGCTTGGCCTCGTAGTCGAACGCCGCCTGCGCCTTCACATCAGTGGGGAGCGTTGCGCGCCGCCGCCGCACATTCGTTTTGACTCAGGGCGGGCACCCGCACCGCCATCAGCTTCCATCCGTTGTCGAGTTGGACCCCAGTGTCGCTGAACCACTCAGGATGGTCCGCGATGAATGCCTCGTAGTCCGGCACGGAATGATTGAATGCGCTGTAAGGCGCTATCACCATCAGCCGGGTGTTCGTGCTGCCAAGCCAGCACTGGAGGAGCGGACCGACAACGTCTTTGTGGTCGGCATAGTGGTAGTCCGCCGGCAGGTAGTAGAAGGGATCGTAGAACTGGCTCGTGATGTGTGCGCCCGGGACTCCCCCGTCGCGAGCCATCGTGTAAGTCAGGGTCGGGGCATCGCCTGGGACGCTCAGCCCCCCACCCCTGATCTCGGGCCGGTTGTAGACGGAACCAATCGCCTGACCGAACCGGACCTGCTCGCGGTACCCAGCCTCTGTTATCGAATATGCGCCCTGGATCGGGATCCAGAACACCTGCATCGCAAGCAGTCCGGCCGCAGCTGCGGCCATAGGGAGGGCACGCATGCGCGGGCGGTGCTGCGGCAGCACTCTGAACAGAAAGACCGCGACCAGGATCGCGGCGAAGTCGAGTGGAAATTCAAACCGACGCTCTCTCCAGTCGTCAACTTTCAGAAAAGTCGCGAATGCGTACGCCGACGAGCCGAATCCGTATACGAGCAGGAGGTATGAGGGCGGGCGCTTCCATAGCGACCATGCCAATCCGGCAAGCGACGCGACGGTCGCGGCTGCCAAGGGGATGCGCAGGAACTCTAAGCCGGTAGTGGCCAGCGGGCCGGACTCAAACGTGCCGAAGGCCACGAACAGGAAGCTCCAGTAGAAGGGATAGATCGGGTTGCCTGTCTGATCGAACAGGAACTTGGCGTATAGAGCCATGACAAGCGCCCAGCCGACGACCAGCGCCAACCAGGCTTGCCCATGGCGCCGCCTTGATACCCAGGCGACAACGAGGCCGGCTGCGAACAACCACGCCTCGACCCGGGCCATCGCAGCCAGCCCCCACGTGACTCCGGCCAGGAATCCGCGTCTCGGCGTCAGCCAGATGCCGAGCAGGACGAGGGCAGTCGAAATCGGCTCGGCCATGCCGGCGTCGTCGTTGAAAACGCTGGCCGGGGCGAACGCGGCGAACAATGCCGAGGCGGCCGCGACCCGCGTTCCCCAATATCGATGACAGAGCAGAAAGATCAGCACCACGGCCAGCGAGCCGAAAACCAGGCTGAGGAGACGCGCAACGACGATGTCGACCGACCCGGTCGCGAAGAACAGCACGTTCAGCAGCGCCGGGTGCAGCAGGCCCCAGTAGTACTCCCAGCCACGCATGTCCCACAGGCGCGGGCCGTGTGAGAGACCGATCTCCTTGGTGAGATAAGCGATCTGCCAGTGGTGGTAGGCGTCCGTGAACCCGTGGCCGGCGTTCTCCGGATCGCTGAAAACGAACAGATAAAGAAGACGCGGGATCGCAGCGAGTGCGGCGACTGCCGCCGGCCAGCGCCAGTGCAACGTTGATCGCTGCGGCCCGGCCTCCGGCTCCGGTTGGTCGCGCGGTTCCGCCGCGTCGAGCCGCCGATCCTCCTCGTCTTCGTCGGGGAGGAGTCGCGGCAGAAGCTTCACGCGGTAGCGGCCTCGGCTGCCACCTGCTCGTGAGAACGCACCACCTGCAGGATCGACCGCTCGAGCACGTCGATGTGCCGCTCCCAGTCAAAGCGACGCGCCCACTCGAAGGCGCGCTCGCCGGTCCCCTGGTTGGCGGCGGGATCGTCCAGCAGCTCCATGATGCCCTGTGCGTAATCGCGCACCTCGAGGGGCTCGGCGAGATGGCCCGTGCCCGGACCAACGGTCACCGTCGGACCGGCCTGGTTCCACGCCACCACGGGAACTCCCTTGGACATGGACTCGATGACGCCCATCCCGAAGTCTTCCTCCGGCGCCGGATACACGTATACGGCAGCGCCTTCATAGAGGCGCTGCAGCTCTTCCTCAGTGATAGCACCCAGGAAAAGCACCGCATCGTTGAGCTTCAGCTCACCGGTCAGGCTCTGCAGGGACGCAGTGTGGGACGTGGCCGGTCCTGGGATCACAAGCTGGACCTTGGGGTGGCGCTCGCGCACCGCTTCCATCGACCGGATCGCGAGGTCGAACCGCTTCTGCGGGTAGTGACGGTTCGTCAGGAGCACGTAAGGGCGCCGGATCGGATAGCCGTTGATCGTCAATCCGCCCGAGAAGCGCGCGGCGACCGGCAGCGGAAAGCCAGATGAGGCGACGTGGCAGCCCGCGGGACAATCGATCGCCTCCCGCCGGTAGATGCCGCGGATGATGTCGCCGATGTAATCGCCGTTGACCAGCAGCTGGTCCGCCTCCTGCACTGAGCGGCGGTCCGCCCAGGCAACGAACTTCGTGGCCCGCAGGACGATGTTCGCGAGGAGCCTGTAATCAGCGTTGGCGACCCATCCCGTCTGGCGATCGATGGCGCGGGGGTAGACGAGGCGGTTGGGCTGATTCAGGTACACGACGTAGGGCACGTCGATCAAGCGAGCCGCCCACCACGCGATCCAGGCGCTCGGCTGGTTGCAGCCGACGATGACGTCCACCCCGCGGAAACGCCAAGCGTAGAGCGGCATCAGCAAGGAAGTCGCGGCCATCTGCACCGCCTCGCGGAACGGAAACCAGCGTGGCAGCTGCGGAAGGAAGGTGCGGACTCGGACCTCGCCGATCAGGTCGGGATAGCACCGCGAGGCGTCGACTGTCGGTGCGTAGCACTCCACGTGGAGGCCGCGGCGTCGAAGCCCAAGCACCTCCTCGATGACAATCCGCTCGCCCCCGCCCGAATACGTGAACCCACAATGGAACACCGCGATGCGGCGCGGCCCAGCGGTGCGTGCGCGTCTCTTTCCACCGACGAGGATGAAGCCGAGGAACCCAAGCACCAGCGCGTAGCCGGCGGTGATCGCGTGGTACAGGACGATGGCGCCGGCGGCCACGGCTGGAGCCAGGCCCAGGCCGCCGCCCAGCACCAGTGATCCCGCGACCTCCAGGTTGCCGAGGTAGCCGGGTCCCGCCGGCACCGCGAAGCTCAACAGCAGCGCCGGGTATGCGGCCATCGCCTTCAGGGTGGGAACAGGGACGCCGACGGCCCAGAAAAGAAGGCTGAAGTTGAAGGCGTCGATGACCAGCGCGACGGCTGTAAGCGCGGCCAGCCTGCCGGCCAGCCCGGGCGTCCACAGGCCGCGGGCGCCGGCCCGGAAAGCAAAGGCCTGGCCCGCGAGGCCGGCTGCGAAGCGCTCCGGGAGCAGCCGTCGTGCCAGCTTCGAGCGCGCGATTCTCGGCCCGAGCAACGCGGTGCCCGTGACGGCGGCCAGCAGCACAACGGCCAGCGCGGCGGCGCCGAGGAGGCCCCTCGGCGCAGTGATGAAGCCCGTCACCGCGACCAGCGATAGGCCGGCGAGCACAATCGCCACGCCTGCGAGGTCGCACGCCTTGTCGATGACGATGGTCGCCAGCGCTGACCCTGCCGGCACGCGGTGACGCCGCCATAGCCACCATGCGCGGGCGGCATCGCCCGAGCGAATCGGCAGCACATAGTTCAAGAGCCCCCCGGCGGCGTTCATCGCGAAAGCGCGGATCATCCCGACAGGCGCCACCTGGCGCAGGAGGTACAGCCATCGGCGCGCGCGGATCACGCTGGTTACCAGGGACAGCACGATCATCAGCGCGATCGGCTCCCAGCTTTGCACCCGGGCGTGACCCAGCACCTCGGGGAGCGACACGGTTCGCAGCCACAGCCACAGCAGGCCGAGCCCGAATGCGGTCTGCAGCGCCAGGCGCACCCAGCGGTTCATGCCGGAGCTAGCCTCCCCACTGTGTGGGGAGGTCCCGACGCGGCCGCGCAGCGGACGCCTCCGGGGAGGGGATGTCCAATGTCACTGAGGCCAGCACCCAACGCTGCACGAAGATCCAGAAGGCGAACAACCAGACGATCACGATGATCGTGCCTGCGTAGTCGTGGAACAGCAACGCGGGCAGGTGCCCCCAGGACGCCTCCAGCGCCGCCACCATGGCGACCCGCGCGAGGTTCAGGAGCATCGTCCCGGCGACGCCGATGACGACGACCTGGATCCTCGAGTCCAACAACTGCCGGCCGCGCAGGCCCGAGATAAAGCTCACGCCCAGCAGGAGCACGCTCTGCCAGCCGATGCAGTTCCAGGAGATGAACAGAGTGTGCATCGAACCCGCGCCATCCCACACCACTATGTGGCTGCCGGAGGCCGCGGCCTTGATGCCCACGAGGCCCAGCATGCTCACGACCATGCCCGTCTCGACCGGCACGATGGACTGCAGGGGATTATTCGCGCCCAGCCGCAGGGCCCACGCCGTGAGAAGGTCGTCAAACGTGGTCACGAGCGGGAGCAGCATCAGCAGCGCGCACGTGGTCGCGATCAGCGTCATGTTCAGCGCCTCTTTCTCCTGATGTCTCATCGAGGGCCAACCTTCACCAGGGACAGCAGGCGTCGGCGCGAGGCGAACAGCGGAATCGCTAGCGCCAACCCGATGAATCCCAGCAGCGATTCGGGGACCACCGTCGTCGGAGGAATCAAGCGCGTGTCAGCGGTGCCGGCGGTGCCGTCGTAGACCATCGTCGGTTTGCCGCCGGTGTTGTGCGTCAACAGCACGGTGAGACACAGGGATCCACCTGGCGTGATGAGCAGTGGGAGCTGGCTCGCGCTGGTGCTCACGGTGAACGGGCTGGTGGGGTTGGCGCCAGAGGAGCCAAACGTGGTGGTCCAGGTCGAGGGCGCGTTGGGGATCACCGCCACGAATCCAGCGCAGCTGGCGGTGGCCGAGATGCCCGCGCTGACGGTCACGGTGTCGTTGGTCGAACCGGTGCCGCCGGTCCAGTACATCGTGAAGGTCCATACCCCGGCGGCGACGGTTTGCGCCGGCAGGTTGGTGAAGGACCACGTCGACGAGACTCCACTCGCCTGGGATTGAATCCCGCAAGCTGTTGCCCGCACGCCGACCGACGGGTCCATCGCTGCCGGCGTGCACCCGGGCGCGGTCCCGGTCCCGTGCAGGTACAGAGGATTACCCGCGGCATGGACGATCTGCACTTTCGTCGAGCCCCACGCCAGGGCCCCGAATGCAAGCAGCAGCGCCGTCGCCACCACCCAGCCCAGCCACCGGTGACGGCGAGCAGCGCGCACGTGAGCGGCCTCGGCTCCAGGCGGCCTGACCGGCAGGGGGCTCCGTGCATACCCGCCTGCACGGGGTCCGAGGAGCCAACGCCGCAGCAAGTGCAGCCGGCGCAGGTGCTTCACATCGTCGGTGATGCGTCCAGTCTTTGGGGTCCTGAACCAAGGTCCTTCATCTTTCTCGAGGAGGCCCTTGAGCGCCGCCCATCCCTGGAAAGGAACCAGCGCGAACGACAGAACCAGCGCGCCGAGCACTCCCTGCAGGTCGCGCCCTGGTGCATCCTCGAGGATGAGCCCACCCAGGTTCATCAGCGGCAGCGCGAAGACGTTGGAGAAGATGAGCGACCAGCCCAGCGCAGCCGTCCAACCCGGGATGTGCGCCTGGAAGACGAGCTCCGACAGCAGCCAGCTCACCGTGCCGACAGCGAAGAACGCCGCCTGCAGGTAGTACGCCGCGTCGTACAGGAACTCGAGCTTCTCAAGCGGCGAGACGCTCGGCGACAGCATGATGGGCAGGAACCACTTGCGCACGTTGTAGGTGTGCCCCTCGGCCCAACGCATGCGCTGCCGCGCGAGCCTGGCGAAGGTGCTCACGCATTCCGCCGGTGTTTCGGCCCACGGCGTATACACGACCTTGTAGCCGCGCGTGTACAGCTTGAGGGTGAGCTCCCAGTCCTCGGTCAGGCTCGTGCCCCAGCCGACCTCACGCAGGATGTCGGCCCTGATCATGTAAGCGGTGCCCGCGATCATTTTCAGTGCGTCGACCGCGTCCTGGAAAGGCCTTTCGACCATGTAGCTGCCGGCGTACTCGGCGCGCACCGCTTCCGTTAGCCAGCTCTCGGACTTGTTGAGGACGTGCCATTGGTAGCTCTGAACGGCGGCTACATCCTCTCGACGCTTGACCTCGTTCTTGTCAGGACCGTTCAGCTGGTAGAAGTAAGGAAGAAAGCGCTCGATCGAATCCGGGAACGGCATCGAGTCGGCGTCGAAGATGACGACGTACTCGGTCCTCGGGTCCATGACCTTGATGGCCTCCCGCAGTGCGCCGCCCTTGAATCCGAGCCGGCTCGTGCGGTGCCCGATCTTGAATCGAGGCTGGCCCTTCCAGCGCTCGAGGATCTGCACCGACTCGTCGGTCGAGTCGTCGACCACGACCACCTCATACTCGGGGTAGTCGAGCTGTGCGAGGCAGGTAAGGAGCCGCTCTATGACGCGCTTCTCGTTGTAGGCCGCGACGTGGATCGACACGAAGGGGTGATAGCCGAGGTCAATGTGGTAACCGTTGCCGTTTCCGTTCCCATTGCCGCTGCGCGCGATGCGCGAGAGGCCGGCGGCATGGCGGCTGTCGCTGTGACCGTTCCCATTGCCGTTACGGCTGCCGTTGGACACGAGCGTCGTGAGGAGCACGATCGCGGTGCCGAGGTAGTACTTGATCGCGTACATGAAGAACACGGCGCCAAGGAACAGGCCTGTAAACGCAAACCCGTAGGCGAGGACGTCCGACCCGCTGGTCGTCTGAGAGCGGGAAACAAGCTCGATAAAGCCGCGAATGAGGGCGGCGATCGGGATGATCGAGATGACGACCGCGATCAGAACAATCGCGTTGAGCAGCACCGACCACACCAGCTGGCTGCGCTCTTTACGCATCAGCCTTCGGTCCCGTTGCGCTCGAACGAATCGAGGGCCTGACTCGACAGGCGCTGAGAGCTGAGGATCCGTTGCGGCAGGAAGCGATAGTGCCCGCCCGGCGTCACCTCATCCGGTTCGAGTCGGCCTTGATGAACGGCCCTGATGACGGTGTGCTGGCTGACGCCGAGCAGGCGAGCAACGCCGCCTGTGCTGATCAGCCCGCTCCCGCCATGCCGCTCGGCAGCCCGACGCCAGGTCAGGGCGTCGATGTCCTCCGGCCGGAAGCGGCGGTGGCCGCCGGGTGTGGTCGCGGCCGGCTGCAGGATGCCCTTCGCCACGGCGCGGACAACCGTTGCCGGGCTGACGCCCAGGCGCTCGGCCACATCCCTCGAACTGAGCAATCCGTGCGAGATCGAACGCTGCAATCTGTGCAAAATCTCCGAAGCGACAAACGCATCAATAACATGACGGGATCACGTTCGACAACGGGGACCCTTGGTAATTCCAGCGTGAAGCAGTCATTTTGTCGTCGAAATCGTGCATCGATGGACCGCCACGCTCACGAATTCCCTGGCAAACTCTCGCCCTAAGAGGCCCTCGCATGCCTTGGGACCCTCAGAAAGGATGGAGCTAGGGGCACTCCGAACTACATAGAACCTCACCCCCCGCAGCCAAGCTCGGTGCCGGTGTCGAGAAATCGCCCGGCCCGAGCCTTTTTTATGGGTTGTGGGGTCCGATCGCAGCCCGTCGCGCCGCCCAATCCCGCAGCGCATCTCGCCACGGGCGGAGCGCCGCCACGCGCGTCGACTCCATGCAGCCATTGGCCGGCCGGAGGGCCGGCGCGGCCAGCTCGCTGGAGGTGATCCCTTCGACCGTGGCTTCGACGCCGCTGGCGGCGAGCACGGCTCGGGCGAGCTCGTCCCAGGCGCAGCAGCCGGCGGCCACGGCGTGCACCACCCCGGTCAGATTCCCGGCCGCCAGCGCGATCGCCATCGCCGCCAGGTCCGGCCGGTAGGTCGGGTTGACGGTCTGGTCTGAGACCACCCGGATCCTCTCGCCACGCCTGGCCTGCTCGAGGATGCGCTCAGGGAAGCTCCACCGTGACGTGTCGGCTCGACCCCCAAACAGCGCACAGGTGCGCAGCACCAGTGCCCCCGGCATGGTCATGGAGACAAGCCGTTCGCCCTCGAGCTTCGACTTCCCATAGACGCTGAGCGCAGTCGCATCATCCGACTCGACATAAGGACGCTCGAGCTTGCCTTCGAAGACGTAGTTCGTCGAGAAGTGAACCAGGCGCGCGCCGCGCCGGGCGGTGGCGATCGCGACGTTGAAGGCGCCCTGGGCGTTGACCTGATACGCGGCATCCTGCTGTGACTCGGCGCCATCCACCGCGTCGAACGCCGCGCAGTTGAAGACCGTATCCGCACTGTGTTCTTGCAGCGCGCGATCGAGCCCGCCCAGGTCAGTGACCGAGAGCTGCTCGCGCGTCAAGCCGACAGCATCGGGCAGCTGCGCGAGCAGCTCGACGCCTAGCCGGCTCGCGGCTCCGAGAACGAGCGACCTCACAGGCGCGACACTCAGAGAAAGTTAGATCAGCTCGCCGTTGCGAGGTTCAGCCCCGAGACTCGGTGGGCCGACCTCATCCACGATCTTGAGGAGGTTGCTCATCAGCGGCGATGGATCGTCGCGAACGTATGCGATCGCCAATTCGAGCATCGGCGTCGGATCCAGCGGCCGGAACACCACCCCCTGTGCGAGCATCACCTCGGCACCTTTCTGAACTAGAGGCGCCTAAGCAGGCGTCTGCGGCTTGGCGGCGGCCTCTGGAGCCTTTCCCTTAACGCCGGGATTCGTCATCAGGAGCGCGGTCATCTCAGGCTCGGCGAGTGGCTTGCCGATAAGGAATCCCTGAGCCGCATCGCAGCCTGCCTCGACCAGCACCGCTTCGGCCATGCGGTCCTGCAGGCCTTCAGCCACGACCCGCAGCCCGAGGTTGTGCCCCAGTCCAACCGCGGAGCGGACAATCGCGCCTGAGTCAGGATCCGAGGCCAGGCCCGCCACGAACGAGCGATCGATCTTGATCTCGTGCACCGGCAGGCGCATCAGGTAAAGGAGCGACGAGTAACCGGTGCCGAAGTCGTCGAGCGAGAGCCGGACCCCCATCTCGTTGAGAGTGTGAAGCGCCTTCGCCGCGGCGGCCGCCATCGCAACGCCCTCCGTTATCTCCAACGTGAGCCGGCTTGGTTCGATCTTCGAGGTCGCAAGGGCATTTGCGACCATCTCCTCGAGTGAGTGGTCTTCGATGATGCGGGGCGACACGTTGAGCGCCACCGAGACGTCAAGTCCCGCATCCAGCCACGTGCAGAGCTGGGCGAGGGCGGAGTCGAGCACCCACGCGGTCAAGGGGTGGATGACGCCTGTCTCTTCGGTCATCGGAATGAACCGGTCCGGCGGCATCAAGCCCTCGCGGGGATGGTTCCACCGCACAAGTGCCTCCACCGAGTAGATGACCCCCGTAGCCAGAAGAACCTGGGGTTGGTAGTGCAGTGTCATCTCGCCTTGCGGGATCGACCGGCGCAGCTCGCCCGCGAGGCCAGAGCGGCGCAGGCTTTGGGCTTCCTGCTCGGGCGCGTACACGGAGTACCCGCCTCCTGAGCGCTTGGCGACGTACATCGCCACGTCAGCGCGCCGGAGCAGCGTGCCCGGATCGTCGCCGTGGACGGGGTACAGGGAGATGCCGATCGAGGCGCCCGTCTCCACCATCTGATCGCCGATCGCAAATGGTCCCTCGAGCGACGTGAGGATCTTCCGCGCGCTCGCCACGACGTCGTCGGGATGCTTGGCGTCTGTGGTCAGCACCGCGAATTCGTCGCCACCAAGCCGCGCGATGGTGTCCGTGGCCCGCAGGACGCCTCGAAGACGGGCTGTCACCTCCTGCAGGAGGCTGTCGCCGCGATCGTGGCCGAGAGCATCGTTGATGTCCTTGAAGCGGTCGAGGTCGAGCAGAAGAACGCCGAACATCTTCTGGTTGCGCCGTGCCGACAGCATGGCCTGGCGAAGGCGGTCGCCGAACAGGCTTCTGTTGGGCAGGCCGGTGAGGGCGTCGTGGAGGGCCTGGTACTCGAGCGCGTCTGTGTGCGCCTTGCGTTCGGAGATGTCGCGCAGGGTGGCGATGAAGAGATGGCGCGACCCCACGTGCATCGAGCTGACCACGAACTCCAGCGGGAACAGGCTGCCGTTCTTTCGCTTGCCCATCGTTTCGTGGGCACCGCTTGAAGGCAGGTCGAGCTTGAGTCGCCGCTGCAGGTAATTGACGAATGCGCTGCGATGCGTGGTGGCGATCAGGACGTCGACAGGCTGCCCGACGAGCTCCGACTCCGGGTAGCCGAACAGCTTGATGACGGCCGGGTTGGCTGACTCGATGACGCTCGTGCCGTCCAGCGTCGCCAGCCCGTCGGACACGTTGTCCAGGACCGACCGCATGCGCTTCTCGCTTTCCTGCAGCGCGAGCTCAGCACGCTTGCGCTCGACGAACTCTCCGATCTGTGAACCGATGTCGTTCATGACCGCCGCCAGGCCCTCGTCCAGCGGCCGCGGCCTCACCGTGTGGAGCGAGATCATGCCAACGACTCGCCGGCCGCTGCGAACGGGGAAGCCCACGACTCCCTTCAGGCCGGCAGCGATGGCGGCGACAGAGCGTGCCGACGGGTCGGCGCCGCCCTCCGTGTCCGCGATCGGCGCGCCCGATTCCCACACCTGTCCAGCGAGACCTTCACCGCGTCGGTAGGACGTCTCGACTGCCGTGGCCTCATGTGCGGACGTGTCGCGGCCGGGGCGTTTCCACGAGGTCACGAAATGCATCGCCTCGCGCTGGATGTCGACCTCCCAGTACTCGGCGAGCTCGGATTCCAGTGTCCGGCACAGCCCTTCGAGCACGTGCGGCACGGCCTTGTCCCAGCCGGGAGACGTTACCAACGCCTGCGTGACGGCAAATCGCGCCGCCTGCAGGACCTCGTTGCGCTTGCGGTCCCCGATGTCCACGATCACGGTCTGGAAGTACAGGGGCTTGCCCTCGACGTCGCGGACCAATCGCGCAGCGACGTCGGTCCAGACCTGCTCGCCATTCTTCCTGACGAAGCGCTTCTCGAGCCTGACGTCAGCGGCCTCGCCGGCCATCATCTTGCGGAGCGCTTCCCTGGTCTCGTCCACGTCGTCGGGGTGGGTGACGTCGAAGATCGACAACCCTCGCATCTCATCGGCGCTGTAGCCCAGCAGCTCGCAGTAGGCAGGATTCACTGACACGATTGCTCCGTCGACACCTGCAAATGACATCCCAGCCTGCGCCTGCTCAAAGAGGGTGCGAAAACGGATCTCGCTCTCGCGCTCGGCCAACTCGGCTCGCAGGCGCTCGGTGATGTCTCGGACCAGCACGAGCATGCGCTTGGGGCCCTCGGTGCTGAGGTTGTGAACGGCCACCTCGACCTCGAGGCGGCGGCCGTCTTTGGCGATGAGGGCAGCCCGGTGGTGAACGGGCGCATCGCCCCCCGCAAGCCTGGCCGCGTACTTCGCCGACAGCGGCGCTCGCTCTGCCTCCGGCGCCAGGTTCAGGAGCGAGGGCAGCGCCGCCAGCTCCTCGCGTGAGTAGCCCGTGAGCTGCAGATAGGCTTCGTTGCTGGTGACGAACCGGCCGTCCTCGGTGATGACCAGACCCTCACCCAGGTCGCTGATGGATTGGAGCAGAGACGCCTGGCGGTCGATGTGCACCGTGAGATCGCGATCGACGGCGCGGCGCGTGAGATAAGCGAGCATGCCGAGCGCCACCAGGACCAGGGTCCAGATGACGATCGCGCCCGGAGACACCATGAGCGCGGTGACCGCATACACCCAAAGGATCCCGAGCCCGACAACCGCGATCACGAAGACATAGCGGAAGTGCCGGGCGTGGAGCCCCAGCTCGAAGTGGAGAAGGATGGTGGCGAAGCTCGCCGCGGCCAGCGGGGGCAGGTCGTTCTTCAGCCAGGGACCTGCGACGCCGAGAACGAGCACGGTGAGTATGGCGCTGACGATCATCAGCAGCAGCTGGACGGTCAGGCTGCTGGACAGGCGCGAAGAGCGGACGTATATCGCGATGCCCGCATAGACCACGCCGAGCCCGATCAGGGCCAGCTCCGCGCGCATGATGTCCGGCGGGAGGTTGGCCTCCCACAGGCGGAAGCCGACGGCTCCGATGATCGCAGCCGCCGCGATGGCGTTGATGAGGGGCAGCCGCCAGGCGCTGCTCGCCTCCGTGTCAGGCGGGGACGCCCAGATGTCCGGCGACGGGGGGAACGCCTTGTCCGCGAGGCGGCCCGCGGGCGCCGGGCTCAGCTCAGCTGTCACACACCGGCATGCCGGCCCGCTGCAGACCGAAAGCCATATTCACCACTGCGAACGATAGCGTTCGGGCACCGAATCCGGATGCGCAGGCCGCGCGGCTGGTTACTTGGCCGACTTGGCCTTCGGGCGCTGGGGAATGGACCGCTTGAGCGGCGGCCGCCGGGTCGCGTGGAGGGGAACCGGCTTCTTGGCCGCGGCGTCGCCGTCTGGAGCACCCCGATTGGGGCGATT
Organism: Candidatus Dormiibacterota bacterium; assembly: GCA_036505515.1. Lineage (GTDB taxonomy): Bacteria > Chloroflexota > Dormibacteria > Dormibacterales > Dormibacteraceae > DASXTG01. Next base: position 1,945 of record DASXTG010000135.1, on the reverse strand, counting down.
GGCGGCGGCGTGAAGGGTGCGGAGCTTGGCCAGGCGCTCCTTCTTGGCCGCCAGGGCGGCCTTGAGGGCGTCGGAAAGCTGGGTGTCGTTCATGGGGACCACCCGCAGGCGGGCCTCCAGCTCGATCACCTCCACCTCGGCTCGGGTCAGTTCAAGATCGATCGTCTTTGCCAACTTCTTCCTCTAATACGTTACGGAGCTACAGCTTCCGACTAAATAACTACCCCGCCAGCCGTCAGGTTATGCCTAGAACCTTGGAGTTGGCTGAGAAGCTAGGTGCACTGGATCCCGATGGTTGCCGTGGCCGCCGGAGATTTGCAGAATGTGCTGGCCGCACAGAGATTGTGGTCGGTGACAATCAGGCTCCAAATACCGGCGTAACCGCTGCCCGGACGCGGCACGTAGACGACGACGTAGCCTCCACTGACGGTGAGGGTGTAACCAGGAGGGGGAGTAGGGTCTGGCGGCCAACACTGCTGAATCGGATTCGGGCTGACCGAAGCCAGCCTGACTGACGGCGTTCCGCTCAGCGAACCGCCAGATATCTTCAATCGAAGCGTGCAGTCGCTGAAGATGTTCATGCAGCTCCCGCTGGCAAGGAAGATGTGCGGGAGCATGCGGAACGTCGGGCTTACGGACGCCTGTCCACCCAGCTTGTCGGTGACCACGACCGTGAACTGGACATAGCCCGGAATGCCCGTGAAGGTTCCGGTTAACTTCATGCCCGAAAGCGCCGTCCCATTAGGCAGCGGGCCCGACCTGGAATACGTGTACGGGCCGACACCCCCGCTCAACTGCCCGAAAGGTCCGCACGTGCTGTCGCATCCCAACTCCACGGTGCACACACTCGCGCAGGCCGGGATCAGGCTGACGCCAAGGGCGGCGGCGATGCCGATCGTGCCCGGCAGGCCCGCGGTGGCGCCGCTCGAGTCGGTCGCCTGAACCGTGAACTTGAAGCTGCCGGCGCTGGTCGGCGTGCCCGCGAGCTCGGCGTCATCTCCCAGCGTCAATCCGCCAGGCAGTGCCCCGTCGCTGATCGACCAGGTGTACGGCGGGGCGCCGCCGGTGGCGGCCAGGGCGACGGGGGTGTAATCCACGCCCACCTCGCCCGCGTGAAAAGGCGGGGTGCTGACGGCAAGGGGCGTGATCGGGGTCGGCGAGGAGGATGGCGTCGGCGACGCCAGCGCCTGCTGCAGGTTCGGCTCCTTCTGCGGGGGCGACGCAAAGGGCGGAGCGCAAGCGGACGCGACGAGAAACAGCGCGAACAACAGCGCGCCGGCGACCCTCCTCCCTTCAACGGCTCGGTTACGCACGAATCGGCGAACGGAAGTCTAAGACGCGATCGGTTGATTCCTACCCGTCTAACGAGATTGCGTCGCGCAATTTTTCGAAGAAGCCCTTCGACACCTTTTCGGGTCGGCCGGTCAGCCCACCGACTTCGCGGAGCAGCGCTTTCTGCTCTGCGGTCAGGTCTTTCGGGACGATCACCTGCACGATCACGTACTGGTCCCCGCGACGGCCGCCGCGCACGTCCGGCATGCCCTTTCCAGCGAGTCGGAAGGACTGGCCGTGCTGCGTGCCGGCGGGGATGGCAATCTCGACTGGCCCGTCCAGGGTTGGGATCTCGATGTGGTCGCCCAGCGCCGCCTGGACCATGTTGACGCGCAGCTCGAAGATCACGCTCTGGTCTCGCCGGGCCAGCTGCGGATGGGCCTTGACCCGAAGCACGACGTACAGGTCCCCGGGCTGGCCGCCGCGGACGCCGGCTCCCCCTTCCCCACTGATGCGGATCTGCGAGCCCGTGTCCACGCCGGCCGGGATCCTGACCGCCAGCCGCCGCGCAGCGGTGATGCGGCCCTGGCCGCGGCACTGCTGGCACGGATTCTTGAGCAGCCGGCCCGCGCCGCCGCAAGTCGGGCAGGTCGCGGTTGTGACCACGGAGCCG
>DASXTG010000134.1:0-8045 GCA_036505515.1 Candidatus Dormiibacterota bacterium | reverse complement strand
TGTACCAGCTCGGCTTCCTCGTGCGATCGGACCCGTGACAGCAGGCTCGATCCCCGTCTATCTCGAGGTCGGCAGCAAGCGCGTCTTTGCATCGGCGCTGGACTGGCTGGGCTGGACGCGTTCCGGCAAAGACGAGAAGGCGGCGCTCGAGGCGCTGGCCGCATATGCGCCTCGCTATGAGCCCGTGGCCAAAATCGCGCGTCTTCCATTTCCGGCGGGCGCCAATCCGCTGTTCAAGGTGGTCGAGCGCGTCAAGGGCAACGCGACGACTGACTTCGGAGCGCCGGCCATCGCCGCGACCGCCGACACCAAGAAGCTCAGCGCGGCTGAGGCCGAGCGCGTCTGCTCGCTCTTGGTCGCCGGCTGGGCCACCTTCGAACGCATGGCGGCGAGAGCTCCGGCCGAGCTGCGAAAAGGTCCGCGGGGCGGCGGCCGTGACCGCGACAAGATGATCGAACACGTCCTCAACGCCGAATCCGCTTACGCGCCAAAGATCGGATTGAAGCTGGGCCAGCCCGACATCGGAGATGCCGAAGCGATCAAGGCGTTTCGGGACGCGATCCTGTCGGCGGTCCGCGAATCTGCGGGAACAGGTGCTCCGGAAACGAAGTGGCCGCCGCGCTACGCCGCGCGTCGGATCGCTTGGCACGCGCTGGACCACGCCTGGGAGATCGAAGACCGATCCGACTGAGCCGCTATCGTGTTACGCGCTTTCGGCCGGCTTAGTTGGAGGCAGATCGATTGCCCGGGCTCCTGCTCGTTCTGGCGCACCCCGACGATGAATCGATGGGCACCGGAGGGCTCATCCTCCGGCACACGCGCCCGGGCATCGAGGTCCATCTCATCTGCTCCACGCGCGGCGAGAAAGGTTGGGCCGGCAAGCCTTCAGGTGCGCGCAAGGAGGACCTGCCCGGGATTCGCACTGCCGAGCTCGAGGCTGCCGCGGCGGCCCTCGCGCTGTCTTCTGTCGAGCTCTGGGATTACCCCGACGGTGGTGCCGCGGGTTGGAACCAGGACGAGATCACCGAAAAGATCCGAACGTATGCGGAGCAGCAGCGGCCGGCCGCGGTGGTGACCTGGGGCCCGGACGGCGGCTACGGGCATCCCGACCACATCGCGATCGGACGCTGCACCGATGCCGCCGTCGCCGCCATCGACGAGGGTGTCCGGCCGGCCCTCTACCATCTCGCCGTTGACGCTCAGCTGGCCGCCTTCTACCGCGAGGCGCTGCAGCTGAACGGTCAGGCCGGTGGCGCTCTGCCTGTAGTCCTCACCGAGCGTGTCGACGTCGTGCTCGAGCTCAGTCCCGAGGAGGTTCAGATGAAGCTGCGGGCGATCGACTGTCACCAGAGCCAGCTGGAGACGTGGCGGGTCGAGATCCGCAATCACCCTCGCTTGCTGCAGGAGGGCTATGGGCATGAGCCGTACGTGGCAGTGCGGTCGAGTGCACCCCAACTGACAGCGGAAGGGCTCCTAGGAGAGTTCGCATGAGCGACGGTCCCGGCGCCACCGTTCGCAGCATGATGGCCGGCCTTCAGCCTGTGCTGTGGTTCGTCAACGAGTCGACCTACGCCCGCGAGGGGAAATTGCCGGGCGCCTGTGACTTCTGCTTCGGCAACCCGCACGAGATGCCCCTGCCCGAGATCTCCGAGTCTTTCATCCGCTGGGCGACGCCGAAGAACAAGGATTGGTTCGCCTACAAGTTCAACGAGCCGCAGGCGGTCGCGGTGATCGTGGATTCGCTGCGCAAACGTTACGGCATCGACTTCGAGGCGGCGGACGTCTCGGTCACCAACGGCGCTTTTGGCGCCATCGCCGCCGCGCTGCGCGCGGTCGTTGACCCAGGCGACGAGGTGATCTACCTCTCGCCGCCATGGTTCTTCTACGTGCCGATGATCGTGTCGATCGGCGCGAGAGCCGTGCGCGTGGATCTCTCGCCGCCGGCATTCGAGCTGCCGGTGAGCGCAATCGCCGAAGCGATCACTCCGAACACGCGCGCCATCATCGTCAACTCGCCGCACAACCCAAGTGGGCGCATCTTCCAGCAGCAGGAGCTGAAAGCGCTTGCAGCGCTGCTGGAAGACATGTCGATCAAAAACGGCAAGTCCATCTATCTGCTCTCCGACGAGGCGTACAGCCGGATCCTCTTCGACGGCGCTCGGTTCCACACGCCGCTGCAGTTCTACGATCGCTCGCTTCTCCTCTACACGTACGGCAAGACGTTGCTCATGCCTGGACAGCGCATCGGGTACATCGCGATGTCGCCTTCGATGCCGGGAAGGGAGGAGATGCGAGGCGCGATCTTTGTCGCACAGGTCGTCAGCAGCTACGCGTTTCCAAACGCCATCATGCAGTACGCACTCGGAGACCTCGAGGCGCTGAGCATCGACGTCGGCGCACTGCAGCGTCGCAGAGATCAGATCGTGAGCGCGCTCGATGAGATGGGCTACGAAACCGTCAAGCCCGAAGGCACTTTCTACGTGCTTGTGCGATCGCCGATATCTGACGACGTCGCATTCGCGGAACGACTGGCAAAAGAAAAGGTCTTCGTGATGCCTGGCAACGTGTTCCAGCTGCCAGGGTGGTTTCGCATCTCGCTGACGGCAAACGACGAAATGGTCGAGCGTTCATTGCCGGGTTTCGAGCGCGCGCTCGAGGAAGTTCTGGCGACTCGTTAGGGGCTACCGTCGGTTGCCTGGCAACAAACCAGGTTCGTCGCCGCGGGGCATCGGGCGCTGAAGTATGCTGCGCACTCTGACTACCCGGGCTGCTCCCGGGGGTCAACTACCTGGCGGGGAGAAACACGCCCAATGGAAACACAAGAAATAGTCGCGACCACCGAGCACGCCGAGTCCAAACGAGATGGGCAGAAGAAGATAGTGCTCGGCCCGAATGACAGCCTGGAGGGCAAGCTGGTCTACGACGGCCACTTTCAGGTCGACGGTGGACGCGCAGAGGGCGAGTTCCGAGTCGGCGGGAACATCGACATCGGACCGAACACGACAGTGAAGGCGCTTCTCGAGGCGTCGAACGTGACCGTCAAGGGTGAGGTCGAGGGCCGGCTGACGGCGCGAGACAAGCTGACGATCGGCAAGAGCGGGCGGCTGAACGGCGACGTGCAGGCGCGGCGGCTCCAGATCGAAGACGGCGCGACCCTCAACGGCTACGTGCGGATGGGCGACATTGAGCAGCAGGCGCCCGGCAGCTAGGCGTCCGACCGCTCAGCCGGCGGACGAGCCGCCGCAAGAATCTGCGCCGGCCACGCAAGCCAATTCGGTGGCGCTCGGCCCCCGCGACCGAGTGGTCGGCCTGCTCTACGTCGACGGTGACCTTCGTGTCGGTGGGGTGATAGAGGGCGAGCTCGAAATCACGGGCGACCTCGAGGTCGAGGACGCTGCCACCATCAAGGCTTCGGTGGCCGCGCGCCAGGTGAGCATCCGGGGCCAGGTCAGCGGTCCGGTGGTGGCGCGCAAGCGCCTGGTCGTATCCCGCTCGGGCTCACTCATCGGCGATGTTCAGGTTCCCCGCCTTGTGGTGCAGGACGGCGCGACGTTCAGCGGCAACGTCTCGATGACCGCGCTCTCCGATGCCCCGCCGAAGGCGCCGGTCGTCGAAGCCACGCCGGTTGAAGCAGCTCCGGTTGAAGCAGCTCCCGTGGCAGCGATCGCTCCGGCCGTTGAAACTGTGGTTGCTCCGACGGATGGTGCTGCCGCGACCTCTTCGCGCACGGCCCGCAAGGTCAACAAGAGCAGCAAGGGTAAGCCGGCTCCCACCAAGGGCAAGCCGAAGCGCCGCTAGCGCCTCTCTACTTGCGCGCGGCGCTCTTTGTCGGTGCTTTCTTAGCGCTCGCCTTGGCCGGGAGCTTCCGCGTCAGCTCCAGCGAGGCCGCGATCCACTTCTTGACCGGGTCGGGCTTGACCCGCCACGTGCTCGGGACCATGACGTAGCCCCTCATCGCGTGGCCGGGCATCGGCTCGAAGTCGCGACCTCCCAGCTTGCGAATCGGCGAGCTCTGCTCATCGGGCAGGCGGACGAACAGGTCCTCGCCGAAGAGCCCGGCGAACATGTTGCCGTTCACAAACGCGGCCAGGTTGCCGAACATCGGCCGCATTGTGACCGCGGGCTCGCCTGGTACCAGCTTGGTGAACGCTGCTTTCGCTTGCTCGCTAGGTTTCGGCATCGAGCCGGGCGTCATTCGCGCCATATCGGGCCTCCTCGCACAGGTATCGAGCGTGAATGTAATGGCGCCGGCGGCCAGTGTCACAAGCCCTACTCTGGCGGGGCATGAGCGAGCAGCCCCCGCAGCCTGACCCGACCGATGCCCCGGTCGAGCCGCTGTACACGCACCCCGCCTCGCCGTTCGTCAGGACCGAGGCGCCGACGCCCCTGCAGCTCGACAGGCCTGCCCTTCCCGCCGCCCAGTCAACGTGGGTCATCTATCGGTCCCAGATCGAATTCGGCCTTTCGCTGCTCGCCTACCTGATGGTGCTGGTCGGGACCCTCACTGTTGTAGAAGCCAACCCGGACGCGCCGTGGCGTTACTACGTCGCGGTTTTGCCTGTGATTCCGGCGGCATTCACCCTTTGGGTGCTCATCCGCGCGCTCGCTCGCCTGGACGAGCTGCAAAAACGCATCCAGCTGCAGGCTTTCGGCTTCGCACTGGGGGCGACGGCGCTCCTGACATTTGGCTATGGGTTCCTCGAGGGCGCGGGTCTGCCGCATCTCAACTGGGCGCTTGTCCTGCCGCTGATGGCGATCCTGTGGGGCGTCGGGGCCGTCGTCTTCACCATCCGCTACCGACGGTGAAGCGGGAGAGGATCCGAGATCTCGTTGCCTTTTTCGTAATCGCGGTCGTCATCGCCGGCACGGTCGTGAGCAGCCGCCTGCTCCTCCCACGTCACATCGATTCACCGGTTGCCGAGGTTCCTGTGGAGGCCCCGATCACCAGCTCTGAGCCCGACCTCGGCAGCCTCGACGAGGACATCGGCTCGGTCATGGTCGTCTCGTGGCGTGGGACCCGGATCACACCGGCGTTGGTCTCGTTGCTGGAAGACGACCTGGTCGGCGGAGTGCTTCTTTTCGCCTCCAACTTCAACGGTGCAGGCGGCCTCAGGGCGCTCACCGCTCACCTGCAGGCGCTCGGCGCCAGCGCCTGCCTCGACCACCCGATTCTTGTGATGATCGACGAGGAGGGCGGAAGGGTCAATCGCGTGAGCGGCGGTTTCGCGCCACCCTCTCAGCTGGTCGCAGGGGCGGGCGGCCCTGCCCACGTCCGGGCCCTCGAGCGCGCGTCAGGAGCGGGGCTGCGCGAGCTTGGCATTGGCCTCAATCTGGCGCCGGTCGCTGACGTCCGCACCAACTCCCGCGACGAGGTCATCGGCGACAGATCCTTCGGATCGAACCCGGCTGTGGTCGGGCCGCTGGTGGCGGCTGCAGTCGATGGCCTTCATGACGGCGGAGTGGGCGCGACGCTGAAGCATTTCCCCGGCCTCGGTGGCGCTGCGGGCGACCCGCATTTTGCGATCCCCACCGACCCCGAGTCAGAGCAGCAGTGGGAACAGACCCAGCTGCCAGCGTTCCAGGCCGGCATCGCCGCCGGCGTGGACGCCGTCATGACCACTGCGGTCTACGTTCCCGGACTCGGAGCGGGTAAGACGCCCGCGCTGTTCTACGCCCCAGTCATCGATCGACTGCGCACGCAGATGGCTTTCGGAGGCGCCATTATCACCGACTCCTTGAGCATGGGCGGGATCGGTGTTCGCTATTCATTGCCGCAAGCAGCAGTCCTGGCGCTGGCCGCGGGGAACGACATGCTACTGCTTGGCAACGGTGACCTCGGCTATGAGCGCGCTGCGCTGGCGGCGGTTCGCGAGGCGGTGCTTTCGGGGCGCATCGATCGGGCCAAGCTGCACGCGTCGGCGATGAGGGTGAACCATATGCGGGATCGGTGGGGTGAGCGGGTCGCTCACTGCCACAGCCGCGCGGCCTGAGGGCCCGGGTTATCATCTTCATCTCTGACCGAGCGGGAGTAGCTCACTTGGTAGAGCGCGACCTTGCCAAGGTCGAGGTAGCGGGTTCGAAGCCCGTCTCCCGCTCCAGCTTCTGAACTCGAAACCACGCAGAGAGTGGCGGTTTGACCCCTACGGTGGCCCCAAACCTGCCAGCGACCGCAGCTTGGAAACCATGCCGCGCCCCCATGTATTGGGTCCGCATCCAGTCGAGCACGGATGGATTTCCGGGCGAGTCGCGCGACCCGCGCAGAATCAGTCGCTAGGCGTCGACACAGCAACGCGGTGTGGGAAGCGGTAAGCCGCGAGGCTCGAGTCGACCGTCCAAAGCCTCTCGACCCGGCGATCGTCATCGGCGCTTAGGAGGACGATCGCGTCCACCCATGAGAAGGATTGGTCGACATATCTGGCCAGCAGCTTTATGGAGCGCCTATGAGACTCGCTGGGCATGCTACGTATCTCGAAAAGTTCTGAGTCTGCCGCGAGCAGACCGAAGACTGTCAGAGCAGGCCGGGCATCGTGACGGCCACTGACTCGGCGGTCGTATCGGAGCTTCGTATAGGCTTCGCCCGCGACGACCTCCGGGACCACAATAGGCGCCCGCAGTTTGCGCTGAGATTCGATGACATTGACCGCCCAGCGATGGTGCCGATCACCGCGGTTGAGGACGGCGATCAAGAGCCCGGTGTCGGCGAGAGAGCTCAGCCGCCGTACACCGTCTCGTCAATCGTTTCGGAAAGGTCCGGCGGTCCCTGAATGACACCCGCGAAGGCCATCAGCCGGTCGATCTGGCTCGCCTCCGCTGCGAGACCCGTTTCTACGAGATGGACAATGAGTCCACTCTGACTGGTACCCCGTTTGCGGGCTGCCTTGCGAAGCCGTTCATCAAGAGAGCGGGGAAGGGTGATGTTCTTCCTAACGTGAGTTGCCATTAGCCAACTATACACACGTTACCCGCCGTACTACACACTATTCCTGGGCGCTCCGTGCGGTCGTAATCCGGAAGGCGAATTCGACACGAGGATTGGTACTCGGGGCGTTGACCCCGTCTCCCGCTCCACCCGATCTTGTTCGAATCCCTCAAACGGAACGGTGTCGAACGGTTCGTGGTCGAGGAGGGTGGGGTTAGAGCCCCGTTGCGCGTGGCACGTATGAGCGCAGCCCTGACATCGACCACGATTTGAGCCCATGAGGACCTTGAGCTCGCGATTTGCAGCCGATTACTGACTTGTTATCGAGCTGCCGGATTGGGCGGCGGCGTGAGAGAAGCGCCGCGCGGCGACGGAGCGCCTCGGCATTGGCACGTCTGATGCTCATGATGGCGTCCTCGAGCATTTCAATCACTCTCGAATCGTGATCTGGTCGGGTTCGCCCTCATCGCAAAGTTGCTGTGCCCCCAAAGGCGGCGAGCAGAAGAACCGCAATGCCCACGAGTACGGGACCCATCGCCGCCATCAGCTGCCTCATGAAGCTGACGCGACGGCGCCTCCGCAACAAGCCCAACCTCGACTTCAAGCTCAGGAACGGCAATCCGGCAATGTCATCGGCCAACATTTTTCTGGTCTAGATGCACCTACTTGTTCTTGCCCCCTGCAATGGCAACAGCCTCGGTATGCAGCCGTAACAAAGTCAGCAACAGGGTCCCGGCACCCCAGTCGCCGTCGCGAATTTGCGGGTAACTGCTCGCAAAATTTGTAATGCAGTGAAATACCGAATTTTGCTGACAGCCGCGCAATCCGGATGCCACATTTCCTCGACGTGCATCTCACGACTGAACCCGGATCACCTCAGTGCCTTGATCAGGGCACCCGCACCGAAGCGTTCAAGCGAGGCCCTGGAGAGGCTTCGCGCCGCCGATGACGGACGAAGCTCCCCCGCCGCTCGAGGGTGAGCAAATCGCAACCACCCACTGGGAAGACGCCCGCCATTGGATGAGCATCTACGCCGATCTCCTCGAATTCAAGCGGGGTATCCTCGATCGGGTCAGGCGCGACCTGCCCAAGCTGCCGCCGGTCGCGCAGAGGGCAGCGGAGGCGG
>DASXTG010000133.1:0-15590 GCA_036505515.1 Candidatus Dormiibacterota bacterium | reverse complement strand
ATCGCTCGGCGGTTCGACTCGTCCTGCGGCTCCCGATCTTCAAGGCGAACTATCTCGCGTCGTATTTCATCGCTCATGGTTCGAGCATTGGACGCGTTGACCTCGACCAGATTGCCACCAGGGTCGCGAATGTAGAGCTGCACCTGGCCGCTCGGGAGCTCGCCGAGATGGTAGCCCATGGTATCGGCGTCGTGGACGCCTCGGTCGCGAGTTGCTCGAAAGACCGACTCGAAATCGTCCACGGCGAGCGCGAAATGATGGTAGGTAGGAGCGCCGGCCTGGCGCACGAAGATGTGCAGCTGCAACTCGCCGACCCGCAGCCATTGCACTGGGACTCCAAAGTTTGGGGTATTGATCGTCTGCGCCCCGAAGACTTCGATGTAAAAGCGGACGGATTCCGCCAGGTCCTTGGCCCCGATGCTCACGTGATTGATGTGCGCACTCGTCACCGCCACACCATAGTCGCATGGGCGAACGGTGCGCCCGATCGGAGATCCCGGTAGCGCGTCGAAACCGTCAAATTGTTTCGCGCGGTCGGATTGCGCGATTACCTTGGCCCAAACCACCTCGTACATGACTACGGCCACAGTGGCCTTTTGTTCGCTGCGACCTCCCTGACGTGGTCAGTGATCGCCATTTGAGGCGCGCGATCAGTACTCACTGACAGTCGTCAGCCGCGCTCACCGCCTTGTTGAGCGCCGCGCGTGAGGCATCGAATTCGTCCAACGGAACCAGAAGCTCGTCGACGATGCGCTGGCGGAGCTCGCTCGTGATGTGGGCGCCGACGCGCTTTGCCCACCGTCGCCCGAGCCAGCCGGCGTGCAGCCGCAGCAGCCTCGCGAGAAAGTACGTGACGAGGAGCGTGGCGGCGAGCAGCGCGACCGGCGTTGGCACGAGTCCGAGATAAGGCACCGAGATCGCGCTGACCGGCGCGTCGTGGATGACGAATAGCGACGCGAACCATAGCCCGGAGAAGATGAGGAGAGCGGTCCCTGCATATTGGGCGGCACCGATGACGGACCACAGCGCGCTCGTGGGCACCCGGAAGCTGGCCGCTTCCCCCGCAAGCGAGCGATCGATCGTCTCACCTAGTCGATGCTCCAGTGTCACCCGCGCACTCAGCGCGGCGAGCGCGGGGCGGAGCGGCGCCGTTACTGACGGTAGCGTCGACGTGACGAGCTCGCGGAGCGGCTCGAGCGCCGGCGCAAGCGAGCCGCGCAGTTGCCAGCGTCTCAGGAAGCCGGCGGGGTCAGCCGACGTCCGAGCGCGCCCGGTGAGTCGGTAGATCGCGGTCGTGAGGTGCCCGAGCGGTCCTGCGCCGCGTCGCCGGGCCGCGAATCGCGTAGCGGCGACGGCTTGCCGCTCGAGGCCTGCGATGTCGACGACGGCGAGCGCGCTTCGTGCGACCGAGGAGAGAGCGCGCTCCCGGCGGGCTGGCTCGATGAGCGGGGCCCGCGCCCCGCCCACCACGCCCGCATCGGCGGCGAGATCGCGCACGGCCTCGCGCGCCTCCGCGGCTACGCGAGACGCGACGACGCGCTTCGCCTCGACCCCTGACTCGAGCCATTGGCGCAGCTCGTCGATGCCGCTTGCACCCTCTTTCGCGCGCGTCGCGACGACGTCGATGTCGCCCGCGCCGTCGCGACGTAGCTGGCCGCGCATGTCCTCGGCGACGCGGCTCGCGTCGCCCGGGCTGAGAAGATCGCTGCGGTTGAGGACGACGATCTGGCGGCGGATGCGCGGCGCGAACTCCCTCAAATAACCGCCGTGCATGACGTGGTCCATGTATTTCTCGGGATCGACGATCCACGCGACGGCGTCAACGCGGGGAAGCAGTGCATCGACCCGCTCTCGGTGCTTGAGAACGATCGAGTCGAAGTCGGGAAGGTCAAGCACGGCGACATCGGCGAGCGCGCCGCCCGCATGCTGTTGCAGCTCGCCAACGCCGAGCCACTGCAGCAGGCCCGCGAGTTCGCGCCCGCGACTGGAAGGGACCCACGCGACCGCGTCCGATGTTGTCGGACGGCGTGCGCTGGCCAGGCTGACGTTCTCGCCGGCGATCGCGTTCAACAATGTCGACTTCCCGACGCCGGTGCCGCCAACGAGCGCGAGGATGTATGCGCTGCTTGGGAAGCCTAGCCGCGCACGCGCCGTGTCGCGCGTCGCGATGGCGGCGCTGGCCTCGAGGCCGAGTGCCTTTGCAGCCGCGATCGCCTCGTCGAGGTTCGCAAGGCAGCGATCGACGCTCATGTTCCCATGCCGTCGACCGCCGCGCGCAGCGACGCCGCAAGCTCCCGCAGGCGTCCGGGCGCGGGCATGAGCGCCTCGAAACGCTTGCGCTCGTCTTCGAAGAGCGTGGTCAGGAGCGCCATGAGCCCGGTGCGCGCTCTCGCGATGAGCTCCACCATCGCGCGTTCGCCGAAGATCGCTTCGAGGAGCTTCTGATTGAGAAATGCCGTCGCCGCGGCGATCCCCAACTCGGTCCCCGTGAGGCCGGCCGTTTGGACGAACACACCGAGCATCACAGCGACGCCGACCGCGTTCACGCCGAGCGCCGCGACCTGCGCGACCGTGCGCTTGCGGCCGGCGTGCGAGCGGACGTCGTCGACGATCGCGCGCATCCACGCACTCAGGCCCTCTCGGATCGCAGGGCCGAATCCTTCCGACGCGGACCATAGACCGGGATGGCGAGCGACGAGCGCGGCAGCCTGGGACCGCTCGGACCAGGCCATCGCGGTCCGCCGCGCGGCTTCGGTCGCGTGACGCAGCGCCAACGCCTCGAGCATGCTCGTCATCTCCGCCTCGACGATTGTCACGGGCGCGGCCGTCCTTCCGCGGAACGCGGTCAGCAGCATCGCGCGCAGCCTGCCGATCCCTGTTGAGATAAGTCTCGCCACCTGGTCCGCGCCGACGAAGTCGTTCCATCGTCGCAGCACCTCCGCGCGCAAGATGAGACTGCCCTGCAGCGCGCTGCCCAGCGAAGCGAGCTCCGCGGCATATGTGGACGCGGCGATCCGCTGCAGCGCATCGGCATCGATGGCCTCGTGCTCGAGATCGTCGGCGATGCCGTGTGCGAGCGGCGCGAGACCCCGTAGCGCACTCTTCAGCGCCCGGGTCGCTACGGCATGGCGCTCGTCGGCCTCCGCGGCAAGGCGCGCTACACGTTCTAGAAGCGGGCGTGCCTTTTGGCGCTCGAGACCGTTTACGCGCGGATCGATGTCTCCCTCATCGATCGCGATCAGGTCCACCGGCTGCTCGTCGTCACGTATGCCGGTCTGGCGGAAGAGCCGCTCAGCGTCGGCGACGACCGCCGCCCGATCCTGTTCATCAACCGGCAGGCGGTTCAACACCACCACGAGCGGAAGACCTCGCTCGCGCACACGGCGTAGCACCTCCCACGGCACCAGGTCGGCGTAGCGCGTCGCGGTGGTGACGAACACGCAGAGATCGCTGGTCTCCACAAGCACGTCGGCGAGTTCGCGGTTGTCACGCTCGACCGAGTCGATGTCCGGCGCGTCAATGACGGCAACGCCTTCAGCGCTTGCGGGCGCCGCCGCGAGCCTCAGCCTCTTCTTCGCGACGGCGGCGAGACGACCGCTCGCGGCAATTCGATCCGAATCGCTCTCGCTCGCGTAAAGAACCGCATCTGTTGTCGTCGGCCGGAGGACCCCGACTTTGCTCACCTCCGCACCGGCGATGGTGTTCAGCAGTGACGACTTGCCGGCGCCGGTGGGTCCGAGAAGCAGTACCAGCAACGGCGCGTCTATATCGGCGAGGCGCGGACCCACGAAGCCGGCGAGGTGGTCGTGCAGCTGTCGCGCGCGTGCCTCGGCTGCGGGGTTCGCCGTCGGAAACTCAAGGCGCCGGTTGGCGAGCGCCGCGAGGCGATCGCACTGCTCGATGAGCTCTCTCGAGTCCACGGCCCGCACTCTACGTATGGCGGACGAGGTTCGGACGGTTCAGGCGGCGCGTATCTGAAATCGGACATTGTCGGTGGCGCGTCACATGCTTGAACCTTGCGGTTAACAGGCCGCTACGGCCCTTCAGAAAACTCCGACCCGATGTCGCCGAGTGCCGCCACACATCGCCCCTTGCCATCGTTTATCGTCGGAGTTGCTGTACAAAATGATCTCTCCACGCGGACAGATCGTTAATCCGTTGGTTCTAATGATTAACCCGAATAAGATCACGATCGTGAATCCCGGTAACACAGAAGTGGGAGCACCGAGCTGGCAGATCCGCCACACGGAGGCGCACCTGCTGCAAGGGTTCGACCGACGCTAGGTGCTCGCGCTCACTCTCGTGCAGCTGATCGCGGTTGTGATGGCCGGGCTGGCACTGCTGCTCGGGGGTTGGATGCTGGTGGTCGCCAGGCGGCCTTGGCGCAAGCAGGACGACGAGTCCCCTCCCCCACGCGTCCGCCTCCTCGGCCTCAGCTATATCTTGGTTTTCGGTTCGGCCATGGTCCAAGTCGTGGTCCAGGCGCGGGGAGATGCAGCGCTCGGCCTCGGCGCCCTGATGGCAACGGGAGGTTTGATCGTGATTGCGGTGATCGGGCTGGAAGCGCGTGCGCGTCGGCAGGCCGATATAAGCGACGCCGCTGTGCACCGGCTTCGCAAGATCCGCTCGGGGACTCCGCGCGTCTAGAGTCAGGACAATAGAGGCGTGCCCATGCAATTTGTCTATGTGCAGGTCGGCGAGCTGCTGTAGGACTCGACCCTCAAACCTTCGGTAACAGTTGAACGACCAGGATCCGTGCGCTTCCCGAAACGGCCTGGACGGTGGCTTCTGCGCCGCCGGCGCCGGTGGTACCCGACTCAGCGTGTAAGCCTGTCGTCGCTCCTCCAGTGGTGACCGAAACCTGGCCGTCGAGCACCACGATCGCAGCCGGGCCGCTAAGGCGAGCCGATTCACCCGAGGCAAGCCAGCGGTAAGTAAGACGCTCGGCGTAGGGTCCGGAAGCGACTGCGGTGAGGTTCTCTGACTCGTAAGTCCGGTGACCGGCAGGTACAGGCATGACAGCTCCGCGTGCAGCGGCTGGGCGAACCCCGACGAAATACCAGTGATTCATCAAGGGATCGATCGTCGCGACGACTCCCAGGACAAGCAGCGCAGCCAGTAAAACCGCGGCGCGACGACGCCAGGCTCCGGCCACCAAAGCGACCGTCAGGATGATGAGCAGAACGGCGACGACGATCGCGGCAGGCACCGCCGCCCGGTTCTCGTGGTCATGGCGCTGGAGGTTAGCCGTGAAGACTGCATCGCCTGGGCCCACGTCTACTGTCCCCCTGCCCGCGATTGCCATCGTGGCGGTGCCCGAAACGCCCAGGACAAAGCCTGGGATATGCGTGTGGGGACCGAGCACAGCCCCGGCGGGCTGAGGAAGCTCGAGCACGCTGATGAAAACAAGCCCGGGCGGTAGGACGGCCACATTGCCCTCAACGACCCGGTTCACGTCAGACCGCGTCCCGATAATCGGGATCGCCAGCGCCACGGCAGCGGCCAGCACCACGGCGCCGCTGGCCATATAGAAGACGCGAGGCCGCACGTCGAGGTTTCTACCCGCGCCGAGCACTGCGCCGAATATCAGCCACGCGACCAAAGACTCGACCGCGGCCCCAGGGCCCAGGTTGAGCATGAAGAAGGTCGCACGCATGGGATCGTTGGCAGCGTCGCCGGCGGGCGGGGCGCCCTGAATCAACCCAACGATCGGCATGAGGACTGCGCCCGAAAGCAGCCAGGCGCCCAATGCGTAGGCGATGGGTGCGACGACTCCTCGAGTCCTGGGCTCGACGACGAGGAAATATGCGGCTGCCAACGCTGCCTCGCCCAGTAGCAGCAAAGCCCATCCTGCCGGTCCGGCCTCGCGGTGGGCTCCCAGCATTCGGTCCAGCATCGCCGCAGGCGCGGTGACCGGGAAGCCAAATGCAGGCGCCAGCTGGAGCCACCCAAGCGCAGCGACGACCCCTGCCGTACCCACGAGGACGCGCCGCATCGCCAGCGATACGATATGCGCCCCAAATGGCGGCGTCAAAGCCGAACGGCAGCCACGTCCTGGTGGATGAGCACTGGTCGGCCATCCTGCGCGGCGACCGGTTCGCCGCACTCGGACCACGCCTCGGGCGCCGGGCATTTGCACTCTTCCCGGGCCGGCCGCGCTGCAAGGTTTGCAATGCGCCCTATGGCGGTCCAGTCACGTGGCCGTTCCGTGCCCTCGGCTACCGCCCCTCCAAGAAGACGCCCCATGTATGCGCGCGGTGCCTCGAGTGGGCGCCGGAAGGTGGCGCAATAGTGCCGATCAGCGTCCTCTTTGCTGACGTTCGGAGCTACACAAGCCTTACACGATCGCTTTCACCGAATGAGGTGCCAGCCCTTTTGAATCGCTTCTACGACGTGGCGTCGCGGGTGCTCCTCAAACAGGAAGGAGTCCTTGGTCAGATCGCAGGCGACCAGGTGATGGGCTTGTTCGTGCCCGGCCTGAGCGGCCGCGATTATCAAAGCAAAGCGGTCGCCGCTGCCGCTGCCCTTCTTGACGCAGTGGGATATCGGACGCCGGACGGGCCCTGGATTGAGATTGGAATCGGCATCTCCTCTGGCGTTGAGTACTGCGGAAACGTCGGAGGCGGTGGATTCAAGGATTTCACGGCGGTCGGCGACGTGACCAACAGCGCTGCCGGCTTGACCGCTCGCGCTGCTGCCGGGGAGACGCTCGTAGATGCTGCGACCCGGGCCGGCGCCGCGGAGTTCCCCTTCGACATCGGCGATACCGTCTCGTTCAAGGGTGCAAGTTCCCCGGTAGACACGTACCGGCTCCAGCTCGAGACCCCAGTGACTAATGGCGTCGAACCCATCGATGTGCTCCTTCGCACGCCTCTTTTCGCCGGCCTTCCTTCTAAGTTGGCGGGCACGCTGCGTCGCCGAGTTCACCGCCGGGTGTTTGCGGCAGGCGCCCACCTGGCCAGGGAGGGCGAACCGGCGAACTCGCTTTTGGTGATCGAGCGTGGTCTTGTCCGCGTTACGCGCACCTCGCGCCACGGACGAGAGCTAGTGCTTCGCCTGCTAAAAGCCGGAGACACGCTTGGCGAGCTTGGCGTGTTCGACGCCGCCGGGATCCGCACTGCTGATGCTGTCGCAGTCGAAGCGACAAGCTGTGTCGTTCTGAGCAGGGACGACCTCCAGGCCGCCGTGCGAGCGAACCCTGAGCTCGGGCTGCGGCTGCTCGCCACCGTGGTCGGGTACGTTCGAAGGAAGGACGAGGAGCTGGCCGACGTCGCTTTTCTTGATGTGTCGGGCCGCACCGCCCGCAAGCTCCTGGAACTCGCCGACCGGCACGGCGTCGCGGTAGCCGGGGGCATGCGAATTGGAATCAAGGTTCCCCAGGGCGAGCTCGCATCGATGGTCGGCGCCAGCCGTGAGAACGTCAACCGCGCCCTCAGTCGGTTGATGACGCTAGGCGCGGTGTCGATCGACCAGGGTCACATCACTATCCTCGATGAGGCCCGGTTGCGATCGCTGTGCTAGATATCACCGCCTGTTTGTGACGCATATCACAGGCGCGACCGCCTGACCGACGGACGCTGCTGGCGGCCTCGAACGCCGAGGCCTCACTTTCCGTCCCGGATTCTCAGGAGGTCTATCAAGCGATGAAGATCGGAACCATGCGTCTGCTCAAGCTCTTCGCCGCGCTCGCGGCGGTGACAAGTGTGGCCATAGTGGCTGCTGTAGCTGCTCAGGCCGACCCGGGCGCCAACCTCCAGGTCATTCTGCGACCGGTCGCAGGCGCACCGGACGGCGGTTTCGGATTGGTGAAATTCCGTCAGCCAAAGGACGCCGACAAGATCGTCTATCTCGACGTCTGGGTGCGGGACCTGGCCCCGAACCACAGCTACTCCCTTCAGCGGGCGACCGACACGAACGTGAACGACGACTGCGCCGGAACGAACTGGCTGACGCTAGGCCGGGGACTCGTTCCACAGGCGATCACGACTGACGAAACGGGAACCGGCCGGGCGGGCCTGTTCAGGAACCTGGCAACCATCCCGCTCGGCGCGCAGTTCGACATCCACTTCCGGGTTATCGATGCAGTGACCTTGGCGGCAGTGCTGGAGAGCACCTGCTACCAGTACACGGTCAGCCAGTAAGCAAAAGGGCGGCAGCCTCGTGGCTGCCGCCCTGCATCGACGCCCAAACCTGGGCGTCCCCCCGAGCTAGGGCAACCGACTTGTCGATCTCAAGCGGGCACTCTCCGAGCGCTCCCTCGAGCGATTGATGTGGTCGAGCATCGCCGCTTCGGCGCGGTCGGCGTCGCCGGCCCGTATCGCAGCAAGGATGGCTTCGTGCTCGAACACTGTGGCTGCGCCGATCGCCGCCGTTGTGTAGTAGAGGTGGTACAGCCGGTATAGGTGCAGGTGCGAGCGTAGTCGCCGCAAGGTGTCGCTCAGCAGGCTGTTGCCAGACGTGCCAGAGATCGCCTCGTGAAATCGTGCGTCCTGCCAGGCAAAATCGCGGTACTCCTGGTAGGTGCTGCCGGCGAACCCGTCGCTCGTGTCCACCGTTCGGCGCATATCGTCGAGTTCGTGATCGAGCGCGCTCAAGGTCTTTTCGTCGCGCCGAGCGGCGGCGCAGCGCGCCGCGAACGGTTCCAGCAGCCGGCGAAGGTCATAGAGGTCGTTGACGCTCTTGATGTCGAGCATCGGACTCACCGAATATCCTCGGAGCGGCTCCTTGGACACCAGGCCATCCATCTCTAGCCGGGCGAGCGCCTCACGCACCGGGGTTGGTGAGACGTTCAGCTGGCGCGCGACCAGGTCGATGTTGACCCGCGCGCCCGGCTCGATGTGCTGGTCCATGACCAGTTCCTTGACCGCCTCATAGACGCTGTCGGTCAGCGTCTGGCGGGAAGGCGGCAGAGGCAGAACCTTCTCTCTCACTGCCCGCTGAGGTCGAATACCTCCTCCATCGCAGCCCACCACTCGCCTGCTTTAGCTTCCGGCGCCGGCTCCTGGAGGCCGCGCATCAGCTCGTCCCATGCCCGGTAGCGCGGATCCTCCGCGAGCTTTGGGAAATCGCGCTCGGGAGCGAATCCCTCGACCGCCTCCATGTACAGGAACAACCGGCGACCAACCAGGTAGATCCTCATCTCAACCACGCCAACCTCGTGGAGGCGGGCGATCACCTCCGGCCAGGCGTTTCGGTGATATTGCCGGTAACGCTCGACGACCTCGTCATCATCCTTCAGCATCAGCGTCATCCCGTAGGTCTGCATTCCGACTTCCTTCAGCTCAGCTGAGCCATGATCGACTCGCTCATCTCCTCATATTCGTGTGTGTTTGGCATCTCGCCCACGATCGCGTGGTTCCGCATCACGAGGATTCGGTCGGACAGGCGTATCACCTCGGGCATGTCGCTCGAGATGAGCAGGACTGATTTGCCGTTCGCGGCAAGGTCCCAGATCAACTCGTGCAGCGCGGCCTTTGTCTTGATGTCGATCCCCACCGTGGGCTCGTCGATGATCAAGATCTCCGCCTTGGCGGCAAGCCACTTGGCGATGCTGACCTTCTGCTGGTTCCCGCCCGAGAGCGTGCCCACGGATTGCGACAGGGAATGCGAGCGGACGTCAAGCTGGCGAAGGGACGGCAGGATCGCAGCGTCCTCGGCCGCGCGTCTGATCCACTGGCCGAACGAGCGTAGGCGCCGCCAGATCGTGATCGAAGTATTCGACCGAACCGAGTGGAGAAGGATGAGCCCCTCCTGCTTGCGGTCCTCGCTCACGTACCCGATCCGGTGCCTCTCGAGGGCCTCCCGGAACCCCTTGATGCGCGCTTTCACGCCGCGGATACGCACCTCGCCGCCCGTCATCTTGATCTCACCGACCAGCGCCTTGGCCAGCCTTGAGCGGCCGGCTCCGACCAGGCCATAGATACCCAGCACCTCGCCTTTTCGAAGCTCCAGGCTGATCCCGCGATCCCTCGGATCCGTGGTCAACCCCTTCACCTCGAGCACTGCCTCGCCTGGATCGGGTTTGGGCGGCAGCCGGGAGATCACCTCGGCCCTTCCGATCATGTAGGTCACGAGCCGGTCTTGATCGACGGATGCGACCTCCAGGTCGGCGCTGGCGTTTCGTCCGTCCCGGAGCACGGTGACACGATCGCAGAGCTCGAAGACCTCTTCGAGCTTGTGACTCACGAAGACCAGAGCCACGTTGCGGCGGCGGAGGTCGTCAAGAATCCGGAAGAGATAACCAACCTCATGCGGCGTGATGGCCGCGGTGGGTTCGTCCATCAAAAGAATGCGCGCCTGTAGTGACAGCGCTTTGGCGATTTCGACCAGCTGCATCTGCGCCACACTCAACTCCGAGACAGGCTTCGTCGGCGCAGCCTCGAGGCTGACCATGTCGATCCACGGCTTCGCAAGGCGGTTGATTGCGGCATGGTCAACCAGCTGCAGGCCTCGCGTCGGGAGCCGCTCCAACAAGATGTTCTCCGCCACGGTGAACTGCGGGATCAGGTTGCGCTCTTGATGTACGACGCTGATCCCCGCGGCGAGTGCCGAACGCGGGGAGGCAAACCGCACCTGTGCGCCGTCGAGCCGTATCTCACCCTCATCGGGTTGATAGACCCCCGTCAGGATCTTGATCAGCGTGCTCTTGCCGGCGCCGTTCTCGCCGAGCAGCGCGTGGATCTCGCCCGCACGCAGGCGAAGCGAGACGTTGTCGAGAGCGACCACCCCCGGGAACTGCTTGCGAATGCCGGACACTTCCAGTCGCACCTCGCGAGCCAGCGCACTAGGCTCAGCGCTCACCTGCTCAACTCCTGACGCGACGCTCGGCGAGCCCCCAGC
This sequence comes from Candidatus Dormiibacterota bacterium, assembly GCA_036505515.1. GTDB lineage: Bacteria > Chloroflexota > Dormibacteria > Dormibacterales > Dormibacteraceae > DASXTG01. The sequence continues at coordinate 4,751 of DASXTG010000133.1, read as the reverse complement.
AGGAAGGTCATGATGTCGCCCAGGCGCGTTCGGCCAAGCACGACTGCCCCAAGGATCAGCGCGCCAATCAGGAACTGCACCCAAAACGGATCCGCGTTGACGAGCACGAGCCCGTCGTCGATCAATGAAATCAGCACCATGGCCAGCACTGTGCCGATGACAGGGGCGCTTCCGCCGGAAAGGGCGGCGCCACCGATGATCGGGCCGGCGAACGAGGGCAGCACCCACGTCGCGCCAATCGTCGGTTGGCCCTGCCCCAGCTGCGCCATGAGAAGGGTGCCGGCGACCGCGGCTAGGAAGCCTGAGATCGCGTGAGCTGTCACTACCGCTCGCCGGACGGGGAGCCCTGACAGGCGAGCTGCCAGCTGGTTACCACCCACGGCCAGCAATTGCCGGCCGAGCACCACCTGGTACAGGAAGCCCGCGAGCAGAACAGTAAGGACGACGGTCACCGCCGCCATGAGCGGAAACGGGCCCACGCGAGCCTGGCCAAAGGAGCTGATCTCGCTCGGGATGTGGTAGAAGGGCGTGGCGTGCGTGATGCCCAGATTGATGCCCGCAAACACGTATGACGTGGCGAGCGTCAGCACAAAGCTGTTGATCTTGGTCCAGTCGACGAGAACACCGTTGATGACGCCACAGACGATTCCGAGCAACAGGCCGGCCACCAGTGCGATTGGCACCGGCCAGCCGTAACGAACCATCAATCCCGACTCGATGATCGCCACCAATCCTCCAATCGAGCCGATGGAAAGATTCATCTGGCCTAACGACAGCACGACCATCTGGGCAAGCGCGACCAGGAGCAGGATCGAAAGGTCGCGACCGGTGACAAAGAGGTTGTAGGTCGAGAGAAAGGATGGCGTGACGACCGAGAGCACGAGCATGCCCATCAGGTCGATCACGAGCAGCCCAAGAGCGAGGCCGGGAGCTACACCACGCAGGCGCGGCATCAGGAGACAACGCCTCCTGCTGCCCGGGTCAACCTGTCGAGCCCAACTGCCAGCAGCAGCACCACGCCAAGAAAAACGGTGATCCAGAAGTTGTCGATGTTGACCAGCAGCAGTCCGTTGGAGATGGTCGCCAGCAGAATGCCTCCGAGCACCGTTCCGGGTACCGACACGAGGCCGCCCGAGAGCAGAGTCCCACCGATTGCCGGCGAAACGAAAGAAGCCAGGAGCCAATCGCTGCCAAGACTGGGGGAGGCCGTGTGGTCAGCGGCGATCGCCATCAGCCCCGCTGTCGCAGCCAGCGCTCCGGATAGTCCGTGTGTCAACAGCACGACGCGATCGACGGACAATCCCGACATGCGGGCTGCCTGCCGATTGGCGCCCACCGCCAGCATTTCCCTGCCGAGGCTCAGGTTTCGGTAGAGGAAGAACAGGGCGGCCGCGACCGCAAGCATCACCAGGACGAGCGGTGAAATCGGCAAGCCTGCAGTCTCCATCTCCGAAAAGCTGGTGAAGGAACCAGGCAGCTCGCTGAAGGGACGCGCGTGTGTGAGGATCAACATCGCTCCTGTGATCAGGCTCGCAGTCGCCAGGGTGACGATGAAGCTGTTGATCCGCGTCCAGGTGATCAGCAGCGCGTTGCCGAAACCCAGCAGCAGGCCCACAGCCAGGGCGAAGAGCACTGCGACCTCGGGCGGCAGACCCAGGGTCTGCATGGCCCACCCTGCGAACATCCCCGTCGCTCCACCTATCGCGCCCACCGCCAGGTTCATGTCGCCGATCGACAGCGCCACCATCTGGGCGAAACCGATCGTGATCTGGATGGCCGCGAATCGCAGCAGTGAGAAGAGGTTGAAATCGGACGTGAAGCCGGATGCCGCCACAGAGAAGAAGATCCAGAAGCCGGCGGTCACGATCAGAAGCGCAAGCAGAGCAACCTGCCGGACGAGCGCGCTGCGGCTCAAGCGGCCGCCGATCTGAGCACCCAGTGAGCTTCGCAACGCCACCGGGCTAGCCTATCCGCAGGTTCGCGATCGCCTCACGGTTCCAGTCGATGCCAACCCCGGGAGACTCGGGCGCGAGGGCCTGGCCGTCAACGATCTCGATCTCGGAGCGCGTGATCTGCCTCAGCTGCGGTATATGCTCCAGATAGATCGCGTTTGGCACCGCCGCGGCAAGGCTCACGTGCAGCTCCATCAGAAAGTGAGGCGCCACCTTGACGTTGAAAGCTTCAGCGAGGTGGGCGACCTTCAGCCACGGGGTGATCCCTCCGAGACGAGCCGCGTCAGGCTGAAGAATCCCGGCGGCCCCCGCCACCAGGTACTCCCGGAAATGGCTGGGCGAGTAGATGCTTTCTCCGACAGCGATCGGGATGCTGGTCGAGGCCGCCAGCTGAACGTGACCTCCGAGATCCTCGGCCGGAAGCGGTTCCTCGAGCCAGAAAAGGTCCACCTGCTCATACAGGCGCGCTCGCCTCTTGGCCTCCGCGTAGGTCATCGACTGGTTGGCGTCAACCATTATGTCCATGGCGGGGCCGACCGCTTCCCGGACCGCGCACAGCCGCTCGAGATCTTCCTCCGGACGGGGCTTGCCAACTTTCAGCTTCACTCCCGGCCACCCATGGCGCTTCGATGCGACAGCACCGTCGACCAGCTCCTCAGTCGAAAGATGCAACCAGCCACCTTCGGTGTCGTACAGGGGAACGGCGCGGCGCGCGCCGCCCGCCAGGCGCCAGAGCGGCTGGCCGAGAGACTTTCCGCGCAAATCCCAAAGGGCGATGTCCACGGCCGCGAGGGCAAGGCTGGTGATCGCCCCGACCGCTGTTCCGTGAGTGGCCCAGAAGAGCTTCTGCCAGACCGCTTCGATCTGGTTCGCGTCCTCGCCGGCCAGAAGGGGGACCAGGTCGTTCCGAAGCATTTCGAGAACGGCCCGTCCCCCTGTTCCAATCGTGTACGCGTAGCCTGTGCCAACCACGCCGTCGGAGGTTTCAATGTCGACGAAGATGGTCTCCTGCTTGGTGAAACTCTGGATCGCGTCGGTGCGCGGCCGTTCGGGTATCAGGTCGACGAGGTAGGTGTCGACTCGCCGGATTGGCGCTATGAGCGAGTCGTCGGATGTGGTGGCCGGTCGCATCAGCAGGACAGGTACTTGTCCTTGAAGCCCGAGACGATGCCCTTGGTCAGGGTCTTGAAGTCGTCCTTGTAGGTCGCGACCTTGTCGGGGCTGATCAGCAGCGTTCCGGAATCGATGAAATACGGAGCGCCGCTCTTCTTCTTGCATCCCTGGTGGATCTGGTTGATGGCGTAGGCGGCGATGTAAGCCTGACCGTATGGATTCTGGCCCATGGTCCCGATCAGGAAGCCGTCCTTCACGGCCGCCAGCACGACGGGGTCGTCGTCGATGCCGACCATCTTGATTTTCTTGTCGCCCAGGGTGCGCAGCGCCTTGGCGGCGGCGACCGTGGGGTTGTAGGCACTGGTCACGATGCCGGTGATGTTCTTGTGGGCGGCGAGCGCCTGGTTGATGGCGGTGTCAGCCGTCTGGGCATCTTTGTCGATATCGGTGATAGTGATCAGCGTGACCGACCCGTTGGTCTCAGCCACAGCCTTCTTCACGGCGTCAACCCGCAGCACGGTGTTCGGGTCGGTGAGAAGTCCAGTGCCGTGCAGCAGGACACCCTTTCCGCCCATGGCCTGGATCGCGGCCTTGGCGCCGGTGTAGGCGGAATTTCCCACGTCAGTCGCGATGCAGAACGTGGTCTTGGTCGGTTCCTGCACGCAGCCGCCGACGGCAATCACCGGGTAGTTCTTCGCGGCCAGCTGGCCGACGATGCCGTTAGCCGCGTTGCCATCGGTCGGGAAGATGCCGAATCCGTCATAACCCTTGGCCGCAAGGCTTGTCAGGAGCTGGTTCTGAAGGTCCTGCTTCCAGTCGGTGGGCACTTCGAACGTGCCCTTGCTCAGGTCGAAGTCGGCCTTGGCGTCGACGATCGCCTGCCGCATAGGTTCAAAGTAGGGATGCGGACCGCCGGGGACGATGGCGACCGAGGCGCCGGTCTTGCCTCCGCCGCCGGAGGTTCCTCCGCATGCAACTACGAACAGCACCGTTGCGACGGCCAATAGTCGGTGCAAGGCTCTAATCTCCATCGGGCTCCTCCTTGTTGACTGGGCACGAAATTGCGATCTCCTCGGCTCGAGCGATCCTATAGGATATTGGATTCTTGGTCAAGGCGCCTGGCGGGCACCGCGGGTCGAGTCGGTGTGCCGGGCGTTCCGCCTCGTGGGCCGACCACAACTCGCGTCGCGAGTTAGGCCGCGGCCTCGATCTCGACAAGCATGCCTCCGGCTCGTGGTTGGATCGTGACAAATTTCGCCTGCCCGTTTGGGCGCCAGCCACCATAAAGCGACGCGCGCGCGAGGAGGACGGGGCTGGGCGGCTAAAGTAGCTCGAGGTCGTGCCCTTCATCAGCGAGCGCATCTGGCGAAGGCCGTGCGCCTTTAGCGATCAATCGGCCCGCCTTGGCTAAATCATCGTCTCGATCCAGCTCGGGATCGCCGCCTCGATTTAGACCGACCGCGGCTCTCAAGGTGCCGGCTTGCAAGTAAAAGCCGATCACCTTCCGATCCCTTAGCGAGCCGCGGACCACGAATTGATCCCACCTACGGACATGCCCGACATATTCGAGCTTGTGCTCGTACTGATCTGACCAAAATGTGTGGATGTATGTGTAGTCGGCGCCTGAACCAAGCATCGATCGAGCTGCTGCCGCTCCTTGCTTCTCGGCGTTGTTGTAGTGCTCAA
>DASXTG010000132.1:0-30144 GCA_036505515.1 Candidatus Dormiibacterota bacterium | reverse complement strand
CACCGCATCCCGGGGATGCCGCTGATCCCATCGACGACAAGGTCGCGCCGCCGCTCGAACACCTTGACCATCCGCGCCACGGCGTGGGCCGACTCGGGTGAGGTCAGCGCCTCGATCGCAGCCATCTGCGTGAAGCCCGCGGCGCATGACGACGAGTTGATCATCAGCTGGTCGAGCTTCGCGGCCAGCGCTTTCGGTGCCACCGCGTAGCCCAGGCGCCAACCGGTCATCGCGTATGACTTCGAGAGGCCGTCCATCAGCACCGTGCGATCCCGCATCCCCGGCTGCGACATCGGGGAGACGTGCTGGAAGCCGTACACCAGCTGGCTGTAGATCTCGTCCGACACCACGAGCAGGTCGCGTTCGTGGGCCAGCTTGCACACGAATCGAACGTCCTCGTCGGTGAGCACGCCGCCGGTCGGATTCTGCGGCGTGTTGATGATGATCATCCGTGTCTTCGGGGAGATGAGCGACGCCAGCTCCTCGAGGTCCATCCGAAAGCCGCTCTCCTCGCGCAGCGTGACCGTCTTCGGCACGGCGCCGATGAAATTCACCTGCGACGCGTATGCGGGATAGCCGGGATCGGGAAGGATCACCTCGTCGCCGGGCTCGATGCACGCCAGCAAGGTGAAGAGCAGGACGTTCTTTGAGCCGGGCACGAGCACGACCTCGCTGGGCTCCACGTCTGTGTTCAGCATATGGCTCACGAACGAGGCGACCGCCTGGCGCGCTTCCATGATCCCGCTGGCCGGGGTGTAGTGCGTGTAGCCCTCCTGGATCGCGGAGATGCCGGCTTCGATGATGTTGTCCGGAGTTGCAAAATCGGGCTCGCCGATCTCGAGGTGGACTATGTGTTTGCCATCTGCCTCGAGCCGGCGCGCTTTGGCGAGGACCTCGAAGGCCCCCTCGGTGCCAAGTCTCGACATGCGCTCGGCGAATCGAATGCCCACGGCCGGAATGCTAGTGCACGCCCAGCAGCGAGCCGCCGTCGATGCCCAGCGTCTGGCCGGTGATGTAGCCGGCCGGCCCCGAGCACAGGAACGCGCACGCAGCGCCGAACTCGCTCGGATCGCCGAGGCGCCCCATCGGCGAAGCGGCCGCCTGGCGCTTGATCGCCTCCTCCGGATCCCCGCCACCGGCGGCGGCGAGAGAGCGGACGCGATCGGTAAGGATGGTGCCCGGAGCGAGACAGTTCACAGTGATCCGATCCGGAGCCAGCTCGCGCGAGAGGGTCTTGGTGAGCCCGGTCACGGCGCCGCGCAGCGAGTTGGAGAGAGCGATGTTTGGGATGGGCTGGCGGACCGAGATCGACGTGATGCACACGATCCGGCCCTGATCCGAACGCTTGAGATGCGGCAGGGCGCCCCTGATCAGGCGAACCGCGCTCATCAGCGTGAGATTGAAGGCGGGCTCCCAGGCTTCGACCGGCGTGCTCTGAAACGTTCCGGGCGGAGGGCCCCCCGCATTGACTACCACCACGTCCAGGCCACCGAGCATCTTGACGGCTGCGTCCACGAGCGCCTCAGGCTCTCCGGCCCGGGAGACGTCGGCCGCGAACCACCCCGCCGCCCCGATCGCCTTGGCCGTGCTCTCGATCGCCTTGGCGTCGCGAGACGAGATGAAAACGTCGGCCCCCTCGCGAATCAGGGCCTCGGCGCACGCGCGCCCCAGGCCCCTGCTGGCCGCGGCGACGAGCGCCTTGCGCCCCTTCAGCCCAAGGTCCACGACACCATTCTCGCTAGGCGCCGGTGTTCACGTACCACTGGGTGACGTACTGGAACCGATCGCCGGGCTCGATGACGCCGTTGAGCCGGACGCCATGCACGCGCTGCGAGACCGCGTAGTCATAGCGCGGCGAGTAAAGGAAGATCGCGGGCGCCGCGTTCGCCATCTGCGCCTGAAAGTCGAGATATGCCGCGAGGCGAGCGGAAGGCTCGACTGCCGCTCGGCCGTCCTCGAGGTCCTTGTCGATGAGACCCCATCCGCGCGCATAGGCGAAGTTGAGCGCGCCGGCGTCCGTAGTCGAATGCCAGTAGGCGTACTGGTCGGGATCCGGGCCGACATCGATCGCCACCAGCGCCATCTGGTAGCTCCGGCTCAGCAGGTACTGCTGCACGAGGGCCGACGCGGCCACCGGTTTGACGTCGATCTGCACACCGATCTCGAGCAGCTGGCGCGCGACGCCATCCGCGATCTGGTGATTGGGGAAGGAGTTGGCCACCACCATCTCGACGCGGAAAGCGGTGCCGTTCTTGATGCGCACCTTGGCGCCGGACGGAAGGGTCCAGCCGGCGGTCTCGAGCGCCCTGGCCGCGGTCAGCTGGTCATACGGATGCATCGCGGCGGCGGCAGATGAGTAGGCCCAATCGGCTGTCGGTATCGGCGTCGGGTCCGGATCGCCACGCCCGGAAAGCACCTCATTGATGAGCCGCTGTCGATCGACCGCCTGCGTAAGCGCAACACGGACCTTGGCGTCGCCGAAGAACGTCTTGCCGGTGCCCTCGGCGTTGAACGCAGCGAAAGTGGTCACGAAGGTCTTCACGTTGTGTACGTCTACGTCTGTGCGTCCCTGCAGCGTGGCAACCTCCGGAGGCTCCAGCCCCCCGACCAGGTCCGCCGCCCCCTGCAGCACGGCCCGGATCGCGGTCTGCGGATCGGTGACCGGATAGGTCCGCAGGACAAGGTGGTCGAGATACGGCTGCGGATCCGCATATGGGTTGCGATCAAGCGTGATCGCCAGGGAGTTAATGCCTGCGACCTTGAACGGTCCCGTGCCGATGGCGCGAATGTGGCTGTACGGGCTCGCGGCGATCTCGGCAGGCGACATGCCGCCGAAGAGATGCTTGGCGATGATCCCGATGCGCAGGTTCAGCGGAAACGACGCGCTTGGTGCGCGCAGCGTGAACACCACCTGGTCGGGGCCACCGGCCCCAACCCCGATCTGCCGCCAGACGTCGGCGCCCGGCTGCTGGTATTCGAGGTCCTGCAGCACGTGAAACGTGAACAGCACGTCGTCAGCGCCAAAGGGCTGGCCGTCCGCCCAGCGCACGTCATGTCGCACGTTGAACGTGTAGGTGAGATGGTCAGAGGAGATCGTCCAGTCGCGGGCCAGAAGGCCGACGACATGCTGGTTCGCATCGACTGTGGTCAGGCCCTGATAGATGACGCTGTCGACGTCTCGGGCGCTGTCATCCTCTTCGAACAGCGGGTTCAGCACGCCTGCCTGTCCAACCAGTGCTTCGATCGCGGTGCCCCCTCGCGCCGGCTTCGGCGCGGTGGCGACCGGCACGCAGCTCACCAGCGCCACCGCGACCAGCGTGGTGGCCCCGGCAAGAAACCTACTTGTTATGTGTCGTCACCCAGATGTTGGCCACCGAGCAGATGAGGAACGCCGCCACGAGCACCCACGTGGTCCAGTAGATCTGCCGCTCGAGGCCGCGGCGCGTGCGGTACCCACCGCCGAGACCGTCACCGCCGCCGCCGCCGATGGTTCCACCGAGCCCGCTGGCTTTCGGTGTCTGGATCAGTACGCCGGCCATGAGCAGCACGGCGAGGACCACCTCGATGATGACCAGGGCTTTTGTGACGTTAGCCATCGATTTCTACTTATAGCGCTCCGCGATCGCCTTCCAGTTCAGGGTGTTGAACCAGGCCGCGACGTAGTCGGCTCGGCGGTTCTGGTACTTCAGATAGTAGGCATGCTCCCACACGTCGACGCCAAGGATGGGCGTGTGACCTTCCATGTACGGGCTGTCCTGGTTCGGGTACGACTTGATCGACAGCTTGCCGCCGGCGTCACTGAGAAGCCAGGCCCAGCCGCTGCCGAACTGGCCCACGGCCGCCTTCTGCAGCTGCTCCTTGAACGAGTCGTAGCTGCCAAAAGTGCTCGTGATCGCATCGCCCAGCCGTCCGGATGGCTCGCCCCCGCCATCAGGGCCCATGATCGTCCAGAAGATCGAGTGGTTCGAGTGCCCGCCCGCGTTGTTGCGGAGGACGTTGCGCACGTCTTCAGGCACTGAGCTGATCCCATTCAGGAGCTCCTCGACGGACTTCTTGCCCAGCTCCGGATGCTTCTCCAGGGCTCCGTTGGCGTTGTTCACGTACGCGGCGTGATGCTTGTCGTGATGGATCTCCATCGTCTTCGCGTCGATGTGCGGCTCGAGCGCGTCGAACGGATATGGGAGCGGTGGTAGCTCAAACGCCATGTCGGGAATCCCCCTTATCGAGATCTCGCCCGTCTGAATACGAAATCAGTCTAACGAGCTTCGGGTTTCGATCCGGCCGGGCCGACTACGTTTTCGGAGGCCCGGTGGCCTGCGCTTTGACCGCGGCCGCTCGGCGCTCGATCTCCTTGGGATCGCCGAGGTAGCGCCACGATTTCGGGCGGAAGTCCGCATCGAGCTCGTACACGCGCGGCACGCCGGTGGGAATGTCCAGGTCGACGACCTCCTGGTCGGAAAGACCGTCGAGATGCTTGACGAGGGCACGCAGGCTGTTGCCGTGTGCGGACACAAGGACGCACCTGTAGGCGATCAGGTCGGGAACGATGGCGTCGTACCAGTAGGGCAGCATCCGCTCGACGACGTCTTTCAAGCACTCGCTGCTCGGAAGCAGCTCAGGCGGCAGCGACGCATATCGAAGGTCGTTCGCCGGATGGCGCTCATCGGCCGCTTCGAGGTCCGGCGGCCGCACGTCGTAGCTGCGCCGCCACACCTTGACCCTGGCCTCACCATAGCGCTCGGTCGTCTCCCTCTTGTTGAGGCCCTCCAGCGCGCCGTAATGACGTTCGTTGAGCCGCCAGCTGCGGCGCACCGGGATCCAGCTCCTGTCCATCTCGCCGAGCCCGATGTCGGCGGTCTGGATCGCTCGAATAAGGACCGACGTGTGGACGATGTCGGGGGCAAGGCCGGCCTCGGCCATCAGTCGCCCAGCCTCCTTGGCTTCGGTCACTCCGAGCTCGCTCAGCGGCACATCGCGCCAGCCCGTGAACAGGTTCTCGAGGTTCCAGGTGCTCTGCCCGTGCCTGAGCAGGACAAGCGTCCCTGGGAGTCTAGCGGTGCCCATACACCCCGGCGGTCACGTTCACGATCTCTGCGAACTCATCCGCGATCAGGCTGGCCCCGCCGACAAGGCAGCCGTCGCACAGGGGCAGCTCGACATACGACTCGACGTTCTTCGCGTTGACGCTGCCGCCGTACAGCACGCGCACCTTGCGCGCCGCACCTGCGCCGATCGTCTCCCCCACCACGCGCCGGATCAGGCGCATCGTTTTGTAAGCGTGCTCGGGATCCGCGTTCTTTCCAGTCCCGATCGCCCACACGGGCTCGTAGGCGATCACCAGCCGGGCCGAGTCGTCAGCCGAGCAGAGACCCAGGCCGGCTTTGACCTGGGCCGTGACCACCTCGTCGGTCTTGCCGGCGTCGTAATGCTCGTCGAGCTCGCCGACGCACATGATCACGCTGAGGTCGTTGGCGAGGCCGGCCGCGGTCTTGCGCGCCACCATGTCGTCAGTCTCGCCCAGGTAGGCGCGACGCTCGGAGTGGCCGGTGATGACCCACTGGCACCACCCGGTGAGCATCGCGGGGGACACCTCGCCTGTGTACGCGCCGGACAGCTCCCAGAAACAGTCCTGGGCGCCGAGCTTGACTCCCGTCTGCTCGATCACCTCGGCCACGCCGAGCAGCCAAGGATATGGCGGGAAGATGGCGACCTCGACCAACTCGGGGTGGGCAGTCGCGGCCGGGAGGACGCCCTTGACCAGGTCGAGCGCATCGCCGGCGTTGACTGGATTCATCTTCCAGTTGGCAGCCAGCAGCGCTTTTGGACTTACGCGCGCCGGCACCCTCTCTTAGGCCTCCTTAAGGACAGCGACACCCGGCAGCTCCCTGCCTTCGAGGTACTCGAGCGTGGCGCCGCCCCCGGTCGAGACATGGGAGAAGCGGCCAGCGAGTCCTACCGCGTCGATGGCGGCGGCGGTGTCGCCACCACCGACGAGAGTGTAAGCGCCCGAAGTTGCGATCGCCTCCCCTACACCCCTGGTTCCATTCCTGAAGTCAGGGATCTCGAAAACGCCCATCGGCCCATTCCACACGATGGTGCCGGTGCCGCGCAGGCGCTCGCCGAAATTGGCCACGGTCTGGGGACCGATGTCGAGCGCGATCCAGCCCGGATCGACTGCGTTGGCGGGAAAGGTCTGGAGCTGCTGACCGGGCTGGACCTGCTGCGCGCAGACGAGGTCGACGGGCAGCCCGAGCCGGGAGCCGAAGATCTTCCACACCTCGTTCCCAGCTTCCAGGGAGGTCTCCTCGACGAGGCTGCGGCCGGTTTGAAAGCCCTGTGCCCGCAGGAACGTGTTCGCCATCGCCCCGCCGATCAGCAGCGAGTCCACCTTGGTGACCAGATGGTTGAACAGGCCGATCTTGGTGGACACTTTGGCGCCGCCGATCACGGCCACGAACGGGCGCCGAGGATTGTCAACGGCCTGATGCAGAGCGTTCAGCTCAGTGATCATCAGCTGGCCCGCATAGGCAGGCAGATAGTTGGCCACGCCGACCACCGAAGCATGGGCGCGATGGGACGCCGCGAAGGCGTCGTTCACGTAGAGCTCGCCCAGCGCCGCGAGCTGGCGTGCGAACTCGGGGTCGTTCTTCTCCTCCTCGGGATGGAAGCGAACGTTCTCGAGCAGCAGCACCTTGCCCGGCTGCAGGCGGCCGACCGCGGCCTCGGCGATCGCGCCGACGCAATCCGGGACGAATGGGATGTCGCCCCACAGGTGCTTGGAGAGCTCGCGGGCGACAGGCCGCAGCGACAGCGACGGGTCGGGTCCCGTGGGCCGGCCGAGGTGCGACATCACGACGATGAAGGCACCGCGGTGCATGAGGTCGCGAAGCGTCGGCACGGCTGCGCGAATTCGCGTGTCGTCGGTGATCTGGCCGTTGGCCATGGGAACGTTGAAGTCCTCACGCACGAGGACGCGCCTGCCGGCGACGTCGACCGACGTGATGGACGCTTTCAGAGCCGGGCCGCCATGTAGCTGATCAGGTCGACCATCCGGCAGCTGAACCCCCACTCGTTGTCGTACCAGCCGACGACCTTGGCCCAGTCCGAAGAGAGGACGAGGGTGAGCGGCGCGTCGACAATCGATGAGTGTGGGTCGCCCTTGAAGTCGGAGGACACGAGCGGCTCGTGACTGACAGAGAGGATCCCCTCGAGCTCTCCACCCGCCGCCTCGTCGAACGCGGCGTTGATGTCCTCGGCTGTCGCGCTCTTGCTCAGCTGGATGGTGAGGTCGACCACCGACACGTCCAGCACCGGGACCCGGAACGCCATGCCCGCAAACTTTCCACTGAGCTCAGGCAGCACCTCCGCCACCGCGCGGTTGGCGCCCGTCGACGTCGGGATGATGTTGTCGGCGGCGGCACGCGCCCTGCGTAGGTCCTTGTGCGGGAGGTCCTGCAAGCGCTGGTCGGATGTGTAAGCGTGAATCGTCGTCATCATGCCCCGCTCGATGCCGAACGACTGGTGCAGGACGTGGGCCATGGGCACGAAGCAGTTCGTGGTGCAGCTGGCATTGGAGATGACGTTGTGCGTGTTGGGGTCGTAGCCCTTGTGGTTCACGCCCATCACGACCGTGAAGTCCTGGTTGGTGGCGGGAGCGGAGATGATCACTTTCTTGGCGCCGCCCTTGTCGATGTGCACGCGCGCCTTGGTCGCATCGGTGAACAGGCCTGTCGACTCCACCACCACATCGACCCCTAGATCCTTCCAGGGCAGCTCGCCCGGATCCTTATGGCTGAGGAACTTGATCGCGTGCTCGTCGACAAGAATCTCGTCGCCGTTGGCGGTGACGGACGGCCCGAACGTGCCGAGGGCGGTGTCGTGCTTCAGCAGGTGGGCGAATGTGTGTGCATCGCCGATATCGTTGACGGCGACGATCTCGAACGTGGGGTTCATCTGGTGGGCAGCGCGATAGATGTTGCGGCCGATCCGGCCGAACCCATTGATACCTACTTTGGTGGTCATGTGGGGGACTCGCTCCTCGGGTGCGTGCAGGCCGCGCACGTGCGGATGTAGGTGATCTGTTCTACAGGCTGGCGACGTAATGTTAGCTAGCGCTACAGCGGCAGCCGGGTGCTTAAGCCGATCGGCGCGCGGGTTTTGGCGATGAACCGTTGGCCGTCATCGTGTCGGCCACCTGCTGGAGCCGGCGGAGGCGGTGGTTGACCGCGGACTTCGAGAGCTTCATGCGGCCGGCCAGCTCGCCGAGGTTCAGCTCCGGGTTCGCGCTGCGCCAGCGTGCCATCTCCCTCAGCGCCGGCGGCAGCCCATCGAGCCTCCCCGCCGACTCGAGGCGGTCGATCGCCGCCGCCTGCCGCAGTCCCGACCCGATAGTCTTGCCGATGTTCGCCGTCTCGAAGTTCAGGCGGCGGTTGACCTCGCCGCTCATCTCACGAACGACGCGCACGTTCTCGAACTCCATGACGGCCCTGCTGGCGCCCATGAGCGAGAGCAGGCGCACGATGCCATCACCCTCTTTCACATAGACGACCGACTGTCCCTGCCGCTTCATGACACCGACCCTGGTGCCGGCGCTCTCGGCAACGTCGCTGATGGCGGCCGCCCACGAGGCGGTGGGCGCGATGAACTCGAGGTGATATCGGGAGCTCGGGGCATTGACCGATCCACATCCGAGGAACAGCCCGCGCAGCATGGCCTTGCGATCGCAGGCGGCATCAGGCACTCCCCTGGGCGCGGACTGGGTGAAGGCGGGGGCGATTCCGGGCGGCAGCGAAAGCTCGATGAAGAACGACATCCGCTTTCGCGTCTTCACCGCTTGGTACTTCGCCTCCAGATGGCCGACCGCACGACCCAGCCTGACGACCTTGCGAGCGACCGCGTTGCGGAGCAGCGAGAAGTACGCTGCCTGCCCGCTGTCCGGCCCTTTGATGAGCCGTCCGCGCGAGCCGAAATAAATGCCCAGCAGCTCACTCAGCTGGCAGCAGGGCCTGGCGGGCATCAGCCCGGCCATCTCGTTCTTGACGTCGGCCGAGAACGAAATCTGGCTACCTCCGAAGGATCAGTGTTGTCCCCGCCCCCCAGGTGCAGTCTACTCACCGGTGATGTCCCCGGCGGTGCTCACTGGAATCCTCGATCGAGAGCCGCACCAGCTCCTCGCCCTGTATCACGCGATGGTCATGGCGCGCGCCATCGAGCGCCGTCTGTGGGTAGTCGCGCGACTCGAGCCGTCACGTGTCCTTCCGGAACCTCGTGCCATGCCCTGGGGTGGCGAGGCGGTGCAGGTGGCCGCGGCGACGGCCCTTCGAGGGGGCCACGATTGGGTCCTGCCCGAAGGCGGTGACATTGCGCTCTGCCTCGCGATGGGCCTCTCGCCGCTCGACGTGATGCTCGCGGTTTATGGACGCGCATCGGATCCTGGCTCAGGCGGGCGTGACGGCGCCGTGGGCTCGAGGTCGGCTCGCGTCGTGACGACCTCAGGCGATCCGGCTCGCCGCATGCTGCACGCCGCGGGCATCGCCTACGCGGCCAAGGTGCGCGGCCTTGACGAGTGCGTGCTGGCCTGCATCGATGAGGCGAGGACTGCTTCCGGGGATTGGCACGAGGCGATCAACTTCGCGGCTGTTCACTCGCTGGCGCTGATCTGCCTGGTCCAGGGACGCAGGCGTGGCACCTCGGCGTTGCCGGCACACCAGGCGGTCTCGCCCACGACCAGCGCCGGCGGCTACGGCGTCGCGGGAGCCATGATCGATGGCGGCGACTTCGAGGCTGCGCTGGCGGCATTCAGCCGCGCGGTCAAACGCGCGCGCTCGGGAGGCGGGCCGACACTGATTCACGCTCCCGTGATCGAGCTCACCTCGCTTTCGCCGGCTGGTGGCCTGCGGCCGGCAGAGGAGCTGGAAGCCTTGGCGCACGAGGATCCCATCGACCGCATGCGCAGGTTTCTGATCGGCGCCACGGTCCTGGACGACGCCGGCGACGAGCAAGTCCGGCGTGACTGCGCAAGCGTGGTCGAGGCCGCGGTGCGAGAAGCCGACGAAGCCGCCTCACCCGAGCCGGCCGCGGCGCTGGACAATGTGTTCTGGGAAGAGCCCGCCCATGGCTGAGATGAGGATGATCGAGGCGGTTCGCGCCGCCATCACCGAGGAGATGGAGCGTGATGAGCGTGTGCTCGTCATGGGCGAGGACGTCGGCAAGAAGGGCGGAGTGTTCGGCGCGACCGACGGGCTGTACGCGCGTTTCGGCGAGGCGCGTGTGCTCGACACGCCGCTGGCTGAATCGGGCATCGTGGGAGTCGCGATCGGGGCGGCCCTCAACGGCCTGATCCCGATCGCGGAAATCCAGTTCGCGGACTTCATCCATCCGGCCTTCGACCAGATCGTGAGCGAGGCGGCGCGCACGCGGTACCGATCCAATGGCGATTGGTCGGTCCCCATCGTCATCCGCGCGCCGTTCGGCGGCGGAGTCCACGGAGGCCTATACCACTCGCAGTCGATCGAGGCTTTTTACGCCCATGTGCCGGGCTTGAAGGTCGTCATTCCCAGCATGCCCGCGGACGCCAAGGGCCTCCTCAAGTCTGCGATCCGCGACCCCGACCCGGTGCTGTTCCTCGAGCATAAGAAGGTGTACCGGCTCGTCGCCGAGGACGTGCCAGACGGCGAACATCTCGTCCCCATCGGACCGGCCGTGGTCCGGCGTCAGGGCACCAAGCTGAGCTGCTTTGCGTGGGGGCTCATGACCCATTACTGCCTGGAGGCGGCGGAGATGCTGGCGGGTGAGGGCGTGAGCGTTGAGGTGGTCGACCTCCGGTGCCTGGCGCCGCTGGATCGTGACACGATCCTCGAGTCGGTGCGCAAGACAGGGAAGGCGATGGTGGTGTACGAAGACAATCTCACCGGTGGTTTTGGGGCGGAGGTGGCGGCGATCATCTCGGAGCATGCGTTCGACAGCCTGGACGGGCCCGTCGTTCGCGTCGCCGGACCTGACATTCCCGCCATGCCGTTCAACACTCCCCAGGAGGAGTTCTTCATGCCCAACCCGCAGAAGATCGCGGAGGCGCAAAGAAAGCTTGCCGCCTACTAAGAAGAAGACCGCTCCCGTGGGAAGGATCAGGGAGGGAGGCGCGAAACAAACACGCCTGCCAACGATCTCCACTGAGGAGTACGCCGCTCGTCGGGAGGCGGTTTCGGCCGGGATGGAAGCGGCCGGCCTGGATGCGCTCTGCGTCTTCTATCCGGCGCGGATCGCCTACCTCACGGGCTTCCACCACATCCCGACCGAGCGCCCGATCGTGTTCGTCCTCGGCCCGGGTGGCTACTCCGCGCTGATCGTGCCGGCGGTTGAGAAGGAACACGCCGAGTCGGTGCCGGCGATCGACAAGGTCGACGTGTATTTCGAGTACCCAGGGGCCGATCACCCGATGGGGCTCGTCACCACCGCGCTGGCCGGGATCAACGCCAACCCGCAGCGCACGGGAGCCGACAACGACGGCTACGCGCGCTACTGGGGCTACCGTGGCCCAAGCCTCACCGATCTCATGGGGCGGGGGCCGGTCGACGCAGAGATGCTCATCGAATCCCTCCGCCGCGTGAAGTCTCCGACTGAGATCGAGTGCCTCCAGCTCAGCTGCGACTGGGCGGTGCGCGCCCACCGCCGCATGCAGGCAGCGATCAAGACCGGCATGACCGAGATGGAGTGCTACGCGCCGTCGGCCACGGAAACACTGTTCGAGATGGTGCGTGAGATGCCGGGGTGGCGGCCGCGCGGGTTCAACGGCAACGGGCTCGAGGCGATGTTCGTCGGCGGCCGTTCAACCGCGATGCCGCATGGGTTCGTGCGCGGCCACGGGATCCAGGCCGGCGACGTGCTGGTCAGCGGCGCCGGAGCGGACATTGACGGCTACCTCAGCGAGCTCGAGCGGACGATGATCGTCGGCGCGCCGAGCGCCGAGCAGGAGAAGGCGTTTGCGGCGATGCTCGCGCTGCAGACGCGCGCACTCGAAGTGATGGGGCCTGGCGTGCCAGCCGCGGAGGTCGAGCTCGCGTGCGTGTCGCTGGCTGCCGAGCTAGGCGTCGAGGGATCGATCCGCCACCACGTCGGCCACTCCATCGGGCTCGAGGGCCATGAGGCGCCATTCCTCGACCGTGGTGATGACGCCGTGCTCGAGCCGGGGATGGTGTTCACGGTCGAGCCGGGCGTCTACATCAAGGAGCTCGGCGGCTTTCGGCATTCCGACACAGTGGTCATCACCGAGACCGGGTGCCGGGTGATGACTCCTTACCCTCGCGAGCTAAAGGATCTGATCATTCCGGCCTGACTGCTAAGAGTCGGCCGGGCCAGCAATTGCCCGCGTGTGCCGGCACTGGCGGGCTTCAAACCTCGAGCAAACCCGCGTGTGCCGGCACAAGCTGCTTCAGGCGGCCCCAACCTTGTGCTTCGTCGCGGTGAACATGTGCAGGACGGTCGTGCCGTTCGCGTTGTGCCTGCGGATCCGGTCAACTGCCATGGGCGGCAGGACGTCGTGGTCCTCAACTGAGACGACGGTCTCCTTGGGCCAGATCGTCCTCCACACCTCGCCGACCATCTCGCGCGGGAGATTCCCCGGGACGTAGACGTAACGGCGGCTCGGCACCTGTACGCGCGTGCGGGTCTCTGCTCGGGCAAAGGCATCCTGCGCCGTGTAGTCCTTCAGGTACGGGTCGCTCACCTCCCAGAGCGCAGCGGGGCCGGGAGGAGCGTCGCCGCGATAGAGGAACACCGCGCGCTTGCCGGCCGCCACGCGCAGCGCCTCCGCCAGCACAGCCTCAGCCGCGTTCTGATCGCGGGGAAGAATCACGAGGACATCCGCCGGGGTGCGATCGAAGTGGGTGGCGATCGACTCGGCCGCCCGCTCGGGCCGGTAGGGCAGCGGAAACACCGCCGGCCGCTGCCGCTGAGCGCTGCGATAAGTCCAGATTCCGACCACCAGCCCGAGCACAGTCAGCCCGCCCCCGAAGATGGTGGCGTCAGGTTTGGCGACGAGATTGACGCCCCAGCCGATCATAACCAGGAAGGTCGTGAGGAGCCCCACCGCAAAGATCGCCTGCTTGAGCAGACTGCGGCCGAGTCGCAGCTCCCGCCAGCGCACCAGGTCGAGCGAAACGTTGGTCAGGATGAATGAGCCGAGCAGGCCAAAGGCGTAGAGGTTGCCCAGGAAGACCGCGGCCACTGGGCTCTGCCCGGCCACGTACACGAGGACCACCGGCGGCGCGACGGCGGCCAGGATCGCCATGTGCGGCGTCCCTCGCCATGCGTTGTGGCGCTCGACGGCCCGCGGGAGGAAGCCCATGCGAGTGAGGGCCAGAAACACGTGATAGCCCCCGATGATGGCGGTGTTGCTCGCAAAGATCAGGAGCACGGACCCTGTCACCGCGACGTAGTTAGAGAGCGCAGTGCCGCCATACTCGCCGCCGAGCAGTGACAGCAGCTGGTTGACGTGGGCGGGGTTGTTCGGGTCCGGCACCAGGGTTGTCTGCCACAAGGTCAGCAGCGGGCTTGTGATCGTCATCGTGAGAATGACGATGGCCATCGTCCGGTAAGCCGTCGTCCGCCTCGGCGAGCGCATCGCGGGCGCGATCTGAGCCACGCTCTCCAGGCCGGAGAAGGCGAGGAACGCGGCGCCGAAGCCGGTGATCAGAACGATCGGCGTCAATGGCGGCGGGCCCTGGCCCATGGCGCTGAAGCTGTGCATGACGGCTGCAGGGCCGAGATGAATTGCGACCACGACCACTACGATCAGCTGTCCCGCGGCGGCGACTGCCGCGGCGATGAAGCTCACCCGCGCGCTCTCCCTGATGCCGATGACGTTGAGCATCGCCAGGCCTGCGAGTGCGATCAACGTTGCCGGGACCGCATTGCCAAGCGCGATCGGCCGCACCACCACTGCCATGTACTGGATTCCTGAGAAGGCGCTGATAGCTGCTGTCAGGTAGTAGTCGACGATGATGAAGACCCCGCCGAGCAGGCCCGCGAGCGGGTGCAGGGCTCTTGAGGAGATCGTCACCACCCCACCGCCCTCCGGGTTGCGCCAGGTGACCTCCGCGTACTTGAGCGAGAGCAGGATGAACACCACCAGCGTCATCAAGACGAAGATGGTCGACCGCCTGTTGAAGCCGCTGGCCGAGAGGATGCCCGGGACGTAGTAGATCGAGGTCCCGATATCCGCGAACACGATCGACCAGCAGAGGAATGCTCCGAGATTTCCGCCGCGGAGCTTGATCCGCCGACGTGCCGGGCGGTTGACGCGACTCAACGCTGCTTGGCCAGGTGCCGCCTGAGGCCGTCGAGGTCGCTGCGCAGCTGGGCGAGCACGCGTTGGGCCGCGCGATCGTCCAGGTCCATGTACGCCACCGCGGCCAGGTAGATCTCGGCCCGCTCGAGCTGGCGGACCGCGGCCCTCGCCACCTGCCTCCGCTCCTGGGCGGTGCGATTGGTCGGCAGCTGAACGATCGCCGTGCGCATGACCCCAAGCTAGGCGGCGCCTCGTGAGAACCCCGTTTGGGCTCGCCCGCAACCCGTATGGAGTCTGTATGGATCTTCACGTGATCCTTTACGCTCGGCCCGTTGAGCCCGGACTCAATCTCCCGACGCGGCCAGCGCCCCGGCGATTTCCGTGTCGTCATCCGCCGCCCGGCCAAGATGCCGCGAACGCTCGGTGCGCCTGCGCTGTTCGCCGCGTCCTACGGCAACGTCGGCTCCAGCATCTACTACGCCCTCGGCGTCACCGCGGCTTACGCCTTGGGCCTCACCCCCCTGGCCTTGATCCTGGCCGGGTTCATCTTCGTCACCACCGCGCTCAATTACGCCGAAGGTACTTCGGCGATTCCCCACGCGGGCGGAAGCTCGAGCTTCGCCCGGCGCGCTTTCAACGATCCGATCGGGTTCCTGGTCGGTTGGGTCCAGCTTCTGAACTACATGGCCACGGTCTCAATCTCTTCCTACTTCGCCATCAGCTACCTGGGCGTCTTCGGAAAATACGTACCCTTCTTCGACCTCCTGAAGACCGATGACACCGTGCATGTGGCCGCCACGATCGCGCTCATCGGCCTTTTGATCGTCATCAACGTCATCGGCATCCAGGAATCGAGCGCGCTCAACCTGGTCCTGGCTTTCATAGATCTCTTCACGCAGGTGGTGTTGGTGATCCTCGGCGTTGTCCTCCTGCTCAACATCCGCGTGGTGCTGGACAACATTCACTGGGGCGTCGCGCCGACCTGGGGCAGCTTCCTGGCGAGCATCTCCATCGCCATGGTCACGTACACGGGCATCGAAACCATCTCGAACCTCTCGGAGGAAGCGCGTAATCCCGGGCGGTCCGTTCCTCGCGCTACACGCTGGGTCATCATTGCCGTGCTGTTCGTCGCCGCCTTCCTACCGACGATCGGTCTCAGCGTGCTCCCTGTGCTGCCGGACGGTCACGGCGGCTACGTGACCGAGCTTGCCACCACATTCAAGTCCGACCCGGTTGTCGGCATCGTCGGCCAATTCTCGAGGGTATCGGCGACGCTCGCGTTCTGGGCCGGCATCTGGGTCGGCATCCTCGCCTTCACGATCCTGGTCATCGCGACCAATGCCGGCCTGATCGGCATCTCCAGGCTGAGCTACTCGCTCGCCGGCGCCGAGATGATGCCGCGCCGATTCGCGACGCTCCACCCCAAGTTCAAGACTCCATACATCTCGATCGTCGTCTTCGGTCTGCTGGCGGCGCTCCTGGTCCTACCCGGCGTCATCGTCGGGTCGACAGAGATCGACCTGATGAGCGCCGTCTATTCGCTGGCCGCGACATTCGCCTTCGCCTCAGCCCACCTGTCGGTCATGCGCCTGCGGTTTGTGGAGCCCGACCTGTATCGCCCCTACCGAATGCCTCTGAACATCAAGTTCGGGCGCGACAGCATCCCCGTGCTGTCATTGGTGGGCGCACTTGCCATCGGGACAGTGTTCACGCAGCTCATGTTCCAGAACATCTCCAACTCGACGTGGATCTACCTCGGTTGGCTGTTGTTCGGAGTGTTGAGCTGGGTGCTCTATCGGACATATCGCCGAGAGCCGCTCTGGGAGCCGCTCGAGGTGCCGCCGCCGCCCGACCGAGAGGTCGAGCACCTACCTCCCGAGCCGCTGCCGCAGACGGCTCGTTACCGACACGGACGGCGCGAACGCGTCGCGGCGCACGCAGCGGCGAGGGTCGCTCCGAGGCATGTCACGCATCGCCGCAGATGGCGCGTGGGCTGGGAGCTGTACTTCAAGCAGCACGGGAGCGTGCGCGGAGTGCTCATCGTCCTGGTGTTCGCATCAGTGAGTGGACTGGCGATCGGCGTCGACCTGTCGAGCTACGACCCCTTCGGAACCAATCTCGGTTGGTCGCCCGGAATCGTGGTGGTGGCGCTCATCGCCGCGTATCTGCTCAACCGGAGCCACGCCGAAACTTAGGCCTGGAGCCTGTAACCCACCCCAGGTTCATTGATGATGTACTTCGGGTTGGCGGGGTCGTCGCCCAGCTTCTTGCGTATCTGGGCCACCACGTATCGCGTGTTGTACTTGTCGCCGACCGCGTACTCGCCCCACACCTGGCGCAGCAGGGTCGTGTGCGTGACCGGCTTGCCCGCATGCAGCGCGAGATAGCGCAGCAGCTCGTACTCCGTGGGCGTGAGGCGCACAGCACGGCCGTCTACAGTGACCGACCGCCTGGACAGATCGATCTCCAGGTCGCCTGACCGCACAACAGGCTCTCCCTCCGAGACGTCGGCCTGCCGCCGCAACACCGCCCGGATCCGGGCCACGAGCTCCTCGGTGCCGAAGGGCTTGACGACGTAGTCGTCCGCGCCCGCGTCCAGCGCTCGCACCTTGTCCTTCTCGCCGGGCATCACGCTGACGACGATCACGGCGGCGCGGGTCGCGGGCCGCAAAGCGCGCAGCGTCGCGAATCCATCCATCCCGGGGAGGCCGAGGTCGAGAAGGATCACGTCGGGCCTCCACGCGGCGGCTTCGCGCACGGCCTCCTCCCCGCTCCCCACCGCATGCACGTCGTAGTCGTGATAGACGAGCCCCGCGCGCAGCGCGCGCTGCATCTCTACCTCGTCGTCGACGACCAGGACCCTGCCGCTCATTGATTCGCGGTGACGCGCGCGAGCGGCAGCGTGAAGGTGAAGCGCGGGCCGCGGCGGCGATTCTCGGCGCGGATCGTCCCACCGTGCGCCTCCACCACGCGCTTGCTGATGGCAAGCCCGAGCCCGCTGCCTCGCGCGCGCCGGGTCCAGAACGTTTCGAAAACGCGGTCGAGGTCTGTCGGAGGGATGGCAGGCCCGTCGTTCTCCACCCACGCCGTCAGCCTGTCATCGCCGGCCGCCGCCCCAACCAGGATCGCACCGTCCGGCGGCGCCCACTCGAGCGCATTCTCGATCAGGTTGGTCAGCACGCGATCGATCTGAAGCTCGTCGACGTCCACAGGCGGCAGATCGTCCGCGACGTCGACCGTGACCGTGCGTCCCGTCAGGTCAGGACGAAGCGCATGCAGCGTCGTGCCGACCAGGTCGGCGAACCGATGCGGTTCCTTGTCCAGCTCCATGCCCGCCTCCAGGCGTGAGAGAGCCAGCATGTCGCCCACCATGCGGTCGAGCCGCGTGGCCTGGCGGTCGAGATCGCGCAGCAGGTCGCGCTGGTCAGGTCCGAGACCGGCTCGCGGCGCCACGAGGGCGGTGAGGCCGGCACGCAGCGATGCGATCGGGCTCTTGAGCTCGTGCGAAAGCGACGAGAGGATCGCTGCCTTCAGGCGATCCGACGCTTCGAAGCCGCGCGCTCTTTCAGCCTCGAGGGTCGCCCGGCGGCGGTCCAGCAGGAGGCCCGCCAGGCCAACCAGCGCCGCCAGCATGCGGAGATCGGTTGGGGTCGCGTCGTCGTCGACCTTGATCACAGCCACGCCGCTCGCGAGGGGAACGTATGCAGAGCCTGCTGCTTCCGGCCGCGTCCGGGTCAGCTTGACCGCCCCATCCGCCACCGAAAGTCCCACCGCTCGGCCGTTGTCGTACGACCACGAGGCCTGCCGCAGCTCGTCCGCGCTGACGGGGCTGCCGGCAAGCGCCACAGCGTGCCCAGAGTCCATCGCGACCAGCGCGAACCGGCGCACGCTTTCGAGCCGCAGTGCCCGCTCGCAGACCAGGGAAAGCGCGATGGTGACCTCGGGCGACCGCAGGGCTGCAGTCGCCAGCTCGTACAGGGCGCGAGCGTCGGCGGCCAGCGCTTCCGCTGTGCCCTGCGTGCGGCGGAGCGAGGCGGCCAACTGTCCGGTGACCAGCGCCACCGCCAGCAGGACGACCAGCTCCAGGAGCTCGCTGGTCCCTGCGACGGTGAACGTGCCTACCGGAGGGACGAAGAAGAAGTCGTAGAGCAGGAAGGCAGCGATGCTGCCCGCGACCGCCGGTCCTCTTCCCCACCAGGCGCCCAGCCACAGCACGAGGAGCAGGTAGAACGCACTCAATCCGGCCACCCTGAATCGGGCTGTGATCACGGCGATGGCGATGGTGACGGCGACCGCTCCGCCAACCGCTACCGAGTACGGCGCGAACCGGCGAATCACAGCGTGAGCATACGAAGCTCCGCCGCACGGTTCGCGTATCCCGGATGCGAAGGGTGGGCCACCCGATACCACGCCAGCGTCTCAGCCAGCGCGTCCTCGAGCGCCGACGGCTCGAACCCCAGCTCCTTGCGAGCCCGGTCGAGAACGTAGCCCGCTGCGCGGCGTGGATCGGGTCCGTATGGGCTTGCGTCTGGCGGCAGCTCGGCGAAAGGCACCGGGTGCAAGCGAGCCGGAACTCCAAGCGCCCGAGCGATGCCCTCGATCAGGTCGCGGAGACTCACGCCTTCGAAGGCGGCGTTGTACGCCTTGCGAGTCGTGTCCCTGCGCAGGTCGCACGCCAAGGCGCACGCAAAGCCGATGTCTTTCACCCAGGCGAGCCCCGCCTGCCGCTCGTAAGACTCCTCAGGGACGAGCAGCGGCCCGCCGTCAGCGACACGCTGGATGTAAGCCGCGATGCGCAGCGTGTGATCCGCCGGTCCGAATATCGCCGGCGGCCTGACCACTGTCCAGGGGAGGTCGCGCGTGCGCGCGAGGACCGTCTCGCACCAACGCTTGCCCCCCATGTAGTCGAGGCCGTCCGGCGGATCGCCATCCAGCGGGACGAAGTCCTCTTCGCGCGCCGGCTTGCCGTGGAGGTGTGGGTACACGCCGGTCGAGACGAAGATGTAGCGCTCCCCCGCGAAGTTCCTGGCCATGGCTGCCACCTCGCCGGGCTGGTAGCACGCCAGGTCCAGCACCACGTCGGGCTTGGCCTGGTCCAGCGCGCTGCGCAGCTGATCTTCGTCGGTCCGATCGAATGCCACATAGCTGGTGAAGGTGCCGTATGGACGCTCCTTGCGACCGGCAGCGATGGTCTCGATTCCGCGCCGCATCAGCTCCTTGCACGCCGCGGTGCCGACAAAACCGGCCCCTCCGATGACCAGGGCGCGCGTCAATTACGTGTCATCTAGAGATCGCGTGCGGTGAACTCGACGTCCACTCCTTCGATGCGCTCGAGGCGCCGGGCCAGCTCCTTTGCCACCACGACGGAGCGGTGCCGACCGCCCGTGCAGCCGATCGCCACGACGAGCTGCGATCGACCGCGCTCCCGGTAGTGCGGAAGCGCATTGCGCAGCGTGCGCTCGAGGTTGTCGAGCAGGTCGCGCGCCGCCGCCTGGTTCAGGACGAACTCGCGGACCGCAGCATCACGACCGTCGAGCGGTCTCAGCTCATCGACCCAGTAGGGGTTCTCCAGCAGCCGCACGTCGACGACCCACGCGGCCCCGTCGGGTATGCCTTTCTTGTATCCAAACGCCATGCACGTGATGAGCATCCGGTCGCGGGAGCGCAGCTGCTGGGCGAGCTCGCGCAGCTGCGCGATGTCGACTCGGTGGTGAGCGCGGTCATGGCTGCCGCCCGGTCTGCCGTCGCTCGAGCCGACATGCACGAGCACGTAGCGGATGCCGCGCGTGTCGGCGTCTCGGAGCACGACCGCGCTGTCGCCGCGGAGCGGGAGCACGCCGTCGGCGTCGTCCCATGGCGATAGCCAGCGCGACAGCTGGAAGCCCGTGTCGAGGAACACTCCCACCGCTTCCTCGAGCTCGGGCTCAGTGGTCCCGCCAACGATAACCAGCACCTACAGGGTTTCCTTCAGTCTCTTCGCCAGGCGCTCGGGAACGCCGAGCGCGACGATGTCCTCCACCGGCGCTTCGCGGATCGCCTGCACGGAGCCGAAGTGTCTCAGCAATGCGCGCTTGCGCGCGGGACCGATGCCCTCGACCGAGTCGAGAGGCGAAGTCAGGGCCTTTCGCGATCGCACCTTGCGGTGGTGGGTGATCGCGAACCGATGCGCCTCGTCGCGAATCCGCTGCACCAGGAACATGCCTGGCGAATTCTTTTCCTGCACGATCGGCTCGGCGCGTCCGGGCGCGAAGATCTCCTCGCGCTCCTTGGCCAGCGCGAAGGTCGGGATGTCCGCGTAGCCGGCCGACTCGAGCACCTCGAGGGCAGCGCTCAGCTGGCCCTTGCCGCCGTCGATGAGCATGAGGTCGGGGCGGCTCGTGAAGGAGCGGTCGCCGACCGAATCGGTCTCCTCGCGCCGCTGCGCCGACTCCAGCCGCTCCAGCCTTCGCCGCAAGACCTCCTGCAGCATCGCGAAGTCGTCGGGACCCGGAACGAACCTGATCCTGAAATGGCGGTAGTGGTCGTTGCGCGGCCGCCCGTCCTCGAACACGACCATCGCCCCAACCGCGGAGTCGCCCTGGATGTTGGAGATGTCGTAGCACTCGATCCGCCTGGGCGGAGTCTCGAGGTCGAGGGCCTCGGCCAGCGCGGCGAGCATCGGCTCGGTGCGGCTGCGGTCGTAGTCGGCCTGGATGCGCAGCTGCTCCAGCTCCTGGGCGGCGGTCTCGGCGAGCTGGGTGACGAGCGCGCGCTTGCGCCCGCGCTGCGGCACCTCGATCGTGACCGGTCCGCCGCGTTTTTGCGTCAGCCAGCTCGCCAGCAGCTCCGGCTCGTCGACCGCGCCCGGCACGATGACGGCACGCGGCACGTGCGTGGCGCTCTCGTAGTACTGCAGCAGGAAGCCTCTCAGGAGCTCCGGCTCGGTCGCGTCGCTCGCGCCGTCGAGCGCGTGGCCGTCGTGGCCAACCATCTTTCCCTGCCGCACATATGCCACCTCCACGAACACCTCGCCGCCGCGCCGCGCATAGGCGATC
Organism: Candidatus Dormiibacterota bacterium; assembly: GCA_036505515.1. Lineage (GTDB taxonomy): Bacteria > Chloroflexota > Dormibacteria > Dormibacterales > Dormibacteraceae > DASXTG01. The sequence continues at coordinate 8,826 of DASXTG010000132.1, read as the reverse complement.
AGGTCCTGGTCGTCGCGCCCCTGCACCAGCACCTTCTGGCGGTCGGCGATGCGTTCGATCGATTGCAGCTGGTCCCTGTACCGCCCGGCGTTCTCGAAGTCGAGGCGGTTGGCGGCGGTCTCCATCCGGTCTTTGAGGCGGCGCACGAGCAGGTCGGAACGACCCTCCATGAAGAGCGCGACCTCGTTGATGCGCGCCTTGTAGTCCTCCGCGCTGATTCGCCGCTCGCACGGACCAGGGCAGCGTTTGATGTGGAAGTCGAGGCAAACCTTGCCCTGCTTGAAGATATCGTCCGAGCAGGTGCGGAACGGCAGCAGCTGGCGGATCGATTTCACGGTGCCGCGAAGCGACTGCGCCGACGTGTATGGACCGAAGTAGAGGGCTCCGTCCTTCTGCACCCGCCGTGAGTAGTGGACGCGAGGGTATTCCTCGGTTACCGGCAGCTTCAGGTAGAGGTAGTTCTTGTCGTCCTTGAGGCGGATGTTGAAGCGCGGCCGGTAGTTCTTGATGAGGTTGTTCTCGAGGACGAGGGCCTCGACTTCGTTCGCCGTCGTGACGAACTCGAAGTCGTGGATCTTCCGCACCAGCTCGGAGACGCGGGCCGTCTCCCCGTAGCCCGGTGTGAAATACGAGCGCAGACGGTCGCGCAGGCGCAGTGCTTTGCCGACGTAGATGACCTGCGTGCGCTGGTCTCTGAACAGGTACACGCCGGGCCCGTCGGGCACCGCGCGGAGCCGCCGCTTGACCGCTTCCTCCTGCGAAATTGCCACTCGATCAAGGTTAGACTTGGCGGCGACTTGAGCACGCCGCCGAGCGAGCTACTGCCGCAGCCGGTTCCAGGCGGCGTGACTGTCGCACCCGCCACGCAGACCAACACGCTGGCGGTGGTCAGCCTGGTGACGGGAATCGGCTCGTTTGTCGCTCACATCATCCCGTTCGTCGGCGGATTCACCCTCTCCGTGGTTGCCATCATCACGGGGCATGTGGCGCGGGGCCAGATCAAGAAGACCGGCGAGCAGGGCGCGGGCATGGCCCTCGCCGGCCTGATCATCGGCTACGTCCATCTCGCCATCCTGGCCCTGGTCTTCATCTTCTTCTTCGGCTTCGTCGTCGCCGTGCTCGGCGCGATCATCGCGAGCTCGACACAGGGCTGATCCTCCCGGCGGGGGCGAGCGGGCTAGAGGTGGATGCCCCGCATCAGGTAGGCCATCGCCGCCGCCTCGACTGAGATCTCCTGCTCCGGTTCGCGGGGCGGCTGTCCGTCTTTGCCCGCGGTCTCCGGGAACACGTGATAGGCGCCCGTCATCACGAACTGCAGCAGCCCCGGCGCCACGGTGTTGACGGACTCGCCAAGCTTGCCCAGGCGCGTGGAGATCTCCGGCTGACGGGTGAGGATCGCCGACGCCACCAGCTCCGCCGCCTCCTCGGGCGAGCTGGTGGGGAAGTTCTTGTAGATCCCCGTCGGCGCGATCATCGGGGTCCGCACCAAGGGCATGTGGATGTTGGTGATTGCGACGCCGTCGTCCGCCACCTCCGGGCCGATGCAGCGGCTGAGCGCGGCCAGCGCCGACTTCGACGCAACGTATGCGCCGAAGCGCGGCGGGAACGCCTGCGTGCCGATGCTCGAGATGTTGATGATGTGGCCGCGCCGGCGGCTTCGCATCCCCGGCAGCACCGCGAGCATCAGCTTGACAGCGCCGAAGTAGTTGAGCTGCATCGTGCGCTGGAAGTCGTGGAAGCGATCGTATGACGCCTCCACCGACCGCCGGATCGAACGGCCGGCATTGTTGATCAGGATGTCGACCTGGCCGTGGTCGGCCAGGACGGGTTGGATCATCGCCTCGCACTGGTCGAGGTCCGAGAGGTCTGTCGGATAGACGAACGCTCGGCCGCCTGACGCTTCGATCTCTGCTTGCAGCGTGTCGAGCTTGTCTTTGGTGCGCGAAACCAGCGCCACCTTCGCGCCGTGGCGCCCCATGATCTGCGCTGTGGCACGGCCGATCCCGCTCGAGGCGCCGGTGACGACGACAACTCGGTCATGCAGCACCGCGCGCAGGTTCCGTTCCGTGAGCGCCTCAGGGTCGAGGTGGCGCTCCCAGTGGTCCCAGATCTTCCACGCGTAGGTGTGCAGCGGCGGGCACTCGATACCCGTGCCCTCGAGCGCGGCCTGCGCTCGGTCGCTCGTGAAGCGCGCTCGGTTGGTGACGTACTGCAGCGCCGGTTCTGGGATGCGCACCCCCTCCAGGAGACGGCGCTTCAGCGTCTGGGCCACCCTCCAGTGCTGGAGCATGGCCGTCATCTCCTTCGGGAACATCGATGACGCTCGGCTGTCCACCCGCAGCGTGAACTGAGGCGCGTGCGCGGCGCGGCAGAACTCGTTGGTGACGTCGCCGAGGCTGCGCGCTGCGGGGTCGGTGAGATGGAACGTCTCGCCGTCGAGACCTTCCTTGTGACCTATGGCGTCGAGCGCCCGGGCGACGAAGTCGACCGGGACGACGTTGATCTCCCCTCCCTCGAGCCCGATCAGCGGAACCCAGGGAGGAATCGCGTTGCGCAGGCGCTGGATGATCTTGAAGGCGTAGTAGGGCCCGTCGATGCGGTCGGCCCCGCCGGTCTGGGATGAGCCGATGACCAGGCCCGGCCGGTAGATGCGAAACCTGAGCCCGGAAGAGCGGACGATGCGCTCGGCCTCGTATTTGGTGCGGTAGTACGGATGATCGAGAGGCTGGCCCTCGTCGAACATCGCCTCGCTGAACTTGCCTTTCCACTTCGCACCGGCGACCGCGATCGAGCTCACGTGGTGGAATCGCGCACCGACGCGCGAAGCGAGGTCGACCGCGTTTTGCGTGCCGACCACGTTGGCGCGCTCGTTGGCCTCCTCAGACGCCTCCAGGTCGTAAACGGCCGCAAGGTGATAGACGTCGGCGCCGCTGAGCTTTTCCTGGTCGGACTGTGAGATGCCGAGCAGGGGCGAGGTGATGTCACCGACCAGAGGCAGCATCCGATCGTTTGCGCCCAGGGCCTCGATGATGTGCTCGAGGCGCTGGCGCGAGCGGTGCCGTACCAGGACATAGGTGGTGCCGTCGCGCCTGGCGAGCTCGCGCAGCAGCTGGCGGCCGATGAACCCCGTGCCCCCGGTGACCAGCCTCACCATCGGTGCTTACGTTAGCTTCTGGTGGGCGATGAGCGAGGTGCTGCTGTTCCTGCTCATGCCGCACGTCTTTGCGTTCCAGGAGCGCGACGCATAGCTAAGATTTCGGACGATGACAGATTCACGCGACCAGCCCACCTTGCCGCAGGGACCCCCGCCCCCACCAGCTGACTATCAGCCACCCGCGCCGCCTTCCGCGGATCCCGGCGCCTCGCCCGTGCCTCCCCCGCCTGTCTATCCCGTCCCGCCGCAGGTCGGGCAGGGACCCGGGGGCGCCGGCTTGATGTACCAGCTCACGGGCGCCGCCGGCTGGGGAATCTTGCTCGGGCTGGCGACGATCATCGTGCCGTTCGTCTTCAACCGCGTCTTCTTCTTCATCCCGATCATCGGCCTCCTCGCCGGGGTTCAGGCCATCCGGACCGGCCGCCTGGTGGGGGGCATCATCGCGATCGTTCTCAACCTCATCGGCGGCGTGATCACGCTGATCGCCCTCTTCGCCTGACCCCCTCCTCACCTCAGGCCGGCATCAAGCTCAGGTCACGGATCCCCAGGTCCCAGCAGCGCCGCTGCCAGGTGTCCGCGTCCACCTCGCCACGCGCAAGCTTGGTGACCTCTGAGAAGGGCTCGAGCGCGGCTTCGCCTCGGCGCATCACCGGCGGTCGACCCGGCAGAGACTCGGTCGTCCATCCGTTCTGAGCGAGCGCGTTGGCGAACGCCGCTCCCGCGAAGCCGACCCCGAGCGCTCGCGCCCGGTCGGCCGGCACAGACTGGCGGGCTGCGCCCGCTTCCGCCTGGCCGATGCGGTCCGCATATTTCAGGAGCTCGGGCAACCAACCCACGGTGTAGCCGCCGATCAGGTGTGCCTGGCGTCGCACCCGCTCACGCCAGCCGGGTATAAGGGCGGCATTTCCAGTCTCGGCCCAGCTGACGCGGCGCAGCTGAACCCCGGGCTTGACCACCCCGATCAGGATCCAGGGCTCGATCGCTTCCAGCCCCTCGAGCAAGGTGACGGCCGCGGCCGGGTCCTCGCCGTCCGGCCCGGAAGGTAGGGCCGACAGAGCGGCGATCCGCTCGGCATCCGGCGGGTGGCTGTCGTAGGCATCGCGGCGCGGCTTCGCGAGCTCCTGCTCGGCGGCCTGCGCGATCTGGTTCATCACCCCGGGCTCGGCCAGGAAGCGTGCGAACCCGTCCGCCAGCGGAGGCTGGAACCCCGCTTCGAGGAGGGGCACGACCTCGCTGCGCCAGTAGACGTCGAATGCAAGCGATCCGCGTGCCAGCGCGCGCAGGCCTTCGATCATCGGCCGCGCCCCGACCGTGCGAGCCGCCAGCTCATCCGCCGCCAGCTCCTGGCGGCGGGACACCGCCTGCGTGACGCGCATGAACATGCGCCCGTAGGCAAGAAATAGAAGCCCGAGCAGCGCGGCCTGTCCCGACAGCGTATTGAGCGTGCGCTCAATGGTCTCGCGCATCCGATAGATCAGCGGTCCAAGCTTCGTGTCACCGCCCTGGTAGTGGCCGAACTCGTGCGCCAGGACCGCGCGCATCTGGGGAACGGTCATGATCTGCATCAACGGCAAACCAAGCACCATGACGCGCCGCCGTCCGCGCTGGAAGACGCCGGCGTTCATCTCCGGCGTGATGTAGACCTCTTCGGGCATGGCCTCACCTACAGCACGCGCGACGCTATTGAGCTCTGCGAACAGCCGCGCCTGCCCGGCGGGATTGAGGCGTGGCCCAGGCGGCGTGAAACGTGTGGGGCGCGGAATGATCGAGACAGCGATTGCCCCCGCGCCCAGCAGGCAGAAGATCAGGACGCGGCCTGGGACGTTCGGAATGAACATGATCCGCACGAGGACTGCGATCAAGCCCAGGGCCAGCGCGTAGAAGCCGATCGTCAAGGCCACCGCCAGCACCGCCCGGCTCCTCAGACTCATCAGCCGAGCCTAAACGACGCTTGCGGCCCTGTCATTCCTCGCTGGGATGGCGAGCAGCGGAAACACGGCCGCGACCACCGTGATCCCGACCGCGACCCACAGCGCTCCGTTGAGCGACCATGCGATTAACGGGCCCGCGGCCGCGGATCCGATCGGGTTGCCGAGCGAGTTGAGCGACATCGACACCGCAAACGCACGACCGAACCACGCCAGGTCCGTGCGCCGCTGACGCAGAGTGAAGCCGCCGATGTCGAGGGGTCCGGCGGTAAGGCCGAAGACCACGATCGCGATCGTCACCAGCGTCAGATTGGTCGCGAACACGAGAAGCGCGGTCGCCGCCGCGCTGACAAGAATCCCGACCAGCATCCAGGCACGCTCACGGCCCTCACTGCGGAAGTGGCCCATGACCAGCGCCGACAGGAGGCCGGCGGCGCCCATGATGCCCCAGAGCAGCCCGACGGTCTCCGGCCCCCCGTGCAACCGGTTGAGGACGAGCACCGGTACGGCGATCACCAACAGACCGTTCGCCAGGTTGAAGGTGCTCCAGGTGAACGCCAGGCCGCGAAGCGTCGGATTGCCGGCCACGTACTGAAGCCCGCGCCACGCGTTGCGAAGGATCGACCCGCTGTCAACACCTGGAGCAACGTCGGGAAGGCCGAGCATGACTGCCGCGGCCGCGACAAAGACGGCGGCCGCCGCGGCCAGCGCCCACTCACCGCCGGCGAAACCGACGAGCCCGCCCGCCAGCGGCGACGCGACGAGGGTGGCGATGACATGCCCGCTGCTGTCGAGAGCGTTGGCTCGCTCCCACATGTGCGGTGGCGCGATGATCGGAAACAGCGAGCGTGCCCCGGCCCAGCTCAGAGGGTTCGTCAGCGAGGCGAAGCCGACGATCCCGAGCAGGAGCGGCGGCGGGAGCGCGTGAAGCGCGGAAAGGCCCGCCAAGGCGCCGAGCGCCAGCGCCGCGATCGCGAAATCGAGGACCACCAGGCGGGTGCGGCCGTGTCGATCGAGGAGCGCCCCCGCGACCGGCGAAACCAGAATCCCAGGGAACGTGGCCATGAACGCCGTCGCGCCGGCAAGCTGCGGCGAGTCATAGCGCTGCAGCACGAACAGGACGATGGCGACCAGCAGCATCGATCCACCGATGCGACCCAGCAGCAGGCCCGCGTAGAGGCGCGCGAAGCCGCGGACGCGCAGCAGCGCGCTGTATCCGCCCGCCTGGGTCTGTTTCAGACGGCCACTTTGACTTTGGCGCGGCGGGTGCGGGCGGCGCCGTTCGAGCGTTCGGCTCGCTTGGCGGCCTTCTCGAGGAGGCGGCGCAGGAAGTGCCCGGTCGCGGACTCGGACATGCGCGCGAGCTGCTCGGGCGTGCCCTCCGCGATCACGTAGCCTCCCTTCTCCCCGCCCTCAGGCCCGAGGTCGATCAGCCAGTCCGCGGTCTTGAGCACGTCCAGGTTGTGCTCGATCACGACCACCGTGTTGCCGTGGTCGACGAGCCTGTGCAGGACCTGCAGGAGCCTCTCCACGTCGGCGTAATGGAGGCCGGTCGTCGGCTCGTCCAGCAGGTAGAGCGTCCGGCCGGTATCCCGCCGCGACAGCTCGGCCGACAGCTTGACTCGCTGCGCCTCGCCTCCCGACAGCTGGGTGGCCGGCTGGCCGAGGCGGATGTAGCCCAAGCCAACGTCGTGAAGAGTGCGGAGCTTGACCTTGATGCGCGGCACGTTCTCGAAGACCTCGAGGGCCTCGTCGACGGTGAGCTCGAGGACGTCGCTGATGGAGTGACCGCGGAACTTCACCTCCTGCACCTCGCGCGAGTACCTCGTCCCGTGGCACACCTCGCACGGCACGTACACGTCGGGAAGGAAATGCATCTCGATCTGGATGATCCCGTCCCCCTGGCAGGCCTCGCACCGTCCGCCGCGAACGTTGAAGCTGAAGCGCCCCGGCTTGTAGCCGCGCATCTTCGCCTCCGGCATGCTTGCGAACAGCTCGCGCATGTACGTGAACATCCCCGTGTACGTGGCCGGGTTCGAGCGCGGGGTGCGGCCGATCGGCGACTGGTCGATGTCGATGGCCTTGTCGAGGTACTCCAGGCCTTCGATGACGCGATGCGGCCCGGGCTTGTCCTTGGCACGGTAGAAGTGCTGCGCCACCTTGCGGCTGAGGATGTCCGTCACGAGCGAGGACTTCCCGGAGCCGCTCACGCCGGACACCGCCACGAAGGTCCCCAGCGGGATCGCGACGTCGATGTTCTTGAGGTTGTTGGCGCGCGCGCCGCGAACGACGAGCTTCTTGCCCGTCCCGCTGCGGCGACGGCGCGGGAGTGGGATCGCACGATCGCCGCGCAGGTAAGCGGCGGTGATCGAATGCGGGTTCTTCATCACCTGTTCCACGGTGCCGGCGGCGATGATCTCGCCTCCGTGCTCGCCCGCAGCGGGGCCGATGTCGACCATGAAATCCGCGGAGCGAATCGTCTCTTCGTCGTGCTCGACCACGATCAGCGTGTTACCCAGGTCCCGCAGGCGCAGCAGCGTGTTGATCAGGCGCCGGTTGTCGCGCTGGTGCAGGCCGATCGAGGGCTCGTCCAGGATGTAGAGGACGCCCATCAGCTTGGATCCGATCTGGGTCGCCAGGCGGATGCGCTGCGACTCGCCGCCGGAGAGCGTGTTCGCGGCCCTTTCGACCGTCAGGTACTCGAGGCCGACGTCGATCATGAACTGCAGCCGCTCGCGAATCTCCTTCAGGATCCCGCGCGCGATCAGGTGCTCGCGCTCGCTGAGATCGAGCTTGTCGAAGAAATCGATCGCCGCGCTCACCGACAGCGTGCAGACGTCGGAGATGTTGCGGCTCGCCACCGTCACCGCGAGCGACTCAGGCTTCAGGCGGCGGCCCTTGCACGCCGGGCATGGCTTGTCTGACATGTAGCGCTCGAGCTCGGCCTTGAGGAAGTCCGACTGCGTCTCTTCGTACCGGCGCTGAAGGTTTGCGACCACGCCCTCGAACGGAGCCTCGTACCAGCGCTCGTGGCCGTACTGGTTCCTGTATCCAAACCGGATCTTCTTCTCGCCGGTGCCGTTGAGCAGCACATCGCGGTGCTGCTTGCTCAGCTTCGACCACGGCTTGTCCATGTCGATGCCGAAGTAGCGGCTCACGGTTTCCAGCAGCTCCGGGTAGAAGAACTGCGAGCGGCTCCAGGCCGCGATGGCGCCTTCCTTTAATGAAAGCGAGGGGTCGGGAACGACGAGGTCACCGTCGACCACCAGCTGCGAGCCAATCCCGGTACACACCGGACAGGCGCCGTGCGGGCTGTTGAACGAGAAGTTGCGCGGCTGCGGTTCCGGCACGCTCGTGCCGTCGTATGGGCACGCAAAGTCCTGCGACATCTGGATCTCATCGCCACGCTCGGGGGCGATGATCACCGAGCCGCCGCCCAGCCTCGCCGCGGTCTCGATCGAATCGACGAGCCTGGTGCGCTGCTCGGGACCGACCACGACGCGGTCGACGACGACCTGGATGTCGTGCTTCTTGTTCTTGTCCATCGGGATCTGCTCGCCGATCTCGTAGAGGCTCCCGTCGACACGCACGCGCACAAAGCCGGACTTGCGCACGTCCTCGATCAGCGAGCGGTACTCACCCTTGCGGCCCTTGACCACGGGGCCGAGAACCATGATCCGCGTGCCCTTCGGCAGCTTCTCGACGTGGTCGGCCATCTGCTCCACTGTCTGCCGCCGCACCTCT
>DASXTG010000131.1:0-30149 GCA_036505515.1 Candidatus Dormiibacterota bacterium | reverse complement strand
CCGTCGACCAGTCGATGCCGCACTGGTTGAAGCCGACGCGGCTGTCGTTCTGGCCCGCCAGTAGGTTGGTCGGGTCGGCTGGGTTGAACGTGATATCAGTCTCCGCCTGGCGGCGGAAGCTGCAGTCCTGGTTGACACGGACGTTCCCGTTCGTGTTCCGGGTGCCGCAGCCGATCGCCGAGTTCGGCGTTTGGCCGACCAGATCGGCATCAGATGTCGCGTCCGCACCCTCGAGGCGCTGCTCGGCGCTGGCGAGAGCTCCTCCTGAGATCCAGGCGAGCCGGCGGTTCAAGGTCTGATCCTTAACCTGGACTGGGATCGACTGCGGCAAAAGCTTGCCAGTGGCTGCGTCTCGCAGCACCATGATGGGCTGGGTGCCGCCGGAGGCAGTACTGCCCGTGATGAGTGGGACTACCGCGAGCGCGGCAACTATGAGCGCCACAACAATTCGTCGTCTCATGCTCTCCCCCTTCGTGTGGGCGCCGAGAAGCGCGCGCCCCTCTTGAATATCGGGATATTGGCTCCGCTCGCTGCCGATTGCAAGAACCTCGTTCGACGAGTGGTCTACGGATTCAACTGAGCCCTAGATCACGGTCGCGATCCTGGTCGCTCGCGCCGCCCGCCTCGCCGGAACAAACTGGCTCGTCGTCCAGCTCGCGCCTCCAGGGCTGTGAATGCGCGCTGGTGTCGCGTACCGGGACCGCCTCGGTTGTGGGAGGAGGCGCTGGCTCGGCTGACTCTTATCTTGTAGGCCTTACTGCAGTAATCCAAGCGAATAAACGGCTCAGAACTGGATAGCTAATCGTCCGACCCGCTCACGCCGCAACTCATCCGACGAGATGTTGCGATTCGATAGGGCCCGCGAATAGGAGCCGCCGCAGTGATCGGCCGAGGTTCTCGGCGTCCGAAATCAGTTAAGTCGAGCGCCACCGCCCGCAGGGGTCGATGAAGGTCTCGCAGACCGGTTTTGATTCGCCGGCGATCGCCTCACGCATGAATGGGCACCCCAAGCTTCATAGCCGCCCACAGAGCCGGCCTAACGAACCCGCATTCCTGTACCTGCCAGTCGGTGTAAGCGTCGAGGAATGTGGCGGGATCCCGCGCTTTCAGATGGCCGTATTGACGATGGAAATCGGCGCACAGCCGCGCGAATGCGTTCGGATGGCGGCGCGTGGTCCACTGCCCGCAGCCTTTATCAAAATCCCGGCCCCCGACCAGCGTTTGAATCAAGGCACGCGTTGACCCGACAGGCCGAACGCTCGGGCCCCCTCGTTGCCCTTCCGTCGCGAAGGCAGTCCGTGACGTCACGGTGAGTTCGGTTTTTGACACAGTCGGCCCCTTAGCACAGGATCGAATCGGCTTCGTCCCGGCACATGGGTCCAGGACGGTCATAACGCGCAGCTTTGGGGGTGCAACCATGAAGCTCAGATGGATCATTCGTTTCGCTGCCGTTTTTGCGATATTGGGCCTCACCGTCGTGGCCACAAGCGCCGACGAGGCGGGGCGCTCGGTGAAGGCAAAGCTCAGTGGCTTCGAGGAGAACACGCCCAAGCTGACGAGCGGCGTCGGCCGGTTCGAGGCGACTGTTCAAGGGTCGACGCTCTCGTACACACTTTCCTTCTCAGGGCTGTCGAGTGACGCCTTCATGGCGCACATCCATTTCGGCCAGCGCACGGTAAACGGCGGCATCTTCTTGTGGCTCTGCGGCTCCGCGACCGCACCCGGACCTGCCGGAACCCCGCCCTGCCCAGCGGCTGGAGGCACTGTTTCGCGCAGCGGCGTTAGTGCAGCTGATATCCAGGCCGTCTCCGGACAGAATGTGTCGGCGGGTGATTTCGCGGGGGCCTTGCGCATAATCGCCAGTGGCGACGCATACGTGAACGTTCACACGACCAACTTTCCCGGTGGCGAGATTCGCGGACAAGTGAGAAGCGAGGATGACTAGCACTCCACAGATCTGACCCAAGGAGCCGCAAGGGGACTGGGCCATTAACCCAGTCCCCTGAACTCCATCCGCTAGACCGTGGCGATGTTGGCGTGAAGCTCTGCCGTACTTTTGGTCGATTCGCATGCAGTCTCGAAACCGCCTGCCCGCATCTTGTAATCAGTGCCGGCAATCTCCATCTAAGTCGAAACGGAGCGGCCGCCGCCATGGAGAGGGTTTCGGTGCCGCGACTACGAGAGCGCGGGTCGGCGACGCCCTGCGCCGCCGTCGACGCGTTCCGGGCCGGGACGGGGCCGCAGCCCAACGTGTCGGCGACCTGCGCAGGGACCTTCGGCAACACCCACATCTTCGTCGGCCGAGTAAGCCTCTAGAAGCACAATGCGCTCAGCCCGCCCGCCGGGCTGAGGGCTCGTCTCTCGCCGGCCCCGAACGGATCAGGCTGCGAGTGACGGCGGCGGTGGCTAGGTAAAAGCCCAATCTCACCTGAGCCGGGCGCGCGTCTCCTTCCGGCTGCCGAGGCCCACTGCCGCCGTCAAGTCGGCGCCGGCGACGGGTTTTCTGCAGACCGGTCTGAAAGCCAGACGCTGGGTTCGTGTACTGGCAACAGGCCCGCAATCGTCCAGGGCCTGACCGCGCTCGCCGCGGATTTCGTATAGAAATGCGGTGCTGACACGCCTTGGTCCCGCCGCAAGTGACACTGAGATCGGCCGCGCATTGGCGGCGGCGGACGTCGACGCCCTGGCGCTTGTCTACGACAGATACGGCGCCCTCGCGTACTCGGTGGCAGTCCGCATCCTGGGCGACGCCAAGCTGGCGGAGGACATCGTCCAGGAGTCCTTCCTCAGGCTCTGGAACAACGCCTCCACGTTTGATACGGGCAAGGGCTCACTTCGCGGTTGGCTCCTGACGTCGGTCCGCAACCGCGCCATCGACCAGCTTCGGGGTCGCGGCGCCCACGAAAGACGTGAGTTAGACCTTGAAAACGCCAAGTCGCTTCCCGCCGCCGGGACCGGCGCCGATCCCTGGCGGGACGTCGCCGCCGGCATCGAGAGGGACGTGGTGCGCGACGCGCTGGCGCGCCTCCCTGTCGAGCAGAAGCAGGCTGTCGAGCTCGCGTTTTACGGCGGTTACACGTATCGGGAGATCGCCGAGATCTCGCGGGTGCCGCTGAGCACGGTCAAGGGTCGCATGCGACTTGCCCTGGAGAAGCTGCATTCGTATCTCGAAGGGAAAGGAATTCTGAATGAGCCCTGAACGCAATCACGAAGAGATCGAGGATCTGCTGGCGGCGTTTGTGCTGGACGCGACCGACCCCGAAGAGGATGAGCTCGTTCGTGCGCACCTCGAGGGCTGTTCGACCTGCACGAGCACAGTGCAGCGGCTTCGGCGTTCGTTGGGCGCTGTCCCGCTGGCGGCCGAGAAGGTCTCGCCCCCGCAGCGACTGCGTCAGCAGATTCTCGCGGCGGCCGCAGCATCACGCCAGCCGGAGATCGCGGCGCCCCGCAGGGCGCGAATATTGCGTCTGCGGCCACCGCGCGCCCGGCTCTGGCCGGCGGCTGCCGGCTGGCGTTCGACGGCTGCTGCTGCGGCGATCGTGGCATTTGCGCTCGGCGCCGGCCTGGGGCTCGGTATCGGCCGCTCGATCGCGCTGCAATCGGCGCCGGCTTCCGGTGTCGCTCAGTACTCGCTGAGCGGGTCGGGCGCCATGTCCGGCGCGCAGGGGCGGGTTTTTGAGCTCAAGCAGCAAGGCCTCACACTCGTCGAGTTCAGCAACCTTCCGGAGCTGGAAGCGGGGAAGGTGTACGAGCTTTGGTTGATCCCGAGGCAGGGTCAACCGGCGCCTGCGGGCGTCTTCAAACCCGACCCGGGCGGTAGCCATGTGGTTGTGCTCGCGCGAAACCTCCAGGGGCTGAGTGCGCTGGCTGTAACCGCTGAGGCAGGGCCAGACGGCACCTCTGCGCCGTCGGAGCAGCCACAGCTCATTGGCAAGGTCGGGTGATCTAACTCCCTCCCGAATTCGTACTGGACCTAGGACGTTCGCTGCCTGAATTGGGAGGAAACAACATGAACGTTTCGCGCCGTGCTTTTCTGTCGCGCGGTTCGCTAGGTGTGGCACTTGCTGGTGCCGCGGCGGCGGTGCCGGGACTCGGCGCCGTTTTCAAGCTGCCAGCGCCTCCATCCGCCGCGCCCCCACTGCCCGCGACCGCTGAGCCGCTGGTGGCTCATGTGCGGGATCTGGCGAGCGGTGAAGTCTCGCTGATGGTCGGCACCGACCACGTTGTCCTGCGCGACACGAGCCTCGCGGCCCGGCTCTACGGCGCGGCGCTCGCGCCGCAATCAAAAGAGAGGTAGACAATGTCATCGCATCGCGAAGCGCCGGCAATCGCCAAGGATCCGGTTGCCGACAGCACCGACCTCTACGCGTTCGTGAGTCCTGACGCTCCAGACACCGCCACCCTGATCGCGAACTACATCCCACTCGAAGGTCCGGACGCAGGTCCCAACTTCTTCGAGTTCGGCGACGACGTCCTCTACGCGATCTACATCGACAATGATGGAGACGCACAGCCGGACGTCACGTATCGGTTTCAGTTCACAACTCAGATCAAAAACCCGAACACGTTTCTCTACAACACGGGACCTATCTCGGCGATCAACAGCCCAAACTGGAACAGGCCGCAGTTCTACTCGGTGACACGTGTCGCCAATGGCGCGGAGACGGTGCTCGGCGATCACCTTGCGTGCCCGCCTTGCAATGTTGGACCGCGCTCGACGCCATCCTATGCAGCCCTGGCTCTGAGCGCGATTCACGACCTGGCCGGATCTCACGGCAAGGTCTTCGCCGGGCAGCGCCAGGAAGGGTTCTACGTCGACCTGGGCTCGATCTTCGACCTGGGCGCGCTGCGCCCGTTCCAGAACCTGCACCTCATCCCGCTGCCGGTGATGGCGGGCGTCAACGGGACCAAGCACCTCAACGTCCATTCGATTGCGCTGCAAGTGCCGATCGCGGATCTCACTCGGGACGGGTCAAGCGCATTCAGCGGCACCGTCGACACCAAAGCGGTGATCGGCGTCTGGACCGCCGCCTATCGGCGCAAAGCGATCATCCGCGGGGAAGGCGATGACGTCGAGAGCGGTCCCTGGATCCAGGTCTCGCGACTCGGCAACCCGCTCTTCAACGAGGTCATTGTGCCGATGAGCAGGAAGGACCGCTGGAACGAGTTGCCGCCAATCTCGGACAGCCAATTCCTTCAATACGTCCAGCACCCCGAGCTGGCCAAACTGCTTCCAGTTCTCTACCCCGGCGTTTTTCCCAACCTCGCCGCCGCAACCGGATCGCGTGATGATCTCGTCGCCATTCTCTTGACGGGCATTCCCTCCGGGATCATCTCCGGATTTCAGAACTTCACCGGCAAGACCCTCGCTGACATGCTTCGCTTGAACATGGCAATCGCCCCGTCGTCCAGTCCAAGCATTCTTGGGGTTATCGGCGGAGACGCCGCTGGTTTTCCGAATGGAAGGCGCGTGGCCGACGATGTCGTGACAATCGAGCTTCGCGCCGTCGCCGGTGTGACGTACCCGCTGGTCAATCCAGGCTTCACACCTGACGGAGCTGCGGGCTTGATCTACGACGTCGAGGACCCGGCGACCAACACCCCGCCGGTCTCCTACCTCAACAGCTTTCCGTACCTGAATCACCCAGAAAGCGGATTTGATATTCCGTCGTGACAGCCGGATATATGGCGCTGAGCTCGGAGGGGCTCAGCGCCAGTCCAACTCGGTCACCTGGCTGCCGGCGATTCGGACCTCAACCGGCTCCCGCAGAGTTCTGTGCCACAGTTGGTAGTCGCCCTCACTGAGTGATCCAAAGACGGCCGCGTTGACATAGCCTTCGGCAACCTTGCGCCGCAACACATCGGTGTGCGTTCGATTGGCATCGTCGCCCTTGGGGCTGATCTCAATCTCTTCACCCTGCAACTCATCCTTCGTGTAGATAACCAGTGCTCCGGCTCCCGGTCCGACGTCCACCATCACGCCCTGCTCGAAGCCCCGCTCCTCGTGGTGCTCGGTCACCAGAGCGAGCTTACGCAACGGCGGTTAACAGCTCAAGCGTCATAGGAAGCTGACCGCACAGGAGCCCGGGTTCTTGACCAATCCGCCAGCTCTGTGTCTCCGCTGCGCAAGCCACATTCGACGGGATGCCCGACTCGCATGCGCGACAGACGCATGTAGCAGTTCGTGTAGTAGTCCGCTGGCAAAAAGCTCCAAATCTGGACGCGGGTCGCTCTGGGCGCTGGTCGGCCTGCTGCGCAAAGAAGACGTTGGCCGGTGAGCGCGCTGTCACCGGGCCACAAATCCGAATCGTCCTCCTTGGTGCCCCACCAAATTGACGCCGGGATCTGGGCCCGGCTAAAGTATTCCGACCGTGCGTAGATCGATGGCTCGCGGCTCGGACCTCACAAGACGGCGAGTGATCGACTACGTGCGCTGCGCCAGCTGCTTCTGTAGCTAGGCCGACCTTTCGAGCGGAGGGCGAGCTCTCCGCGCTTCGCGTCCGTGGACGCGGCAACCGTCGGCATCAGCTAACAACGGAGGCGCATCTGTCTTGTCGGAACTACTTGTCGTTGCTCTGGGATTGGGAGTTGGGGTTTCTGTCGGCCTGACCGGGGTCGGAGGCGGCTCCTTCCTGACCCCCTTCCTCATCCTGGTCCTGCGTGTTCATCCCGGGGTCGCGGTGGCCACGTCGCTGGTCTTCACGCTGATCACGCGCGCGGTCGGTTCGGTCCAGCACCTCCGCCAGGGGACCGTGGACATGAAGCTAGTCGGACAGCTGGCCGTCGGCAGCCTACCGGCCGCGGTCGTGTCCTGGCTTGTGCTGACGCATGTCGTCAAGGCGGGTGGGAGCGACGAGGTGAGGTCACGCCTGATCCAGGCCTGTCTACTGATGGCGGCCGCCGTCCTGACCTATCGATTCTTCGTTCCCCTGCGTCCTGGCCAGGGCACCAACCACCCGGTCAAGCTCGCGCTGCTCGGGGTTCTGATCGGGGCGATGGTCGCCCTCTCGAGCGTGGGCAGCGGCTCTGTGGCCGTCGCGGGGCTGATCGGGCTCACCTCGCTGCCAGTCGCCCGGGTCGTGGGCACGGACATGGTCCACGCATTGATCCTCGCCGCAGTGGCGGCGCCGTTGGCCCTTCTCCAGACCCCGTTCGACTTTCACCTGGCTGCCCTGTTGATCGCCGGATCGCTGCCCGGGGTCGTCATCGGCAGCCGGCTCTCGGTTCTCGTCCCCGAGCCGCTGACCCGGTTCACCGTCGCGGTGGCGGTGTGGACGCTGGCCCTGAAGGTGGCCTGAGGAGATGTGCAAGGTCTGCGGCTGCACCCCTTCGCTCGACGGCTTCTCCAAGAACGAGGGCATCAAATCGCGCTCGGAACATCTCCGCGGCACGATCAAAGAGGAGCTGGGCGCCCCGACTCCGGAGTTCGGCGAAGAATCCGAGCAGCTGCTGAAGTTCCACGGCGTCTACCAGCAGGACGACCGCGACCGCCGCAAGGAGGCTCGCGCCCGGGGCCTGGACAAGCACCACCAGCTGATGATCCGGACGCGCATCCCGGGCGGCGTCGTCTCACCGGACGCTTACATCGCGCACGACGACATCAGCCTCCGTTGGGCCAACGGCACCCTGCGCGTCACCACGCGCCAGGACTTCCAGCTGCATGGAGTGCTGAAGGGCGACCTGAAGAGCTCGATCCGGGCCATCAACGAAGCCATGCTGACGACGCTGGGCGGGTGCGGCGACGTCGAGCGCAACATCATGTGCTGCCCTGAGCCGCTTGCCGGCCGGTTCCATGCCGAGGTGCACAAGGCGATCTCGCGCGTGGTGGCGGAGCTGACACCGCACACCGGCGCGTATCACGAGATCTGGCTCGACGGTGAGGTCGTCGAGTCCTCGGAGCCGGAGGTCGAGCCCCTCTACGGCGAGCAGTACCTGCCGCGCAAGTTCAAGACGACGGTCGCCCTTGAGGGCGACAACTGTGTCGACATCTACGCCCAGGACCTGGCCCTCGTCGCGATGCGCGGCGGGGACGACTCGGTCCGAGGCTTCAACGTCCTCGTCGGCGGGGGGCTGGGGCGAACCCACAACAAGCCGGAAACATTTGTCGCCATCGCGCTGCCTCTCGCCTTCGTCGAGCCCGACCAGGTGGTCGACGTCGCTCGCGAGGTGGTCGCAGTTCAGCGCGACTACGGCAACCGGACCAACCGCCGCCACGCCCGGCTCAAGTACACGATCGCCGATCGCGGCCTCGACTGGTTTCGCGCCGAGGTGCAGAGCCGGCTCCCCTTCCGGCTTCAGCCGCCCGAGGCGCTCTCCTGGAAACCGGTCGACGACCACCTCGGATGGCACGAGCAGGGTGACGGCAACCTCTACCTGGGCGTTTACGTGGAGAACGGCCGCATCGCGGACGTGGGTGGCGTGCGCATGCGCACCGGGCTGCGAGCGATCGTCGATGAGCTGCGCCCCGAGGTCCGGCTCACCGCGCAGCAGAACCTCATCCTGGCCGGGGTCGAGCCGTCGCAGCGCCGCCGCGTCGACGAGCTGCTTGCGGCGCACGGCATCGTCGCTGTCGAGTCGATCCCTCGCGCCATACGGAACTCGATGGCGTGCCCCGCGCTGCCGACCTGCGGCCTCGCCGTCGCCGAGGCGGAGCGGGCGATGCCCGGGCTGATCCGGGAGATCGCCGCTCTGCTCGAGGAGCTGGGCCTTGCGGACGAGCGAATCAGCTTCCGCATGAGCGGCTGCCCCAACGGCTGCTCGCGCCCCTACCTGGGCGACGTGGGTTTCGTCGGCACGACGCTCGGCAAGTACGACTTGATGCTCGGCGGGGACTGTGATGGCACCCGACTCAATCGCCTGTACGCGCCCAACGTGCCGATGCACGAGATTCCCGGCCTGCTGCGCCCGCTGTTCGAGGCGTTTCGAGCGGAGCGCATCCCGACCGAGGGCTTCGGTGACTGGACCGACCGAGTTGGATTCGAGGCCCTCCGCAGCGTCGCGTCACCGCTTGCGAGACCCGCATGAGCGCGCTCCTGCCGACCCCCCTGGCGCTGGACGCTGATGCCGAGGCCGTGCTCGGCTGGGCGCTCGAGTCCTTCGGGCGCGTCGTCATCGTGGCGAGCTTCCAGGCGGAGTCGTCGGTCCTGATCGACATGGCGGCGCGGCTCCGCCCCGGAGTCGAGGTCTTGACCCTCGACACAGGCCGGCTGCCGCAGGAGACGCACGACATGATCGACCGCGTGCGCGCCCGGTACGGGGTCCAGGTGCAGGTCGTGGCCCCCGATCCCGACGAGGTCCGCGAGATGGTTGCGGCCAATGGCACGAACCTCTTCCACCGTTCGCCCGAGCTGCGCCGGCTGTGCTGCTCAGTGCGCAAATCACGCCCGCTGGCGCTCGCCCTGCGAGGTTATGACGCGTGGCTGACCGGCCTCCGCCGGTCCCAGATGGCGACCCGCGCCGCCACACCTGTAGTCGCTGCCGACGACGAGCACGGAGGCATCACCAAGGTGGCGCCGCTGGCGGCGTGGTCGTCGGACCAGGTATGGGCGTACATCCGCGAGCACGAGGTGCCCTACCACGCCCTCTATGAGCGCGGCTACACGTCGATCGGCTGCGCGCCCTGCACGAGAGCCACCGAGCCCGGCGAGGACGAGCGCGCGGGACGGTGGTGGTGGGAGCAGGGCGAGGTGAAGGAATGCGGCATCCACTGGAGGCAACCATGAGCACGGGCTTCGCGTCGCCGCGAATCCGGGAAGGAGCGCGATGAGCCACGGATTCGTCGTCTGGTTCACCGGGCTGTCCGGCGCCGGCAAGTCAACCATCGCGAATGCGCTGCAGTCCGAGCTGACACGCCGCGGCCGGCATTCGGAGCTGCTCGACGGCGACGAGGTGCGCACGCACCTTTCGAAGGGCCTCGGTTTCTCCAAAGACGACCGGGACACGAACATCCGCCGCATCGGCTACGTGGCGCGGCTGGTCGCGCGCAGTGGCGGCGTGGCCATCACCGCCGCGATCTCGCCTTATCGCGAGGTCCGCGATGAGGTGCGCAGCCAGACGCCGGGCTTCGTCGAGGTTTTCGTCCGCGCACCGCTCGACACGCTCGTCGAGCGCGACACCAAGGGCCTGTACCGAAAGGCGATCGCGGGCGAGATCGCGAACTTCACCGGCGTCAGCGACCCATACGAAGAGCCGCTGCACCCCGAGGTCGTGTGCGACACGTCGCGGGAGAGCGTCGCGGAGTCGGTGGCGAAAGTGGTCGATCGGTTGGAGCGCCTCGGTCACCTCCCGCGACAGGTGCGCGAGCGGCTGCCGGCACGCGAGGAGCTGAACGAGCTGCGGTCTCTGGCCCGGAACCTGCCTCGCCTCCAGGTGGGGCAGCGCGAGCTTGCCGACGTTTTCATGCTCGCGACCGGGGCGCTGACACCCGTCGACGCATACGTCGGTCGCGAGGACTACGAGTCGATCGTGGCCCGGGGCCGGCTCGCCAACGGAGCTCCGTTCACGGTCCCGATCGTGCTCCGCACGGAAGAGGCGCCCACGGCCGGCAGGCTCGGCCTCTTCATCGGCGACCGGCCGGTCGCCATCCTGGACGTCGCCGAAGCCTACGAGGCCGACCACACCGCGGAGGCGCTCGCCGTGTACGGCACCGAAGACGAGGCGCACCCCGGCGTCCGTGTCCTGAAGAGCTCGGGAAGGTGGGCCGTCGCAGGCGAGGTTGTCGCGCTCGCGCGACCGAGCTCGGGCTTCCCCGAGTTCGACCTCACTCCGCGCCAGGTCAGCGAGGTCAAGGCGCAGCGCGGATGGAAGACGATGGTCGGCTTCCAGACCCGCAACCCCGTGCACCGCGCCCACGAGTACCTGCAGAAGGTGGCGCTGGAGAGCATCGACGGCCTGCTTCTGCATCCGCTGGTCGGCGAAACCAAGAGCGACGACATCCCCGCCGTGGTGCGCATGCGCTGCTACGAGGAGCTCCTCGCCGGCTATTTCCCGGCGGATCGCGTCCTGCTCGCGACCAACCCCGCGTGGATGCGGTACGCCGGTCCCAAGGAGGCCGTCTTCCACGCCATCGTCCGCCGCAACTACGGCTGTACGCACTTCATCGTCGGCCGCGACCACGCCGGCGTGGGCAGCTACTACGACACCTACGCAGCGCATCGCGTCTTCGACGGGTACCGGGCGGACGAGCTCGGGATCGAGATCCTGCGCTTCGAGCACACCTTCTACTGCGAGGCGTGCGGCGGCATGGCCTCCGCGCGCACCTGCCCGCATCCGAAGGAGCTGCACAAGACCCTGAGCGGCACCGCGGTGCGCAAGCTGCTCGACGAGGGTCGGGACCTTCCGCCCGAGTTCACCCGCCCGGAAGTCGCGCGTGTGCTCCTCGACGCGGCGCAAGAGGAAAAGGAAGAGGCGACGGCGTGAGGTACTACCCGGTGTTCGTCGACCTTGTGGGCCAGCGTTGCGTCGTGATCGGCGACGGCAAGCTAGCCGCCGAGAAGCTGGCCGGCCTGCGCGACGCCGGCGCGTACGTTCGCGTCATCCCCTCGCGTGAATACCGGCCGGGCGCCCTCGCCGGGGCGCGCCTTGTCATCGACGCGAGCGACGACCCGGAGGTCAACCGCCAGACATGGGCGGAGGCCGAGGCGGCCGGCATCATGATCAACGTCGTCGACCGCCCGGCGCAGTGCCGGTTCATCGCCCCGGCGATCGTGAACCGCGATCCGCTGCTGATCGCCATCTCCACCTCCGGCGAGAGTCCCTTCCTGGCCGCGACGCTCCGCGTCCGGCTCGAGCGCTGGCTCGGTCGGGAGTGGGGTCCGTTCACCGCGCTGGTCGGTCGCGTCCGGCGTGACCTGCGCGAGCGCGGTGTGCCGATCGCGGAGCAAACGCGGATCTACAGGCGGCTGCTCACCTCGGACGTGCGCGATCTGATCCGCGCCGGCGAAACGGCGGCGGCGCAGCGCGTCACCGCGACTCTGTCTCGCCCTTTGGGCCGCGTCGCTGGTCGCGTCGCGCTTGTCGGCGCAGGTCCCGGAGACCCCGGCTTGCTCACCGTCCGCGCGCGCGAGATGTTGGCCGACGCCGACTACGTCCTGCACGACGCGCTGGTCAGCGCCGAGACCCTGGCCCTCTGCGGCCCGTCGGCCCGGCTGGAGGATGTCGGCAAGAGAGCCGGCCGCGCCAGCGCGCGCCAGGAGGCGATCAACGACCGTCTCATCGAGCTGGCGCGTCAGGGATATCTGGTCGTACGCGTGAAGGGCGGCGATCCCTTCGTCTTCGGCCGCGGCGGCGAGGAGCTGCGCGCCCTGGTCGAGGCCGGAGTCGACGTCGTCGTGGTGCCGGGGGTCAGCGCGGCGATCGCAGCGCCGGCGGCCGCCGGCATCCCGCTGACCATGCGCGGCGTGTCGTCGTCGCTGGCCGTGACCACCGGCGAGGGTGACGCGTCCAGCGATCGCATCGCGCGGCTCGCCGTGGCGGCCGACACGCTCGTCGTCCTCATGGCCCACGTCAGGTTGTCCGAGCTGACGTCGGAGATTGCCGCCGTGCTGGGCCCAGGCCGGCCGGCCGCGGTCGTGAGCTGCGCCTCCCTGCCGGAGCAGAAGGTCGTCACCGGCACGCTGGGCGACCTGGCAGCGAGGTCTGCGGACGCGGATATACGGGCCCCCGCGACGCTGATCGTGGGCGAGGTCGTCGCCCAGGTCGCGTCGAGGCACCGGCCGATGGTAGATTTGGCTAGGTTTGGCTAGGAATGACGGAAATCGCTGGCTGACCCTCGGCCAGGCCAGCCGCACCCTCGGAGTGACGCCCAACACACTGCGGCGCTGGGCCGACCGAGGGGAGATCTCGACCTTCACCACCCCGGGCGGACATCGCCGGTTCCTCGCCAATGCGGTGCAGGCGCTCGTCCCGGCTTCGCGCGCCCGCCGTCCCGCCCTCGCCACCTCGGCCGACCGCATGGCGCGTGCCTATCGCCGGGCTCGCCCGCTGGCCCTCGCCCACGACCGGCCGGGCTGGATGGAGAAGCTGTCAGAGGCGGAGCGTCTGGAGTTCCGCCGGCGCGGCATGCAGCTCGTGGGCGACCTGCTCGCGTACCTGGACGTCGATCGCGGTGACCTGAGCGTCGCCGAGCGCCGCGCCGCCGACTACGGTCGTGAAGCCGCGAGGCTGGGCGCTTCGCTGAGCGACACGGTCGACGGGTTTCTTCGCTTCCGCAAGCCCTTCGTCGACGAGCTCGTGGCGCTCGCGCCGCGGCGGCGGCTCGACACGAGGGAAGCGACCGCGCTGCTGGTCGACGCCGAGGCGGCCCTCGATCGCCTGCTGGTCGCCTTGATGGCAGGGCACACGCAATCGTGAGCGAGCTGTGGGCGCTCACCGCCTCGGCCGATCGCGTCGATTCGGCGTCGCGGCAGGCGCTCGCCGAGGTGATGACCGAATGGGTCGCACGCCAGATCGGTGCCGGCGTCGCCCTGGTCACGTGCCATCGCGCCGAGCTCTACGGGTTCGGCCCGCCGCCCGAGCTCGCGGGGGCGCGCGCGGCGTCAGGGGAGGCGGCCGCGTCGCACCTGCTGCGCGTGGCGTGTGGTCTCGAGAGTGTGATCGTCGGCGAGGACGAGGTTCTGCACCAGGTGCGCCAGGCGCTGCAGAACGCGAGTCGCGACACGCGTCTGGACCGCCGGCTGCACCGCCTGTTTGAAATCGCGATCGCCGCTGGACGTCACGCCCGCTCGCGGCGGACGGAGTCGAGCGGCAATCTGGCCCAGAAGGCCGTACGCTGGCTGCGGGGCAAGTCGGAGATCGCGGGCCGCACCGTCTTGGTCGCCGGGGCGGGCCGCATGGGGTCGGCGCTCGCGCACTCGGCCGAGCTGGCCGGCGCCGACATCGTGATCGCCAGCCGTGACGCCAGGAAGGCCTCTCGTCTCGCGCGCGTCTACCGAGGGTCGGGCATCGACCTCAGCGGTGGGGCGCGTCTTGCCCCCAGCGTGGCCGCGGTCGCGGTGGCGCTCGCGGGACCATGGTCCGACCTCGAGCGAGCCGAGGGCGCTGAGCTGCCTCCGATCGCGGACATCTCCGCGCCCCAGGCCGTCCCCGACGCGGTCCGCCGGCGGCTGAACGGAAGCTTCCTGGGCATCGACGACCTGTACCGCCGCCGGGGGCTGCTGCCCGGCGCATATATAAGGGACGCGGAGCGCGTGGTCGCGCTCCGAACAGCCGAGTACATGGCCTGGCTGGAGCGGACGGCGTGAGGATCCGGCTCGGCACGCGCGGCTCGCGGCTGGCTCTCGCGCAGAGCGAATCGGTGGCTCGCCGCCTGCGCGCCGGCGGCCATGACGTCGAGATAATGCGCATCGTCACCCCGGGCGACACGCGCCCGGTCGACTCGGTGCCCGGCGAGGGCATGTTCGTGGCCGCGATCGCCCAGGCGCTTCTGCGGGGCGAGGTCGACGTCGCGGTCCACAGCGCCAAGGACATCCCACTCGAAGAAGAACCCGGCCTGGTGGTCGCCGCGTATCCGGAGCGGGCCGATCCAGGCGACGCCCTTATCACCCGGGCAGGGGGGCGGTCGCTCGCCTCGCTGCCGCCGGGAAGCACTGTTGGTACCGACAGTCCACGCCGTGCCGGCTTCGTGCGCGCCGCGCGCCGCGACCTGCGGATCGTTCCGCTGCACGGCAACGTAGACACGCGCCTGCGCCGCCTCGATGCGGGCGAGGTCGACGCCATCGTCATCGCCGCCGCGGGCGTCGACCGCCTCGGGCACGGGGGGCGCATCGACCAGAGGCTCGACCCCAACCTGATGCCGCCCGCGCCGGCCCAGGGCGCGCTCGCGATCCAGGCTCGCAAAGTGGATGCGGAGCTGCTCGATGTGCTGGCATGGCACGACCACCTCGACGTCAGGCTCGCGGTCGACGCGGAGCGGCGAGTCCTAACCGCCACCGGTGGCACCTGTCGCGCGCCGGTGGGCGCGCTGGCGACCATCGCCGACGACCGCTTCACGATGATCGTCGGCGGCGTCAACAGCGATGGGACCGACATGAGGGTCGAAATGTTCGGCGGGCGTCGGGCCGATGTGATGGCGGTCGCGGAAGCCGCCGGACGCAACCTCGCCCGGGAGGTGATGCTGCGATGACAACTGTCCTGGTCACGAGACCTGCGGGCGCCGCAGATCCTCTGGTCGCCGAGCTCGAGGCGCGCGGCTACCAGGTCAGCGCGGTGCCGACCGTGGTCACGCGGCCGCTAGCCGCGAGCTGGCCGGACCTTTCCGCCTTCGACTGGGTGGTCGTGACCAGCGCCGCCGGCGTCGAGGCGCTGCCGGCCATCGCGTCGGGACCGCGGTGGGCCGCCGTCGGCGAGTCCACCGCAGGCATGCTGCGGGCGCGCGGCGCGACGGTCGATCTGGTCCCGTCGGAGGCGAACGGTGCGGCCCTCGCCGACGCGCTGCCCGACCCTGCTGGCAAGCGCGTCCTCCTGGTCCGCGCCTCCCACGCGGACCCAGACCTACCGGCCGGCCTGCGGGCGCGCGGCGCCGTGGTCGAGGAGGTCACCGCCTACGAGACGGTCGAAGGTCCGGCGGAATCGACCGGCATGCTCCGCGACGCGCTGGGCGACCCCGATGTGGCGGCGGTGGTGTTCGCGTCCGGCTCGGCGGTGCGCGGCTTCGTCAAGCTCGGCGGCGGCACCGCGCTGCCGGCGATCACGATCGGGCCTCGGACGAGCCTGGTCGCGCGCAACCAGGGATTCCAGGTCATCGCCGAGGCCGCCGCTCCCGGCGTCGCCGAGCTTGCGGCAACCGTGGCCAGGGTGATCCCAGCCGTCAAACCGGCTGGACCTCATCGCCCTCGGCGCCTGCGCACCCGCGCCGCCGTGCGCGCGCTCGTCCGCGAGACGCGAGTCCATCCCGGCCAGCTCATCGCTCCATTGTTCGTCGTCAGCGGGCGTGGACGCCGCTTCGAGATCCCTTCGCTCCGGGGGCATGCCCGGCTTTCTCCCGACTTTGCCCTGCGCGAAGCGCACCGCTTCGCCGAGCTGGGCATCGGCGGAGTTCTGCTCTTCGGCATCCCGGATGCGAAGGATGCGAACGGATCCGGCGCCGACGACCCGGGCGGTCCCGTGCCGGAGACGTTGCGCATGCTCCGCGACGAAGGCCTGCAGCTCGCGCTGATCGCGGACGTGTGCCTGTGCGAGTACACGTCGCACGGTCACTGCGGAGTGCTCGACGGCGAGAAGGTGGACAACGACGCTTCGCTTCCGCGCCTCGCGTCGGCGGCGGTCGCATACGCCGCCGCGGGGGCCGACATCGTCGCCCCGAGCGCGATGATGGACGGACAAGTCGGGGCGCTGCGTGGCGGACTCGACGCGGCCGGATTTGGGGACACGGCGATCATGGCCTACGCGTCCAAGCACGCTTCGAGCTTCTACGGGCCATTTCGCGAGGCGGCCGGGTCGGCGCCGAGCTTCGGCGACCGCAAGTCTTACCAGATGGACCCGGCCAACGCGCACGACGCGCTGCGCGAGATGCAGCTCGACGCGGACGAAGGCGCTGAGATCCTGATGGTCAAGCCCGCGATCACATCGCTCGACCTGCTCGCCCGGGCGAGACAGAGATTCGACCTTCCGCTCGCCGCCTACCAGGTGAGCGGCGAGGCGGCCATGATCGAAGCTGCGGCAGAGCGCGACTGGATCGATCGTCAGGGCGCGATTCTCGAGTCGCTCACCGCCATCGCGCGCGCGGGCGCCGGGATTCTGATCACCTACTTCGCGGCTGACGCCGCGGCCTGGCTGCGACTGCCACGGTGACTGACAGCCGGTACGTGCACGCCCTCGCCCTGGGACTGGATGCCGGATGGCGGAGGCTGAGCCGGGACGAGCGCTGCCGCACGGCGGAAGAGCTCTGCGCGGCCATGCGCGCTCACTCTGACGTGACGACTTTCACCTATTCGATGATCGGCCTCGAGGCCGGCGTCGACGTGCTCCTGTGGAGCCTGGCGCCGTCGCTCGACGCCCTGGAGGAGAAGAGCGCGCGTGTGCTCCGCTCGGGCATGGGCGTGTGGATGACGGCGCGCCACAGCTTCCTGGGCATCATCCGAGCGTCCCAGTACGTGAAGAAGCCGACGCCCCAGGAGCAATCGCTGTTCGCGGGCCGGCGGTCCGCTTACCTCGTCGTCTACCCGTTCACAAAGAGCGCCGACTGGTACCTCCTCGACCAGCAGGCGCGGCAGGCGGTGATGAACGAGCACATGAAGGTCGGACATCGATACAGGGAGGTCCGCCAGCTGCTCGCTTACTCGTTCGGGCTCGACGACATGGATTTCCTCGTCGCCTACGAGACCGATGACCTGGCCGTATTTGGTGAGCTTGTGCGCGAGCTGCGCGGCACCGAGAGCCGGCGCTCGACCGTCCGGGATATGCCCATCTTGACCGGCATCCACAGGCCGATCGAGGAGATCACGCGGCTGCTCGGCGCCGAATGATCGCCGCCAGGACCCTCTTTCCCGGCGGGGTCAACAGTCCCGTGCGCGCGTATCGCGCGGTCGGAGGCGAGCCGCCGGTGCTCGTGCGCGGTGAGGGCGCGCATGTCTGGGACGAAGCCGGTCACCGCTACATCGACTACGTCGGGGCCTTCGGTCCGCTGGTCCTGGGTCACGCCCATGCCGAAGTCGTGGCGGCGATCGCGGAAGCGGCCGAAGCCGGCGGACCTTTCGGCGTGACAGGCCCCGGCGAGGTCCGTCTCGCCGAGATCATTGCGAGCCGCATGCCCTCGATCGAGCGCATCCGCTTCGTCAACAGCGGGACCGAGGCGGCGATGAGCGCGCTCCGGGTGGCCCGCGCCGCGACCGGGCGGGACCTGATCGTCAAGTTCGAGGGCGGCTATCACGGTCACGCCGACTCGCTGCTCGTCGAGGCGGGCTCGGGGGCGATGACGCTGTCCATCCCCGGCAGCGCCGGCGTCGCGCGGTCGGTCGCGGAGCAGACGCTCGTCGCCACCTACAACGACCTGGACTCGGTCGAGGCTGTGCTCAGCGCCCACCACGGAAACATCGCCGCGGTCATCGTCGAGCCGGTCGCGGCCAACATGGGCGTGGTCCCGCCGGTGCGGGGATTTCTCGATGGCCTGCGCGACCTGACGGCGAGCGCCGGCGCGCTGCTGATCTTCGACGAGGTGATCACCGGCTTCCGCGTCGGTCCCGGCGGAGCCCAGGGGCTGTTCGGCGTGCGTCCGGATCTGACCGTGCTGGGCAAGATCATCGGTGGAGGCCTTCCCGTCGGCGCCTACGGCGGACGCGCCGAGCTCATGGACCTGGTCGCGCCCGCGGGCCCGGTCTATCAGGCGGGAACGCTCTCAGGCCACCCGCTCGTGATGGCCGCCGGCGTGGCCACGCTGCGCGCGCTGACCCCCGAGCTCTACGCCGGTGTGGAGCGCCAGGCGGCCCGCCTGGAATCGGGTCTTCGCGTTGATGGCGCGAGCGTGGCGCGGGTCGGATCGCTCCTGACCATGTTCTTTCGCGGGCAGGCGCCGCGGAATTTCCGCGAGGCGAAGAGCTCGGACACAGACGCCTTCGCCCGCTTCTTCCACAAGATGCTCGACTCGGGCGTGGTCCTTCCGCCCTCGCAGTTCGAGGCCTGGTTCGTCTCCGCCGCGCATGACGCCTCGGTCATCGACGCCACCCTCGAGGCGGCGTCGAGGTGAGCAGGTTTCTCCTCGCCGCGCGCGGCAAGCCGGTCGACGCCACGCCCATCTGGCTGATGCGGCAGGCGGGGCGTTCCCTGCCCGAGTACCGCAAGCTGCGTGAGCGCTGGACGCTGGCCGAGATCGTCGCCCAGCCCGAGCTCTGCGCCGAGGTCACGCTGCAGCCGGTCCGCCGCCTGGGTGTCGACGCCGCCGTGATGTTCGCCGACATCATGCTGCCTCTCCGCGGGATGGGAGTCGACTTCAAGCTCGTCGAGGATGTCGGCCCCGTGATCACGCATCCCATTTCCTCGGTGGCCGATGTCGAGCAGCTCCGCGTGCCGGACGGCGAGGAGGCCGCGCCGCAGGTGATCGC
The DNA here is from genome assembly GCA_036505515.1 of Candidatus Dormiibacterota bacterium. Lineage (GTDB taxonomy): Bacteria > Chloroflexota > Dormibacteria > Dormibacterales > Dormibacteraceae > DASXTG01. The sequence continues at coordinate 11,115 of DASXTG010000131.1, read as the reverse complement.
CGCGGTGCGCCAGGTCGTCGGCGAGTCTCCCGTCCCGGTGATCGGCTTTGCGGGCGCTCCCTTCACGCTCGCGAGCTACCTGATCGAGGGACGTCCCTCGCGCGACTTCGCGAAGGTCAAATCCTTCATGTACAACCATCCGCAAGCCTTCGACCTGCTGCTCGAGAAGCTCGCCAGGACTATGGCTTCGTACCTGCGGGCGCAGGTGGCAGCCGGGGCGCAGGTGGTGCAGCTCTTCGACTCCTGGGTGGGCGCGCTCGCTGTCGAGGACTATGAGGGAAAGGTCGCGGCGCACACTAAGGCCGTCTTCGACGCCCTGGGCAGGTCCGTGCCGCGCATCCACTTCGGCACTGGTACCGCGGCTCTCCTGGAGTCGATCGTCAAGACCGGCCCGGACATCGTCTCCCTCGACTGGCGGGTTCCGCTCGACGAGGGTTGGCGCCGACTTGGATTCGAGCGCGGTGTGCAGGGCAATCTCGACCCCGCCGCGCTGCTGGGACCGTCCGCGCTCGTGGTCGAGCGTGCGCGCCACGTCCTGCGTCGCGCCGCGGGGCGACCGGGTCACATCTTCAACCTCGGCCACGGCGTCCTACCCGACACCAGCGTCGAGAATCTTCAGCTGCTGGTCGAGACGGTGCATTCGTGGGTGCCGGCTCGTGTCGCGTGAACCGACGACTGGAATCCTGTGCATGGCCTACGGCAGTCCGGCCACCGAGGCGGAGATCGCACCCTACTACACACACATCCGCGGCGGACGCGCGCCATCCCCGGAGTCGCTGGAGGACCTGACGCGGCGCTACCGCGCGATCGGCCGGTCGCCCTTGAGCGAGATCACGCGTGCGCAGGCGGCCGCGCTTTCGGATGTGACCGGCGTGCCCACGTTCGTGGGCATGAAACACGCGCGGCCCTTCATCGCCGACGGCGCCGCCGCAGCGCAGAGTCACGGCGTCGAGCGGCTGGTCGGCCTGCCGCTGGCGCCTCATTTCGCACGGATGAGCATTGGCGCCTACGAACATTCCCTCCGCGAAGCGTGGCCGCGCGAGCTCGTCTTCGTCCGCGGATTTCACGACCACCCCAGGTTCGTCGACGCGGTATGCGTGCTGTTGGGTGAGGCAATGGCCGAATCGACTCCGGAGCTCCTGGTCTTCACCGCTCACAGCCTTCCGTCCAGGATCCTTGCCGAGGGCGATCCCTATCGCGACCAGCTGTTCGCAAGCTGTCACATGGTCGCTGCCCGCATGCGATTGCCGCGTTGGGAGTTTGCCTTCCAGTCCGCGAGCCATACGGGCGAGCCCTGGCTCGGCCCCGACCTGCTCGACACGATCGAGCGATCAGGGGCGCGCGACGTGCTCGTTTGCCCGATCGGCTTTGTGGCCGACCACCTCGAGATCCTCTACGACCTGGACGTCGAGGCACAAGAGTTCGCGCGCGGAAGGGCGATCCGGCTGCGTCGCACGGCGTCGTTCAACGCGCGCCGCGAGTTCATCCAGGCCTTGGCCGCGGTGACGCAGGACGCATTGGCTACGAGATCTTCCGTCTGAGCCCTTGTAGATCGCGCGACCCAAGGTGCTCCTGGGCAGTCTGTCGGACGAGCCGCACGGTCAGGGACGACGCTGAGGTCCTACAGCGGGAAGGGGCAATCACGAGCGCCGAGGTTGAAGAAGATCCGTGCAAACCGCTCGCCTGACGGTGCGTGGTGCCGTGCGCCTGCTGCGGCTCGCCTCAAAGGATCACCCAGATGCTCAAACGCGCTGCAGCGAAGGCAAGCGCTCGCAAGGGAGGGGCGTTCATGTTCCAGATGTCACTCAATCCCAGCGCCATGGCAGGACAAGACCGCGCTGAACCCCTTCTTGCGACCTGCATTCTGTAGCAGTTCATGTAGTAATCCGGCTGAAGGTTCATCTAGATCTGGACGGTCTGGGCGGGTCGACGGGAAGAATCGAGCTGAAAACCGCAAAAATCGCTACCGTTGGACGGGTTATCTGCTGATTCGGGACCGTGAGGCCCCGGGTTCAAATCCCGGGCCCCCGACCAGCTCTTGAATTCAAAGTCGTCCCGTCGCCGGAGCTAATGTTCCAACGCCGCTGTATTGGTGTAGCACGTCTGTATTACAGCGCTCTCGGAACCCAGGTCATTTCTGACCTAGATTTGTCCGGAGAGCCTCAATCCTTCTCAGAAAGTCTTACGCCCGCTTTGGAGTAGGTGTGTGTCCGATTATTCCGATGGCCGCAGTGGAATGCCCGGTCGAGGTATTCGTACACGCACTCGTACCGCTGCCGAATCTCGTCATAGAGCTGATAACGCCTCGGATCTGGCTCGTAGACGCGTTCCCAATGGATCATCGAGTCCACACCTGAGCGTGCATCTTTGAAGAGGTCGGCCGCGAGCCCGGCGAGGATAGCTGACCCCACAGCCGCGGATTGGATGACCCGAGGGACAGCGATCGGCACCCCGAGGATATCGGCCTTGATCTGGTTCCACACGGTGCTCCGGCTTTCACCGTCCACCATCGAGATGCGGCCCGTGCCCATCCCCCATGAGCGCAAGAGCGCAAGGCTCGGTGGGTACTGGAAAGCGACTCCTTCCAGGAGAGCTCGCGCGAAGTGGTCCCGAGAATGCGTGGCGGTGAGCCCAAAGAAGACTCCGGTGGCGTCGTCGTTGTACCTGGGAGTGCGGGCTCCCTCGAGGTATGGAAAGTAAAGCAGGCCATCAGCACCGAGAGCGATTCGGCCAGCAGCACCCACCAACTCGTCGTACGCCGTCTGACCACCAGCCTTTTCAGCGGCTAGGAGGTCAGGTGCGAAGGTGTCTCGCAACCAACGCAGAGACGACCCAGTACTCACGATGGTGGCTTCATAGACGAACCGGTCAGGAACTACATGCTGAGAGAGATCAGCCCGGCCTTGTGGATCAGGGTCGCATCGGTCGCTGACCGAGCGCCAGCAGCTGGCTGTCCCGGTGCCTGCACAGAGATCGCCTGCGTCGATTACGCCTGCGCCCAATGCGGCGGCCTGATCGTCGCCTCCCCCGGCCGCTATTGGCGTGCCACGTACAAGCCCAACCAGGTCGGCTGCCTTGGGAGAGAGTTCCTCCCAGACCTCCCAGGGCTTGTACCGAATGGGGGGTAGGAGCCCAATGTCGATCTCCATTGCCTGGCAGATCGCAGCCGACCAATCCGAAAGCCTGACGTCATTCATGACGCTACGGGACGGGGTCGATATGTCAGTTGCCAAGATCCCGGTAAGCCGGTAGAGGACATAGTCCTTGGCGAAGAGGACATGGCGCAGCTGCCGCCAGACGTCAGGCAGGTTTCGCTTCGTCCAGATCAGGTTGTGAAGAGTCAGTCCACCAATTGGTCGCACGCCGGTCGTGTCGACCAGCCATTCGAAGCCCAGCCTGGCTATTAGCTCTCGGTTGATATCAAGCGTTCGTCGATCGACCCAGCTGATGCTGGGGGTGAGCACGCGACCCTGGGCATCGAGCAAGACGACTGGGTCGCGCTGAGAAACCACACTCCAGGCTCGAATCGACGATGGTTCCACACCGGAATGCTCGATCGCCCGACGCGCCGTCTCCAGGACTGACTCGACCCAATCCTCGGGATCGTTTTCGGCCCAGCCGGGCTGCGGCCGATGCATCGGGTACTCCCTGACCGCCTCGCCAACTAGCTCACCCTCCGCACTGATGACGATGCTCTTGACGCTGCTGGTGCCAATGTCCGAGCCGAGCAGGTAGGGCAAGTAGGTGCTCACCGTATTCCTCCGAATGAGCCCGCATGCTAGCGCACGGACGACCCTTGGCCAGTGGCGGTCGGGGTCGGCCTCCGCCGCGGACTTACAGTAATCGACGCGATGGACCGCGCAGATGTGCTGGTGGTCGGCGGGGGCGTCATGGGCGCAGCGGTCGTCGCTCGGCTTTCCCAAACCACAGCTCGGGTGCTCCTAGTCGAGGAGCAAGACGATCTCGCTGAAGGCGCGAGCAAAGCCAACGCCGGCATCGCAACCAGCTTCTATGGAAGGCCCGGAACCCTGGAGGCGCGCCTGATCGCGGAGTCAAATCCAAGGTGGGAGAACCTTTGCGGCCGTCTCGATGTCCCTTATCGCCGCATCGGAGCTGTGATGGTGGCTGTCGGGCCTGAGGAGGCTGCGGGACTACCGGCCGTCTATGAGGCGATCGTTGCGCAGGGGGCGCGGGCCGAGCTAGTGACCGCTGAGCAGGCGCGCGATCTCGAGCCGCTCATTACTGGCGACTGCTCGGGCGGGATCAGCCTGCCTGACGAAGGGATCATCGATCCGATGAGGCTGACCGTCGCTTACGCTGAGCTGGCTGCTCTCAACGGAGCGACGATCGAGCGCTCGCGGCGCGTGACCGGTTTCAGCGTCGCGGATGGGGAATTGAAGGAAGCCGAGACTACGGGTGGTCCCGTCCGGGCGCGCTTCGTGGTCAATGCCGCGGGCTTGTTTGCAGACGAGGTGAGCCGGATGGCAGGGGGCGAAAGCTTCCGCATGTGGCCGCGCCAGGGCCAGTACTGGATCCTCGACCGCGCATTTGGCAGTCGCCTCCGCCGGCTCGTCTATCCGATCCCTATGGAGCACACACGAGGTGCTCAGGTAGTCCTGACCACCAATGGCTCCGTCCTGCTCGGCCCTAGTGCAGCGGACATTGAACTAAGGTTTGACAAGGCCACCGACCTTGCGACGCTGCGATGGCTACTGGAGCAGACTCGCAAGCTTGTGCCGGACGTCTCGGATGAGTACGCGATCAAGACCTACGCCGGGAACCGTCCCGCGGGTGACGAGATCTTCAGAACCCGCTTCGACCACAACATCAGGAATCTCATTCACGTGGGAAGCCGCTCTGCAGGCGTCTCGGTGTCACCCGCCTTGGGGGACCACGTCCTAGGACTCCTTCGCGACGCGGGACTCGAAGCGATTGACCGCGCGGAGGCGGCTGATGCCATTCCGACCGTGCCCCGTTTGCTCAACGCCGCTGACCCGGAGCAGTTGCCGTCCTTCGATCCCAGGTACCGGCAGGTGGTGTGTGCCTGCGAGCAGGTGACTGCGGCCGAGATCAGCGCCGCCCTGGAGAGCCGAGTCCCCGCTACTTCAATCGACGGAGTGCGGAAGCGAACGCGCGCCACAGGCGGGCGCTGTCAGGGCTCCGTATGCATGGTTGGGGTCGCCTTCCTGGTATCTCAGCACACAGGCCAGCCTCCTGAGTGCATTCGCCACGGAGGCTGGGGAGGCACGCTGGGAGTCGGACATGCCGACTGCTGAAGCCAAGATTGCGGTGGTCGGAGCTGGCCTTGCAGGACTCACGCTGGCGAGCGAACTGGCGCAAGACGCCAGGGTACGGGTGATCGATAGGCTGCCAATGCACGGGGGCGTCTTGGGTTACGAGCATCCACTGGTGCGTACGTTGGCCCGCCGTTGTGAGACTTTAAAGGTCGAGTTCCATCTGGCAACTACGGCGACTCGGTGGGAGGGGCATCGGGTTCTGCTCGTCGGTCCCGCAGGGATCTGCTGGATGCCGGCCACACAACTCCTGATCGCGACCGGCACTCGTCCGAGCACCCAAGCCGAAATGGGAATATTGGGGGAGCGCCTCGCAGGCGTGCTCCCGGCACCGGTCGCCATCCACTTGGCGGAGGCGACGGTCACGCTTGGCCACCGAGTCGCGGTCGTCGGCTGGGGCAACTGGGCGAACCGTACACTCGAGGCGATCCGGCGCCACGGCGCGCACATCGCCTGCGTCCCGCTGTCTGGCGCACCGGGTTTGGCGGATGGGTTCGATGAGTTATGGCCGGGTTGGTCTCCGGTCCGAGTAGAGGGCAGGAGCCGAGTGGAGCGGCTGATCTTGGCGAAGGACGGCGCTGAGCACGTGATCGAATGCGACGCAGTCATCTTGGCGGCCAAGCCGCGGCCCCTTCGCAATGTCGATGGAGCGATCTGGCCCGATTCACCCCGCGCCATCTTCATTCAGCCCGTGGCCGAATCACTCACCGCTGAGGAGGTCGTCGAGGCGGTCAAGAAAGCGGCCGCAGAATTGGGCTCCACCCCAGCACTGGGATCCCGATGAAAGTCAGTTCGCCCGTCGGCGAGTTTCCTTTCGAAATCAAGACGGTCTCCTTGAAAGGCGGACGCCTCACGCTCGTCGGGCAAATGGGCGCCTGGCCCGCCACTATCCGCATTGACCGCTCCGATGTCCCGGCTCTTGTCAGGATGACGCCAAGGCTGATCGTCGGCTTGGGCCGTCTTGCTATAAGCCGGACACGCCTCGGCGACTGAGCAGATCCGACTGACCATCATCCCTGGGCTCTGGCGCGTGCTGTCGACAAGATTGTTGACAATCTAAGCGACCGCGGCTAGGCTCGTCCAGTCGCGGCAACTTTCTTAGATCGGCGCCTCGCGCTCAGAGGCGCCGGGTTGGCTTGGGAGGGTTCTTGATGAGCATGCAATCCGAGCCTCTTTCCCTCGATGACGCGGCCCTAGACGCACGCACAGCCACTGACGAGGTGTATCTCGGCCAGTTGGGCTATCAGCAGCAGCTGAAGCGGGCGATCGGAGCGTTCTCGAGCTTCGGTGTTCAATTCACGATGATCGCCGTAGCTGGCGGCATCAACCTGGTCTTTGGCATCGGCCTCAACACCGTAGGTCCGTTGATGCTGCTGGCCTGGATCGTCGCCGCGTCGCTTCAAATCGTTGTCGCCTTGGCAGTCGCGGACGTGTGCTCGGCATATCCGCTCGCTGGAGGGTCGTACCAGATCATCAGCCGTCTCGCCCGGCCCTGGCTGGGCTGGCAGGTGGGCTACTGGCTCTTCGCCGCCCACATCTTCGCCGTGTCCGGTGAGGCCGTTGGGCTGGCCGTCTTCGTGGCCGCATGGTTTGGCCTCTCGCTCGCGGGCACCTGGCCGATCTTCCTTGGAGCTCTCCTCCTAATTGCCGTATGCACCGTGGTCGACGTGATCGGCATCAAGTACGGCGCCTACATCAACAACGTCTTCGGAGTCTTCTGCGAATTCGGTGCCATCGCGATTGCCATCCTGGGCGTCCTCGTCGCCTGGATCGTGAGCCCCCACGCGTTTCACTCTGTCAGCTACGTACTTACCACGGCCGGGGTGGTTCCGCCTGGTCAGTCGGTTCTGGCGCCTTTCCTGTTCGCGATGCTCGTGCCCGCCTTTGTCATCTCGGGCTTCGATGCGAGCGGCACGGCAGGTGAGGAAACCAAGAGCGCGGCCAGGTCCGTGCCCCGGGGAATGGTTTACGCGAACCTGGGTGCTCTCGTCTTCGGCAGCGTGATGATCTTCCTTGCGCTTCTTGCCATGCCGGACCTCCACGCCACCGCGACAGCTCCGGAGCCGCTGAGATACGCGCTCCAGAACGTGCTCGGCTTCGTGCCGGCACAGGTATTCAGCGTGCTCGCCGTCCTCTCGCTGGTGATCAACATGATGATCCTGCTTCTGACGGCCGCACGCGTGCTCTGGGCACAAGCTCGGGATGGTCAGCTGCCTTTGGCCAGGTACGTCGGGATGCTGGACGCTGACCGCGTGCCAATCGTGGCGGTACTGGTGTCAGCGGTGATCTCCGTGCTGCTTATGCTCTGGACCACGCTCCTCACCATCCTTGTCACCATGGTCGCGCTTGTGTGGGCGGCGGGTTACACGGTACTTCTTGCGGTGATCATCGCCCGGAAGCGTCGGGCCCCGCTACCGGCCCATCCCTACAGCAATGGCCGCTGGGGGACCCTGATCGATTGGGTCGCCTTCCTATGGTCCTTGGTCCTGGTGGCCATCCTGGTCTGGTCCAACGTGAGCGTCATCGGTGGAGGCTTTCTGGCCGTGGTGGCGATCGGGTTGGTGATCTACTTTGTCGCCATCCCTAGTCAGCGTCGCGGCCGTCTGCCCAGAACAGCCGGTCGCGTGGAGATCGCGGGCGAAGCAACGGCTACGGAAGCCTAGCGGCGGGAGAAAGAGACACGTGGCAACTGGCCTCGGCAAGATGCTCCGGCTGAGCCGCCTGTTCGACAGCAAGTCGCATACGTCTTTGATCGTCCCAATGGATCACGGAATCGAAGAGCCCGGATATGTTGAACTTGAGAGTCCGACCGAGCTGGTTGCGAAGCTGGCGGGGGCGGGGGTGAATGCCTTCTTGATGCGCCGAGGATTGGCAGCCGCCACCGCCAGCGCCTTCGCCGGTCGAGCGGGCTGGATTCAACGCATCACCGGGCGTTCCGGACTTTCGCCGGGACTCGAGACCCAGCAACTGGTCCTGGCCGATGTCGAGGGCGCCGTCAGGAATGGTGCTGACGCCGTCGTGCCCACTTTCTTCATCGGTAGTGGCACCGAAGATGAGCAACTCCCTGAGCTTGGCGCGATCGCCGACGAATGCAGCCAGCTGGGCATACCTCTCCTGGCCGAGATCCTCCCCCTTGGAGGGCCGAACGCTGTCCCCTATGACGGTCCTTACAGCGTTGACGAGATGCGCCTTGCGGTGCGCATCGCCTCCGAGGAGGGGGCGGACTTCATCAAGACCTGGTACACGGGCGATCCCACTTCGTTCGAGCGGGTTGTGAGGTACAGCTTGGTACCGGTGCTCATCGCCGGTGGTCCGAAGACAGAGAACGAACGGGAAGTGCTAGCGATGGTCCGCGGCGCCATGGATGCCGGTGCGGCCGGGATCGCGATGGGCAGAAAGATATGGCAGTCCCGGAATCCAGTCGGCATGGTCTCGGCCCTCTCGGCGATTCTGCGCTTGGGCGCTTCGGTCGACGATGCGATGGACTTGCTGCATGTAGCGGCCCGGCCCTGACCCCTCCTGTGTACTGAGCCTGACTCCGTGTTGTCGCGACTTGTCCACCCGATAGCTTGAACCAAGGATGCCCATGGCCAGGCCAACTCGCCTTACTGCAGTCGGGCCGCCACGGACTGACACCAGCACGGCGGCGCGAATCGCCGGTCGGATCCGAGAAGAGATCCTCGAAGGCACGCTTCTTCCCGGCGCCCAGCTCGTGGAGATGCGGCTGTCCGCAGAGCTGGGCGTGAGTCGGGGCCCGGTTCGTGAGGCGCTGCAGCACCTGCTCCAGGAAGGCCTCCTGTGGAACGACCGTAACCGCGGCGTGTTCGTCAAGCAGTTCAACGCGGAAGACATTGCTGACGTCTACTTCATCCGAGAATTGATCGAGACCGCGGCGGCCAGCTTGCTTGTACCGTCCAATCGACAGCGCTTGCGCACCGTCGGGGCGGCGCTGGATGAGATGCATAAGGTCGAGGAGAGCGGTATCTGGAGGAACATCGTCGAGGCAGATCTGAGATTCCACGCAGCTATTGTCTCGGCGGCTGGCAGCCCCAGGCTGAACCGAATCTTCGAAACACTCCAGGCGGAGACACGGATGTGTCTCAACCGCCTCGCACCCTTCTATCCCAACAGGCGCGATGTCCTCTCGGAACATGTTGAGATCTTCCAAGCACTCGAGGCTGGAGCGAGCACGCAGGTGGTGAGTTTGCTACGCCGGCACATGCAGGATTCCAGTCAACGACTGACGCAGGCTGAATTGCACTCGAAGTCCGTGCGGCCGGGGCGTGAGACCCTAGCCGACAGCGTCTGATGCCGCCGGTGGCCACACCTCAGCAAATCCGGTTTGGGATCAAGACCACGCCAACGGGCACGACCTGGGAGGCGATCCGGGACACTTGGCGGCTGGCTGAGCGACTGGGCTTCGACAGCGCCTATCTTTTCGACCACATGATGCCGCCGAGCGGAGATCGCTCGGCCGCTTGCTACGAGGCCTGGACCACACTATCGGCCCTCGCCACCCAGGTCCCGCGTCTTCAAGTTGGTATTCTGGTCACCGCCAATACGTACCGCTATCCCTCTGTTCTCGCCAAGATGGCTGCGACTCTTGACGTCATCAGCGGGGGGCGTCTTGAGCTCGGTTTGGGGGCAGCGTGGTTCGAGCCCGACCACCTCGGCTACGGCATCCCCTTCCCTCCAACCCCCGAGCGAATCAGCCGCCTAGAGGAGGCCTGCCACGTGATCAGGATGCTTTGGACGCAGGACGTCACGAACTTCAAAGGCAGGTACTACGAGCTCAGTGAGGCTTACTGCGAGCCGAAGCCTGTGCGCAAGCCCCATCCCCCGATCCTACTTGGAGGAGGAGGTGAGAAGTTCACGCTGCGAGTAGTGGCTCGACAGGCCGACGCCTGGAACATCTTCCAGCTCTCGCCGGCGGCCTTTGCGCAGAAATCGAAGCTGATCGACACGTATTGTCATGAAGCTGGGCGCGACCCTCAGTCGATCGAGAAGTCCATCAATGCCGTTCTGGCCATTGCCGAGAACCCGAAGGACGCCGAGCAAGTCCTGAACCGGATCGCGAGGCGGCGTGGTGAAGACCCGGCAGTCGCCAAACCGACAATGCTGGCGGGGACCTCGCCGGAGGTCATTGAACAGGTGGCCGCCTATGTTAGGGCGGGTGCGAGGCACGTCGTGCTATCCCTGCAGGCACCTTATGAGACGCAGCAACTGGAACAATTCGCGGCCGACGTGATGCCCGCCTTCCGGAGAGCCGCCGTCAGTCAGGCGTGATCCCACGGCCGGATCACGCTTTCCCCGAATCGGGCGATACGAGTCAAGATCGCTGGGACATGCCGTACTTTGCCAAGTACTGCCTCCGCGCTCGTGCCAGCTGATCCCCGGCCAGAAGACGTCGGACAAAGACTCTGTAGTACTTCGTGTAGTAATTGGCTGGAAAAATCCTTCAAATCTGGACGCAGACCGTCCGGAGCTCAGACGTTTCGAACTGAAACCGATCGTTTCCGACAGTTCTGGACGGGAGTTCTCAGAGTTCGGGACCGTGAGGCCCCGGGTTCAAATCCCGGGCCCCCGACCAACTTTGAGTTCGAAATCGGCGATTTCGGTCGACGCCGGACGGCCCGCGGTTAGCGCCCTGGGCGTGAACGCCGAAACGCTAATCGTCGGCTTGATACGGACGTTCATTGGCGCGGTGGTTGCCTTGGTCGGCGTGTATTTTCGGCCCGTAGTTGCAGGGATGACACGTGCCATACTGCGGCCTAGTTCGCGAGCCGCAGACGGCTCCGACGAAAGGAGCTTGTTATGGAGG
>DASXTG010000130.1:0-6009 GCA_036505515.1 Candidatus Dormiibacterota bacterium | reverse complement strand
GGCGGCGCGGTGCAGGACCCTGGCGAGTGGTGGGATCAGATCTGCTCCGGCGTGCGGTCCGTCATAAATGCGAAGCCGGCCTCCTCAGAAGACCTCGCCGGCATCGGCATCACCGGCCAGTGGGGCTCAACGGTGCCGGTGGACACCGAGGGCCGAGCGGTTCACGACTGCCTGCTCTGGTCCGACACCAGGGGTGGCAGGTTCTCGTCGATGAAGATGGGCGGGCCGGTTTCATTTTTCGGCTACTCACCCGGGAACATGCTGCGCTGGATCCAGATCACGGGCGGCGCGCCGTCACCGAATGGCGCTGATCCTCTGGGACACGAGCTCTACATCCGGAACTGCGAGCCTGAGGTCTACTCACGCACCGCGACGCTGCTCGAACCGCTCGACTACGTCGGCCTCCGGTTCACAGGGCGGCGCGCAGCGACTCCCGCGTCGATGATCCTGTCCTGGCTGACCGACAACCGGCCCGGAGCCAGACCGGCCTATGTGCCCGAGCTGATCACTCGCTCGGGGCGTGATGCGGCTCGCCTGCCACCGCTGATCCCGACGGGCAGCGTGCTGGGGAGGGTCCTACCCGAAGTCGGCGATGACCTTGGCATCCCATCGGTGCCGGTGGTGGCGGGTGTTCCCGACCTCCACACTGCCTTCATCGGCTCCGGCGCGGTGCTGCCCTACGAGGCTCACGTCACCATCAGCACCAGTTCGTGGATCGCATGCGAGGTCCCGTTCAAGCGGACGGATGTGATCCACCAGATGGCGACTGTGCCGGGCCTGCGTCGGGGCGCATACCTGGTCGCCAACAACCACGAGACCGCAGGACTGTGTCTTCGGTGGTTGCGTGACTCGCTCTTCGACGCCTCGTTCGACGAGCTCTGCTCACTCGCTTCGCGCGTGCCGATGGGATCTGGTGGTGTGATCTTCACACCGTGGCTCAAGGGAGAGCGCACGCCGGTCGAGGACCGCACGCTGCGCGGGGGGTTCCTCAACCTCTCTCTGACCACCGACCGCCGGCACCTCGTCCGCGCGCTGCTGGAGGGGGTCGCTTTCAACGCGCGCTGGCTCCTCGACGCGGTGGAAGGTTTTGTGAGACGTCCGATCCCAACCCTCAGGATCCTGGGCGGCGGCGCCAGCTCCGACCTGTGGTGCCAGATCCACGCCAATATCCTTGGGCGGCGAATCGAGCGGGTGGCGGATCCCATGTTCGCGAACTTGCGCGGTGCGGCGCTGTTCGCCGCGATGTCCATGGGCAGGATCTCGCTTGACGATGTGCGCGAGCTCGTCCGTGTCACGGACGCGTACGACCCCGACCCCGCGGCGCGTGCCGTTTACGAGCCCATGTATCGCGAGTTCAAGCAGCTCTACGGTCAGCTTCATGGCATCTACGCGCGGCTGAACCGGGGCCGGGCCTAGCTTGACCGCGACTGTTGACGCGCCCTCTTCCGTTTCCGCGTCGCGCTGGTTCGTCCTTGCCGGTTACGCGATGCTCGCGGCGTGCACCCAGCTCCTTTGGCTGAGCTTCGCAGCCATCGACACGCAGACGGCGAGCGTGATGCACGTGGATGTGGGCACCGTCGGCGACCTCGCCGTCATCTTTCCTGGGGTCTACATACTCCTTGCGCTGCCCACCGGCCGCTGGCTGGACTCCCGCTTCGAGCAGGCGCTCAGGGCCGGCGCCGTCCTCACGGGAGCAGGTGCCCTGGTCCGTCTGATCGCGCCCAGCTCGTTCGTGTGGCAGCTCGCAGGACAGCTTGTGGTCGCCGCGGGCCAGCCTCTGGTCCTCAACAGCATCACCAAGGTCGCGGCGCGCTACTTCCCTCCGAATGAGCGCGCGGCCGCTATCTCGATTGGAACCGCCGCGCTCTTCGTGGGCATCCTGGCCGCGGTCCTTAGCGGGGGGCCGCTGTTCGCAACGGGCGGGCTGCCCTTGCTGCTTGCTTTGCAGGCGGTGCCCGCGGTCATCGCGGCGGGGCTGGTGGTCGTCTTGCTTCGGACCCCACCCGCGTTCCGTGACGATCCCGCGGTCGGGGTGAGCATCCGGTGGCTCGCGGGCGACCGGTTCATGTGGACTCTGGCAGCCCTCGTGTTCATCGGCATGGGCACGTACAACGCAGTCGCCACCTACCTGCAGCCGATCCTCGCCCCGTTCGGCGAGGGGGGAGCTGCGGGCAGCCTGGTCGCGGTGATGACTTTCGCCGGGATCCTCGGCGCCGCCGTGCTGGCGCCATTTGCCGCTTCGCGCGATGGCCGTCGACTGATGCTGATCGGGGCGCTGGCGACGACCGCGGTGTCGTTCGCAGCCATGGCGTTGGTGCACGAGGTGATCTGGGTGGGGGTCTGGCTCTTTGTCGAGGGTTTCGTGCTGCTCGCCAGCCTTCCTGTGGTTCTGGATTGGTCGGAGATCCACGCCGGGCCTGAACGACAGGGCGCGGCGGTCGGCTTCCTGATGATGGCGGGCAACCTCGGCGGACTGGTGCTCGTGCTACTTACGCAGGCCGTGATCGCCAACGCCTACCTGGCGTTGGGGCTGCTCGCCGCGGTAGGACTGGCCGGAATTCCGGTCGCCCTCAGGCTTCCGGCTCGAGCCCTTCCTTGAGGAGGCCGTCCAGGTCGAGTCGCCGGTTGCCGAACGTAAGGTGGCCTTCCGCGTCGCGCGGCCACTGATCCTCGGGCCGGTCCCAGGCGAACTCGAGCCCGTTGCCGTCGGGATCGCGTAGGTACAGCGCCTCGTGGGTGCCGTGGTCGTTGACCCCATCAAGCGGCCACCCCGCCTTGACCAGCCGGCGGAGGGCATCGCCCAGCGCGGCCCGCGTCGGGTAGTTGATGGCCACGTGGTAGAGGCCCGTTGTGCCAGCGGGTGGGGGAGAGCCGCCTTCGGACTCCCAGATGTTGAAAGCGAGGTGGTGGTGGTAGCCGCCCGCCGAGACGAACAGAGCAGTCGGCATCCGAAAGACGACGTCGAAACCGAGGATGTCGACATAGAAGTGGTGCACGCGGTCGAGGTTGGCCGTCTTCAGGTGAACATGCCCGATCCTCACGCCGGGGTCGATCGGATCTGAGCTTCGCTCCCGAGGAACGACGAGGGAATCAGTCTTCGTGTCCGCCTGGACTTTGGAGCTCATCAGTGTTCCTACGTTACGAGAACATCGGCCCAGCTCGCCTTATTCGTGGACCCAGGACCACTCCCCAGAATAGGAGGCGTGATCGACGAGCAACTTCACTGGACCCCGGCCCGTCTGCCGCAGCGCGATCTGCTTCAGGGCAACACGGTGCGCCTCGAGCCGATCGACGTGCAGCGGCATGGAAAAGCCCTCTACGACGCCTCAGATCAAGATGGCGCCGCGCATGAGCTGTTCATGTACCTCCCGTACGGGCCGTTTGCCGGCCTGCACCAGTTCACGACGTGGCTCGGCGCCTTCGCAACGTCGAACGATCCCCTGTTCGTGGCTGTGGTCGATCTGGCCACCAACCGTCCGGCGGGTATGGCCAGCTTCATGCGAATGGTGCCCGAGCACGGAGTGATCGAGATCGGGCACATCTGGTTCTCGCCCGCGCTGCAGCGCACACGTCAGGCGACCGAAGCCATCTACCTCATGGTGCGCCACGCCTTCGACCTCGGCTACCGAAGGCTCGAATGGAAGTGCGATGCACTCAATGAGCGTTCGCTCGGAGCCGCTCTCCGCTTCGGCTTCAGATATGAGGGCGTGTTCAGGCAGCACCTGGTGGTCAAGGATCGCAACCGCGACACGGCCTGGTTTTCGATCCTCGATCGCGAGTGGCCGCCGATTCGCGCGGGGTTCGAGGCCTGGCTCGCTCCTGACAATTTCGAGACCAACGGTGAGCAGCGGCGATCCCTGGCGTCCATCCGGGCGGATCAGAGCGGCGCCGCGTCGGAATAGAACCCGCGGCGCGCAGCTTGCGCTGTAAGAGATGCGAGCAACGACCGACGCCGTCAGGTCAGCGCTTGCGCGCGGCCACACCATCGACATCACCACCACTGGGCGGCGCTCCGGCCGGCCCAGACGAATCGAGATCATGTTCCACAACATCGACGGCCGCATCTACATCAGCGGAATCCCGTTTCGCCGGCGCCGCAGCTGGATCGCCAACCTCGGGGCGAACCCCAAATTGACCTTCCACCTCAAAGGCAGGGTCCAGGCTGACCTGCCGGCGACCGCGCGGATCATCGATGTCGAAACCGAGCGGCGTGAGGTTCTGCCACATGTCGCCCACACCTGGGGCCGCGACGACCTCGAAACGATGGTTCGCTACAGCCCGCTCATCGAGGTCACATTCGACCCGGACGTGTTGTAGATCCCGCGTTCACGTGTTCAGCTGCAGCCGGTCGTCGCTCCGCAGTTCAGGCATTTGTAGCACGAGCCTGAGCGCACCGTGATCGCGCCGCAGTCCGGGCATGCCGGGGCGTCCGTGTTGATGAAGGCGATCTTCTGAACACCGCTCGCAGGTGTGGCGATCACCTTCAGCTCGGAGCCTCCAGTTATCGGCTTTGGGTCTGAGTCGGGAACCGGCGGTACCGGTGCATCGCGGCGCACGACGCCGGCCTCGTCCTGGTCCTCGACCGGCAGGAAGTGGCTCGCCATCCAGCGGAAGATGTAGTCCACGATCGACTTCGCGATCGGGATCTCCTTGTTCTTGGTGAACCCGGACGGCTCGAACCGCATGTGGCTGAACTTGTCGACCATGAACTTGAGCGGGACGCCGAACTGCAGCGCGTACGAGGTCTGCGTCGCAAAGGCGTCCATCAAGCCCGAGATGGTCGAGCCCTCCTTGGCCATGGTCACGAACAGCTCGCCCGGCTGGCCGTCCTCGAACATGCCGACCGTGAGGTAGCCCTCGTGGCCGGCAATGTCGAACTTGTGCGTGATGGACTTGCGCTCGTCTGGGAGCCGGCGTCGCATCGCGCGGTACTCGACTTCGGCGACTTTCTTTTCCTTATCAAGCGACGTCGACAGCGGCTGTGAGCGCTTGCAGCCGTCGCGGTAGATGGCGATGCATTTGAGGCCCAGCTTCCACGACTCCAGGTAGGTCTGCTGGATGTCCTCGACCGTAGCCTCGGTGGGCAGGTTCACGGTCTTGGACATCGAGCCGGAGATGAACGGCTGAACCGCGGCCATCATCCGCACGTGGCCCATGGGCGCGATCGAGCGTGAGCCCTTGACCGGCTTGAACGCACAGTCGAAGACCTTGAGGTGCTCGTCGAGCAGCTGTGGGGCGCCCTCGATGGTGTCGTTCTCGTCGATGTACTCGACGATGTCCTTGACCTCGCTGCTGTTATAGCCCAGCTTGCGCAGCGCGGCCGGCACGGTGTTGTTGACGATCTTGAGCAGGCCGCCACCGACGAGCTTCTTGTACTTGACCAGGGCCAAGTCGGGTTCAATCCCGGTGGTGTCGCAATCCATCATCAGGGAAATAGTTCCGGTCGGTGCGAGGACCGTGGCCTGCGCGTTGCGGTAGCCGTGCGCGCGGCCGAGCTTGACGGCGTCGTCCCAAGTCGCGCGCGCCCCCTGGACTACGTCCACCGACTCCGGCGACGTGCTCAGCTGGTACGCCGCAGCGCGGTGCTTCTCCATCACGCGCAGCATCGGCTCACGGTTCTTCGGGTACTCGCTGAAAGGGCCTTTGGCCTGCGCCATGCGTGCCGACTGCGCGTACGCCTGACCGGTCATGATCGCGGTAATGGCGCCGGCGAAGCGTCGGCCTTCATCCGAGTCGTAGGCGAGTCCCATCGACATCAGCAGCGCGCCGAGGTTGGCGTAGCCGAGGCCGAGCGGGCGCAGCGCCTCCGAGTTCTTGCCGATCGCCGGGGTGGGGTAGGAGGCGTTGGAGACGATGATCTCCTGGCCGGTGAAGCAGACGTCCACCGCGCGGCGGAATCGATCGACGTCGAAGGTTCCGTCCTCGGCCTGGAACTTCATCAGGTTGAGCGACAACAAATTGCAGGCGGTGTCATCCAAAAAAACGAATTCCGAGCATGGGTTGGTGGCG
>DASXTG010000129.1:0-18732 GCA_036505515.1 Candidatus Dormiibacterota bacterium | reverse complement strand
GCCTAGGGCAGGTCCTGCTGCGCGATCAGGGCCTGGTCGCGCGAGTAAGTCAGGCGCTTGACCGCCGCCTCGACCGGCAGCCACACCAGCTTGTCGACCTCGATCCCGGGACGGAATCGCCCGCCCTTGGCCAGCATCGACCAGTAGCACGCGACCTTGTCGCGGCCGCGCCGGTCGACATACGCGGTACACCCGAGCGGCCGGACGAGCTCACAGCGAAAGCCTGTCTCCTCGCGGACCTCACGCAGCGCGCACTCCTCTGGCTTCTCGTCTGGCTCGACCTTGCCTTTCGGCAGGGTCCAGTCGTCATACGCGGGCCGATGGATGATGGCGATCTCGGTCTCGCCGGAAGCACCGTCTCGGCAGAGGACGCCGCCCGCGGCGCGGACGACGTTCACATCGGTCATCTCGAGAATCTTTGTTGCCACCATTGCTCCTTCGTCTGCTTAATCGTCGGGCTAGGTCGTGTGCTGCATATCGCTCCAAACGCGAGACTCATGAGAGCTTACTCGCGCGAGCATACCTCTCGACAGGGCTTATTCATCCACGCAAACCAGCCGTTGTCAAGATGGCGTACATGATCCACGCGATGATTGCGGTCGCTGGGATCGTCACGATCCATGCGGCAGCAATGTTCGCGCCAACTCCCCACTTCACGGCGGACAGTCTGCGGCCGGCGCCGACCCCCATCACCGAGCCGGTAATCACGTGGGTCGTGCTCACGGGAAGACCTACCACAGTCGCCACCTGAATTACACTGGCGCCCACGAGCTGCGCGGACATGCCGGTCGCTGGGTCGAGCTTGAGAATGCTCCAACCGAGTGTGCGGATGATGCGCCAGCCGCCGGCATAGGTGCCGAACGCGATGGTTGCGGCTGACAGGAACACCACCCACAAGGGCACCTCGAATTTCGGGAGATCGCCGGCCGCGACGAGGGCAAGGGTCATCGCCGCCATCGTTTTCTGGGCGTCGTTGGCCCCGTGCGAGTAAGAGACGAACGCAGCAGTGACGACCTGCAGTGCGCGGAAAGTTCGATTGAGGGGACCCGGTGCTAAGTGCAACCGATGCACCAGCAGCAAGAGCACCGTGACGAATGCGGCGGACGCGACGAACCCGATCGGTGGTGAGATCACCAGGCTTGCCACTTGCCTCAGTAGAGCCGACAGCCTGATGCCGCTGAATCCATGGGCGGCCGCGATGCCGGCTCCGCACAGCCCGCCGATGAGTGCATGGGTGGAGCTGCTCGGCAGCCCCAGGTACCAGGTGATCAGGTTCCAGCAGATGGCGCCTAGAAGCGCTGCGATGATGACTACCAGACCCGCCTTGAAGGCAAGTGTGCTGGCGATGGTGTTCGAGACCTTGGCCTGGAAGATGGCTACGGTGACCACGGCGCCGATCAGGTTGAACACAGCCGCGAGACCCACAGCCGCCTGTGGAGAGAGCGCGCGAGTAGAGATGGACGTGGCGATTGCGTTGGCGGTGTCATGGAATCCGTTTGTGAAATCGAACGCGACAGCAATCGCGATCGTGACCCACAGCACGACTGCGGTTTCGGTCACCTTCGCCGCGTAGTGAAGCTGGTCAATCGCCTCGGTGTGTAAGCGCCTTCAGGCGTTCTTGATTGACAGCGTGCCGATCACCTCAGCGCAGTGCTCGCATTCGTCCATCGTCGCCTCGAGCAGCGAGTAGATGTCCTTCCACTTGATCACGTCTACCGGTGTCCGGTGGTTGGCGTTGAACAGGTCCTTCAGCGCCGAGCGCGTCAGCCGATCGCCCTCGTTCTCCAGCCGATGGATCTCGTTGAGGATCGGGTCGATGCCGCTGAAGTCCTCGAGTCTCTCGAGGGCTTTCACCAGCTCCCTCCCGGCCTGGTCGAGGCACTCGCCCAACTGCTTGGCTGAGTCTGTGATCTCGCCGACGCTATAAAGATCGATTTTGTCGGCGGACTCCTCGGCCAGGTCGACAACCTCGTCGAGCGAGTGTGCCAACAGCAGTATGTCCCCCTGGTCCATGGGCGTAACAAAGGTGCGGTTGGTGAGCCTGTAGATCTCGTGCGTGACGTCGTCGCACAGGTGCTCGAGGTCCCGCAACCGCGGATGCCTGCTCCGACCTTCCAGGAGGGACTTGCTGAGCTCGGAGAGGGTCTCGGCGATCAGCGCCCCCTGTTTCCTGAACAGCTCGTAGAAGCGCCGTTCGCGCGGCACCAGGCTGAGCTTCAATTTCTCACTACCCCCGGGCTAAGCGTAAGCCAGCCGGGAGTCGGACCGCCGTCCGGTGGTCAGGCCAGGATCAGCTTGCCCCCGGAGCTGATGCGCTTCAGGTTCGCGAGAGCGAGCTCCTGGACACCCTTGGGCAGGGGCGCGTACTGCAGGTCCGTTCCATACGCCTGCCCGTCGGTGACGAGCCACCTGAGCAGGAAGACGATGGCCTTGCCCTTCGCCTCATCGCTGATGGATGTTCGGACTATGATCCAGCTGAAGCCGGCGATCGGGTAGGAGGTATCGCCAGGCTCGTCGGTGATCGAGAAGTTCGATGGGCTCGCGTTCGAATTCTGAGCCGCCGCCGCCGTTGCCCCAGCCACGCTCGCCTGCACGAATTTGCCGCTCTTGTTTTTGAGCCACGCCATCTGCATACCGGTTTGGACCACGTAGGCGAGCTCGACGTAGCCGATCGCGCCCTCCGTCTGTTTGATGGCCTGCGCCACCCCGTCGTTGCCTTTGCCTCCGATGCCGGCCGGCCACTGCAACGACTTGGCGACACCGACTTTCGACTTCCATTCGTCTGAGGCCTTTCCCAGATAGTCGGCGAAGTGGTAAGTTGTGCCGCTGCCGTCAGAGCGGTGCACGACCGTGATCGCGGTGCTCGGCAGACTGACCCCGGTGTTCAGTGCTGCGATGGCGGAATCGTTCCACTGCTTGACATGGCCGAGGTAGATGCCGGCCAGGGTGGGCCCATCGAGCTGGACCTTGCTTACCCCCGACAGCCTGTAGACGATTGCGACCACACCCAGGGTCGTGGGGATCTGGACAAGCGAGTCGGGCCCCCCGGCGGCGGCGATCTCAGCCGCCTGCATAGGTACGTCGCTGGCCCCGAAGTCGACCGTTCCCTTCGTGAACTGCTGGATTCCGGCTCCTGAGCCGACGGCCTGATAGTTGACTGACACCTGCGGATAGGTCTGGCTGTACAGGTAGAAAGCCTTTGAGTAGAAGGGCTCGGGGAACGTCGCCCCCGCACCTGTCAATGACCCGTGGCCGACATCGACCGATGTGTTTGGCCCGTTCCCACCGCATGTCAGTACGACACCGAGCAGCACCGTTGCCACCAGCGAGCGACTATTGAGACCAACTTTCAGCATCCATCCCCTCCGCCTATCATGCGATCGCATCATTCCCGTCGACACGCTAGCGGGCACCGGTTATGACCGGGTTAATCGGCGCTTAAGAGTGGGTGCAAGTGCGCGCTCCTATACTCGCGGCGGTGATCTGGGATCGCTGGCGGAGAAGAGCGCGACCCGAGTCCGACCTGCCGCCGCTCCGACCGTTTGAGGACCTCATCGAAGAGGCGCCGGCGATGGCGCTCCTCCTGGATCGCGACCAGCGCATCATCGCTGCCAACGAGGCCGCGCGGATTTACTTCGACATTGAACTTGCGCGGCTGCCGGCCAGCCTGATCGAGGTCACGCTCGAAGGCAACCTCGCAGCCGTGCTGCGGGCGGGCACGCCGGAGCGCGAGACGCAGCTCGTCCACCACCGCCGCATCGTTCGCTCGAAGCTGGTGCCAGGGCCGCGCTCGGGTGAGACGCTCATGTTCCTGACGGACGTCACTGAGCTGCGCCGCCTGGAAAAGGTCCGGCAGGAGTTCGTCGCCAATCTCGTGCACGAGCTGAAGACGCCCATTACCTCCCTTCGGCTGACCGCCGAAAGCCTGCTTCGCGACCCTCCTCCTAAGGACCGCGCACGGTTTGCGCAGCGGCTGATCAAAGAAGCGGACCTGTTGAGCGGCATCGTCGACAACCTTCGTCAGCTCGCTGAGCTGGACTCCGGCACCCCCCCGGTCGAGGTAAGCGCCTTTGACCTCGCGGAGCTGGTCAATGAAGTGTGTGTCCGTGTCGGCCAGCAGCGGGTGGCCGTCGCCATAGCCGAAGGCCTGGTCATCTCCGCGGACCGCGCCAAGCTTGCGCAGGCGCTCGGCAATCTGATCGACAACGCCGCCAAGTTCTCACCCCCGAAGTCAGCCATCGATGTTGCCGCAGGCATCGTCGACGAGACCGTCCGCATCAGCGTCCGTGATCGCGGACCGGGCATCTCGCCCGAGCACTGGAACCGGGTATTCGAGCGCTTCTACAAGGTGGATCGCGCGCGCCCGCGCGAAGCGGGAGGCTTCGGGCTGGGACTGGCCATCTCGAAGCACTTGGTGCAGGCGATCGGAGGCAGAATCTGGACCGAGGCCGCGCCAGAAGGCGGCCAGGTGTTCGTCGTCGCGCTACCGGCGAAGCCTTAACGAACGCATAAGGTCTGGTTAACCTTGCCGCCCTATCGTCGAATCGGGTGGCGGACGCAGGGGCGTACAGGCAACCGCGGGTGGAACTGTTGAAGCCCGAGCTTCGCGCGCTCGAAGGCGGCACGGCCAAGCTGCAGGTCGACCGTCTCTCCTTCTATTACGCCAAGCTGCAGGCGCTCAAGAACATCACGCTCGACATCACTGAGAAGCGGATCACGGCCATAATCGGGCCGTCCGGGTGCGGAAAGAGCACCCTGCTGCGAGTCTTCAACCGCATGTACGACCTGGTACCCGGCGCGCGAGCACAGGGCTCGGTGCTCTGCGACGGCGAGGACATCATCACGACGAGCCGGCTGCTGGAGCTGCGCCAGAAGATCGGTATGGTGTTCCAACGCCCGAGCCCGTTTCCGATGTCGATTCGCGACAACGTCGCTTTTGCCCCGCGGCTCCTTGGATGGAGCGCGGAGAGGACGGCCGAAGCGGTAACGCGAAGCCTCGAGGCGGCGGCGCTCTGGGATGAGGTCAAGGATCGTATCCACGCGCCGGCAACTTCGCTTTCCGGTGGGCAGCTCCAGCGTCTGTCGATCGCCCGCTGCCTGGCCGTCAACCCGCAGGTGATCCTAATGGACGAGCCGTGCTCGGCCCTCGACCCGATCGCAACGCTCAAGATCGAAGACCTCATGGTCCAGCTGGCACGTGACTACACCATCGTGATCGTCACTCACAACATGCAGCAGGCCGCCCGCGTATCCGACTTCACCGCCTTTCTGCTCATGAACCCCTCGGGCAGGTTCGGTGAGCTGATCGAATATGCGCCGACCGCGGCCTTGTTCAACCAGCCACGCGACCGGCGCACGGAGGACTACATCACCGGAAGGTTCGGCTAGACATGCCCCGCCTCACTCTCGAGAAGGAGCTCGCGTCCCTTCGCGAGTCGCTCGTGCGTATGGGCACCCTCGTGGAGTCCCAGATCGAGGCCGCCCTCGACGCTCTCCGGCGTCGCGACCCGGATGCTGCGGAAAAGGTCAGGCACGACGATCGGTACCTCAACGATCTGTTTGGGCAGATCCGCGAGCAGGTTTTCATGGTCATCTCAACCCAGCAGCCGGTGGCCCGCGACCTCCGCGACCTGATGGGCGTCCAGTACATCGCGAGCGAGCTCGAGAGGATGGGCGACTACGCAGTTCGCATCGCGCGCATGACCGGAACGCTGTGCGGACTGCCCGACCGGCTGCTGCGGGCCGAGTTTGGGCTGATGGGAGAGCTTGCGATCCGCCAGATGCATGACATCCTCGAGGCCCTCATCGATCGCGACGTCAATCACGCGCGCGAGGTCGCGGCACGCGACAACGAGATCGACCGCCTGTACCACCGAACGTTTGAGGATCTGGTCGCGGAGATGGCCAAAGGCACCGACCCGGACGGCGCCCTTCGAGCAGTAACGCTGCTGCTGGTCGCGCACAACCTGGAGCGCATTGCCGACCGCGTGACCAACGTTGCGGAGGACATCGTGTTCCTCGAAACCGGTCAGGTCGTGGAGCTGGGGTGAGACGCGCGGCCGCCGGGGCACCTCGAGTCCTCGTGGTGGAGGACGACGAGGGCATCCGCGAGATGCTCCAGTACAACCTGTCCGCCGCCGGTTTCGTCGTCCAGGAGGCGAGCGACGGGGCCATCGGGCTGCGGACTGCGCGCACATCTAAGCCTGACCTCATCCTCCTCGATCTGATGCTGCCCGGCATGAGCGGCTTCGACTTCTGCCGCGCGCTCCGCGAGACGAGCCGGGTGCCGATCATCATGCTCACGGCCAAGGACGCCGAGATCGACAAGATCGTCGGCCTCGAGCTCGGAGCGGACGACTACATCACCAAGCCTTTCTCTATCCGCGAGGTGCTGGCCCGAGTCAACTCCGTTCTGAGGCGGTCGCACGACGCCGCCGGCGAGCCGGGCTCGATACCGGAAACGGACTCCATCGGAGACTTCGTGTTTGACCGCGCCGCACGGCGCGTGTTGTTGCGCAGGAAGGAGATCAAGCTCACCGCACGGGAGTTCGACCTCCTGTCCCACCTGCTGGCCAGGCCGGGCCGCGTGCAGACGAGGGACGCGCTGCTTGAGCACGTGTGGGGCCCTGAGTTCTCAGGCGATCGCAAGACCATCGACGTCCACATTCGCTGGCTGCGAGAGAAGTTCGCCGGCAAGGCTCCCTTTGAGATCGTGACGCTGCGAGGGATCGGCTACCGGCTCGACCGCCTTCCCACTACGGTCACTTGATCGAGTCAATGAGGCTTCCAGTAACCGTGAGGCGCACGCCGGATCGATTCCGCCTGCTCACCGCACTGGTCAGCTGCGCCGCACCCCTAGTCCTCATTGCGATAGTGGTCATCCTCTACGAGGAGGCCGCGCCGGCGGTCAGCAGGTTTGGCCTGGGGTTTCTCGCGAACAGCAGCTGGAACCCGGTCACACTCGATTTCGGCGCCCTTCCCTTCATTTACGGAACGCTGGTCACGAGTGCGATCGCGATCGCCATCGCATTTCCGATCGGCATCGCGGTTGCGCTGGTGCTGGCGGAGCCGGGAGCGCAGGGAGTTCGTGGCGCGGCCGGCACCGGGGTCGAGCTGTTGGCGGCGATTCCCAGCGTCGTGTACGGAATCTGGGCCCTATACGTTCTTGCGCCGTTCGTATTCGACCATGCAGAGATACCGCTCACCCAGCGGCTCGGTTTCATCGGTTTCATGTCCGGCCCCCCCAGTCAGACCAGCCTCTTCACGGCCTCCCTGGTGCTCGCGGTGATGATCCTGCCGACGCTATCGGCGGTATCACGCGATGTCATCCGCGCCGTGCCCAAGGGGCTCCGCGAGTCTGCCGTGGCGCTCGGCGCGACCTGGTGGGAGACGGCCTGGAAAGTGATGATCCCGGCTGCTCGCGCCGGAATCTTCGGAGCCACGATTCTTGCTCTCGGCCGTGCACTCGGCGAGACCATCGCGGTCACCATGGTCATCGGCAACCGCCCGGAGATCCCGACCTCGATCTTCTCGCCCGGCTACACGCTGGCGAGCGTGATCGCCAATGAGTTCACGGAAGCCACCGGCCAGATCTACCCGGCGGCGCTCGTCGAGCTGGGCCTGGTGCTGATTCTCGTCACGTTCACCATCAACGTTGCGGCCCTCTTGCTGGTCCGCTCAACAAAGGCCAGGTCCCAATAAACCGCGGCAACCTTTGGCGACGGTTCAAGAACTCGCTCGCCTTGAGCGTGATCTACGCGCTGACCGGGCTTGCACTCGTACCGCTCGGGCTCGTGCTCGGTTACACAGTCGTCAAAGGCCTCCCCGCTGTCAGCCATCTCGAGTTCTTTCTCAATGTTGAGCGGCCGGTGGGTATTCCGGGGGCCGGCGTCGCTCATGCCATCGCGGGCAGCGCCGTCATGGTGGGCCTCGCGTCCCTGATGGCGATCCCGGTGGGCGTGGTGAGCGGCGTGCACATGGTCGAATATGGCGCTGCCCGCTGGGCGGGCTGGGTGCGCCTGGCCGCCGACGTGCTCGTGGGCGCGCCTTCGATCGCCATCGGTCTGTTCGGCTACGTCTTGCTCGTGGCGCCGTTCCACCGTTTCTCAGGATTCTCAGGGGCGGTGGCGCTGGCGGTGCTAATGCTGCCGGTGGTGATGCGCACGACCGAAGGCGCGGTCGCGCTGATCCCCTCGTCACTGCGCGAGTCGGGCCTGGCCCTCGGATTGCCACGGTGGCGCGTCGCTCTCCAGCTCGTGCTTCCTGCCGCCGCGCCGGGGGTCATCACCGGAGCCCTGCTGGGGATCGCTCGCGCGGCAGGCGAGACTGCGCCTTTGCTCTTCACGGGCTTCGGCAACCGGTTCTGGAGCCTTGATCCGACGCACCCGATGTCGGCGCTGCCGCTGATCGTGTTCCATGACGCGCTTACGCCATACCCGTCACTCCAGGAGCAGGCGTGGGGCGCGGCGCTCGTTCTTGTCGTCGTTGTTCTGGCCGTCAACCTGGCCAGCCGTTGGGTGCTGCGGCGCCAGATTAGGCTGGCCGGCCAGCTCTAGGACGTCAGAGCGGCCTGCGAGCGGGGACGCCGGAGCGGCGCGGATAACGCGTTGGAGTCGGGCGGGCCTTGTAGATCACGACCACGGTTCCGGTGTTGCGTGCCGCGGACGGCGCCGTCAGGACACCGGACAGCTCGCCACCCAGCAGATCGATCGCGCGAGCTGCTCGGGCTGGTTCCTCGGCTTCGGTCTTCTGCGCGAGCAGGCGCCCGCCGACCCGAACCAACGGCAGGCAGAGCTCGACGAGCACCGGCATCGGGGCCAGCGCTCGTGCCACGGCGACGTCGAATGCCTCCCTCAGGTGCGGGTCGTGCCCGGCATCCTCAGCGCGCCTCGCCACCACCTCAACGCCGGCCAAATTCAGCACCGCGCAGGCATGAACCAGGAATGCCGCCTTGGCCTGGTCGGCTTCGATGAGCGTCACCTGCAGCTCGGGCCTGGCGATCTTCAGCGGGAGTCCGGGCAGACCTGCACCGGTGCCGACGTCGACCAGGGTGCGGGCGTTCCCGAGGTGGTCCAGCAAGACGAGTCCGTCCTCGACCAGGCCCAGATCTGGGCGCGCCATGAGTCCTGGCCACTCGGAGATCAATCGGACGAGCTCGGCGAGCTTAGAATCGTTCACTGAGATGCCCATCTACGAGTATCGGTGCGAAGGCTGCGCTGAGACCTTCGAGGTCCTGACCAGGTTCGCGGAGCGTGACACTGCGCAGATGTGTCCCGCCTGCGAGTCGACCAAGACCCGGGTGCTGGTTTCGAGCTTCGCCGTCGCCGGGGGCAGCGAGTCATCGCAGTCTCT
Source organism: Candidatus Dormiibacterota bacterium (assembly GCA_036505515.1). Lineage (GTDB taxonomy): Bacteria > Chloroflexota > Dormibacteria > Dormibacterales > Dormibacteraceae > DASXTG01. Next base: position 9,381 of record DASXTG010000129.1, on the reverse strand, counting down.
CGACTTTGAGAGCAGCGGCGGTGGCGGGTGCTGCGGAGGCGCGTGCGGTTCCTGCGGCTCCGGACCGAACTAACGAACCTCTGAAGCTGGCTCCTCCCGAGCTCGCTGCCCGACGGGGGAGGGGTTAGAGATGCTTTTTCCGATCACGTACGGAATCAATGGCGCGGGCCACATGGAGGTCGGTGGCTGCGATCTGCTTGACCTCGCGCACGCCCACGGCACGCCGCTGTATGTCTACGACGAAGCTACCGTTCGGCAGCGCGCATCGGAGTACGTTGCCGCGATCGGCTCCGCCGGCCAGGTCCTCTATTCCGCCAAAGCGTTTGCGTCGCCGCAGTTTCTGCGCGTCATTGCCGACGAGGGCCTGGGGCTGGACGTCGTTTCAGCTGGTGAGCTGCACCTGGCGTTGAAGTCGGGCTTCCCTCGCGTTGGCATCCACTTCCTCGGCAACAACAAGAGTCGTGAAGACCTGGAAGGGGCGTGCGCAGCGGGCGCGATCATCGTCATCGACGGCTCTTACGAGTTCGAGATGCTGCGCGACATCGTTCCAGAAGGCAAGCGAATCCCTGTGATGCTGCGCCTGTCGCCTGGCGTCAAGCCCGACACCCACGAACACATATCCACTGGACAGCTCGACTCCAAGTTTGGTTTCTCGATCGAATCCGGCGCCGCACGGAGGGCCATTGAGCAAGCCCTCGAGCATCCCCGGCTCGAGCTGATCGGCCTGCACTCGCACATCGGATCGCAGATCCTCATTCTGCGTCCGTACGCGGACGCCATGGCGATCATGCTCGACCTGCTGGTCGAGCTTCGGGACGGTCTCGGTTATGAGCCTCAAAAGCTCGGCGCCGGCGGCGGCCTGGGCATCGCGTATACGCGGGACGATGACCCGCCGACCCCACGTCAGTTCGTGGAGACGGTACGCCATGCGCTCACGTCCGGGTGCGCGAGCAGGGGGCTCAAGGTTCCGGACCTCGTTGTCGAGCCCGGGCGGTCGATCGCCGGGCCCGCCGGCATGGCCCTGTACACGGTCGGCTCGATCAAGGAAATCCCGGGGGTGCGGCGTTACGTCGCAGTGGACGGGGGCATGGGCGACAACATCAGGCCGAAGCTCTACGGCGCGCGTTATGAAGCGTTCCTTGCCTCGGATCCGGAACGTGCGTCAGACGGCAAGGTCACGATCGCCGGCAAGTACTGCGAATCGACCGACATCCTGATCACCGACATCGAGATGCCCGAGCTGAAAGCTGGCGATGTCATCGCACTACCCGCCGCGGGGGCCTACTGCCTGGCGATGGCGAGCAACTACAACGGCATACCGCGGCCCGAGGTGCTGATGCTCAGAGACGGCGAAGCGCACGTGATGAGGCGACGTGAAACCCTCGATGACCTGATCGCGGCCGAGGTGTTTTGACCCGCTAAAGCGTGACGTTCACCGAGTTCGAGGTTAGCGAGCCGACCGTGACATAAGCCTGAGGAACCAGAGGTGGCGCGGTCACCAAGAACCCGGCCGGGGTTGCGAAGGTCACCTGCGTATTACTGCCTGGAGCGACGCTCCTGGTCACTGACTTGGTGGTGCTTCCCTGATGGATCGTGATCGTGGCGGAGCCGCCGTAGTAGTAGTGGAAAGTGACGGTTGTGTTGCCGGTGCTGGAGATCGAAACCAAAGTAATAGTCGGGCTTGGGGTTGGCGGGGGAGGCGGAGGCGGACTGGGGGTTAATTTCGGAGTAGGGCTGGGCGCAGGAGTGGGATTCGATGTTGGGCTCGCACCGGGCCCTCCACTCGGTCGAGCGCTAGGGCTTGGGCTCGACTTCGGATTTGGACTTGTGCTTGCGGTCGGGCTCGGGCCGACGGATGGGGTCGGCATCGTGTTTCCAGTCGGACTCGCGAGCGAGACCCCAGATCCGACTACGCGCAGGGTCGCCTGGAGTCGGCAGCCGTTCCAGCAGACGCGAACGATGTGGCTGCCGATCTCAATATCGTTCGGCACCTCTACCTGCCGCGTTACATTGCCGTTGGCGTCTGAACGGAAGGGGAACTTGTAGACCTGGCTCAGCAGCTGTATCTCGCCGATCTGGTTGGCCGGCAGGCGCTTTGCGTTGACGAGGACCAAATCTCCGGGATGGACGCGGTTCGCCGACAGCGACATGCTGGGCCGCGTGATCGCGTAGCCTAGAACCCCCAAAAGTAGGAGCAGTACGAGCACCGCTGCAGCGATCGCATTTCGGCGCCGATGCGACGGCCTGGGTTCAATGGCCGGCGCGGCGATCGCGACCGTCATTGACGCGGCGTCTGCACCGGCTTTCGGCCTGGCTGCGACCGCGCCTGCGTTGGGAGTAGAGGCTGCCGCAGCCGGATGGCCAAGTGGACGGGTTGCGGCCACCGGCGGAGCCATCACCACGGTTCGCTCGACCGCAGGCGGGGCCGCGCCGGCGAGCGCCTGACCAAGGGCGGTCACGAACGCCTCGCAGCTCTCCCAGCGTGCTTTGGGGTCCTTATCCAGACCCCTCATGATCACGGCGTCTACGCGGGGACCGAGGTCCGGCACGCGCGCGCTCGGTGTCGGCGGTTCGCGGTGAACCTGCGCGTACAGCACCTCCATCAGGCCCTCGCCTTCGAAGGGGATGGCGCCGGTGAGCATCTCGTAGGCGATGGTGGCCAGCGAATAGCGGTCGGCAGCCGGGCCGATCTGGCTTCCGGTCACCTGCTCGGGGGCCATGTAGGCCGGGGTGCCGGTGGTGGCCCCGGTCATCGACCTGACAGACGACGCCTGCAGCAGCTTGACCAGGCCGAAGTCTGCGATCACCGGGGTCCCGTCCTTCTCGAGCAGCACGTTGGCCGGCTTGACGTCACGGTGGACGATCCCCAACGAGTGGGCGTAATCCAGGCCTGCGGCGATCCCGCGGAGGTACTTCATCGCGCTTGCACGATCGATGGGCTCCTGCCGCAGCTGACTCGCCAGGCTGCCGCCAGGAACGTACTCCACGATCATGTAGGGCGTTCCCTGGTACTCGCCGAAATCGAAGACATTGAGGATGTTGGGGTGGCGCATCTGAGCGATCGCCTGCGCCTCGCGCCTGAAGCGGGCGATCGTGTCTGCGTCGGTCGTGAGCGCGTGCATTAGCTTCACGGCGCCCGTGCGTGCGAGCTGGACGTGATATGCCCTGTAGACGACGCCCATCGCCCCCTGGCCGATGAGGTCCTGCACCTCATATTGGCCCAGCCTGGTTCCGGTTTCGATCGACACGGGCCCTTGATTATGCGGGCAGGTTCTTCGGGTCGAGCCTCGTTAACCGGGCGAGTGTTTCCAGCCTCCGCGGCCACCTCTACGCACTGCCACCAGTCCGCCGAGAATGGAAACGGCGATCTCAGCAGGCGTCACCGCCCCCAGATCCAGGCCGACCGGGCTCTGGATGCGCCCGATCACATCTTCAGAGACGCCTTTGGCCCGCAGCGCCTCGAGGTGGTGTCCTGTGTGGCGGCGGCTGCCGACCAGGCCGATGAAGCGGGGATTGGAGGGCAGGATCGTCTCCAGCGCCTGGACGAGGTCAGGCGCATCGTGGTCCGTGTGCACCGCGTAGAGGTCGGATCCCAGCGTGGGTGGCAGCTCATTCAGTGACGTGATCGCGGCCGGCCATTCGGCGCCCGTCAATCGCTCGGATCGCGTCTCCACGAATACCGTGCGAAATCCAACTTCAGGCGCTGCCCGAAGCAGCGATTTCGCGACCGGAGTGGCGCCGAAAACGACCAGGGTCGGCGCCGGGGCATGAGGCTCCATGTAGACCTCGATCGAGCCCAGGTCATGGCGGTAAGTACGCACCTGCGGGCTGCCGGCGTTGGCGATGCGGCTCGCGTCTTCCAGCGCCGCGGCGTCGAATTCGCTGCAGCCGAGCGTGCCGGCGAGCGTCGCGGTACGGGACAGGAGCAGCTTGGCCCCGGTGTGCGACGGCGGCTCGCCGTCAAGCCTGATCACGGTGGCGAGGATCAGCTCCTCGCCCCTGGCGAGACGGGTGGCCAGCTCCGATTCGACGCTAGGCATGAGCCTTCGTCCGGCTCAGCGCATTAAAGATGATCGCGCGCGCGCGCGAAAGGTCGTCGTCGCTCGTGGCATAACTCGTGGTGAGGCGAAGGCTGCCCAGGGCGCTGTTCAAACTGAGTCCCATCGCCAGCAGGACGTGGGACGGGTCGAGCGAGCCCGACGCACATGCCGAACCGCTCGATGCCGCGACGCCGGCGAGGTCGAGCGCGAGCAACATGTCCTCGCCGCGACGGTCCTCGAACGCGCACGTGGCGAAGTTCGGTAGGCGCTGCGGGCCGCCTGTCAAGCTGCCCCCAAGATCGTCGAGGAGCCCGCTAAGCACCAGGGATTGCTCCGCGGCCCTGCCGGCACGTGATCCCCGCTCGCGCGCGCAGACGACGATTGCCGTTGCCACTGCAACCGCGGCCGCAACATCCTCGCGGCCTGCGCGGCGGCTCCATTCCTGCGGGCCGCCGTACTGCAGAGGATCGAGGCGGACGCCGTCTCGGACGTAAAGGGCGCCGCCTCGACCCGCACCGAGCTTGTGACCGCTGAATGAGACGAGGTCGGCTCCGTCAGGGACTCGAATCCATCGTGGCCCGGCGCATGCATCGACGTGAACGAGCGCGCCCAGGTCGTGGGCGCGGCGAATCACTTCTGCTGCGGGCTGGATGGTTCCCACCTCGTTGTTGGCAAGCCCGATCGACACTAGCGCGGCACCGCGCGGAATTGAATCGGGGTCGGCGCGTGCCTGCTGGTCGACGGCTGCGATGTCAACAGGACGGCCCTCAGCCTGAAGTCGCCTGACCGCGCCGAGCACAGCCTGGTGCTCGGCCGCCCAGGTCACGATCAAGCCCCTCATCGGAAGCCGGCGTGCGGCCCCGAGCACGGCGAGGTTCACGGCCTCCGTGCCGGAAGAGGTGAAGGAGATCTCGGTGCGGGCGGCGCCGAGGGCGGCCGCAGCCAGGTCGCGCGCCTCATCGAGCGCCGCGCGAGCAGCGCGCCCTTCGGTGTGGGGGCTCGAAGGATTGCCCTCAGGGACGTTGCGAAGAGCTTCGACGACGTCGTCGAGGATTGGCGCGGATCCTGCGTCGTCGAGATAAATGCGCTTCATCCGCATTCCGCGCTTCTTGCGCCAAACACGCGGAATTCGGAAACCCAAGACGCGCTTTTGGCGCCAAACACGCGGAATCGGGCTATTTTCAGGTTAACGCCGGACGCGCCGGCGCGATCAGCCGCGGCTGTGGTCTGGCTGGTGGATGAGCTCCGTGAGCTTGCCCTGGAAGCTCTTGAGAAAGAGGTGCAGGTCGAGGATCTCATCGACGCTGATCGGCTCACGCACGGGAATAACGACCGTGGGCGGCCCGGATTTCGCCTCGATCGCCTCAGCCTCATCGACGGCGCCGCCGGCGATGGCCAGGACCACGACGAAAGTCACCTGGCACTGCGCACACGTGACCTGAAGATGGAAGCGCTCCTCCTCGTGGCTGAGGACCTGTACGTCGCAGCCCTTCAGACTGCGGCCGCATACGGGGCAGTTATAGAAGCGAGCCCGATCGCGAATGAACTCGATGATGCTCATCGACACGCCCATATTACGCCCCGGCAAAATCGCAGCGTCCCAGCTATCGCTTGCCCTCTATGCATGTGCAGCCATGGGGTCCGACCACCGCCGAGTGCACAGTCCCGACTGGCAGATTCATGCGGTCGCCGGGCTTCAACTCGAGCCGCTCTCCATTGGCCTCGAGGACGAAGGTGATCGATCCTTCGACGCAGTAAAGGACCTTCTCGTAGCCGTGGCTGTGCGGTGCATATCGGTCGCCCGGACCATTCGACCACGAGTAGCAGCCCGTGGCCTCGCCCCGGAGCCGTTTCATGAGCTCGCCCTGGGTTGACACTCCGTCGATTCTAAGATTGCAATCGTGAGGCCCAGGTTCCTCGCAGACTGCAACGTCGGGCGGCTGGCGCGATGGCTGCGCGCGCTGGGCTACGACGCGTCGTACCACCCCCGCATCGGCGACGCCGAGCTGGTCCGGGAGGCCGCTGCCGAGAGCCGGGTGCTCCTCACCCGGGATCGCGACCTCACCAAGCGGCGCGTGATTCAGACCGGGGTGGTCCGCGCGATCCTCATTCGCGACGACGAGGTCACCGCCCAGCTTCGCCAGGTGTTCACCGAGCTCGGCCTCGAGCTCAAGGAAGCGCTCACCCGCTGCATCGAGTGCAACTCGGAGCTGGAGTCTCGCGTCCCGGCGACGGTGGCCGAGCGCGTCCCTCCTTACGTGCGCCGAACCCAGTCGCGCTACTCGGAGTGTCCGGGCTGCGGCCGCATCTACTGGGCAGGCACGCACTGGCAGCGAATGCGCGAGGTGCTGGCCGGCCTGTGAGGGACGTGTTGCGCCGGCTTCTGGCGGGGGAGCTGAGCGAGGATGAGGCCATCGTCGAGCTTCGGAGCATGCAGCTCGAAGAGCTCGGCGGGCGCGCCCGCCTGGACCTCGGTCGCTTCATGCGCAGGGGCATTCCGGAGGTCGTGCTCGCGCCTGGAAAGACCCCCGCCGAAGCTGCGCGCCTCGCCATTGCGCTGGCCGAAAAACAGGGCCAGGGCCTCATCAGCCGCATGACCGAGTCGCACCAGAGGGCTCTGCGCGATGCCGCGCGCGCGGCGGATATGAACGTCGTCGATTACGCAGCCTCGGCGCGCGTGCTGCGCGAAGGATTCCAGCCCGAGGCGATCAACGGCAAGGTCGGGATCCTCACCGCCGGCACATCCGACCTACCCGTGGCGGACGAGGCGCGGATGGTGGTCGACGCGTGCGGACTCGAATCGAGGCTCGAGGCTGATCTTGGGGTCGCCGGCCTCCACCGCTTCGTCGGTCCGCTGGCGTCGATGATGGAATGGGGCGCCGACGCGGTCATCGTCGCCGCCGGCATGGATGGCGTGCTCCCCGGCCTGGTGGCGGGACTGATCGCCGTCCCGGTGATCGGCCTCCCGGTCTCCACCGGCTACGGCCGGGGAGGCGCGGGCGAGGCGGCCTTGACGACGATGCTGCAGTCGTGCTCGACGGGGCTCGTGGTCGTGAACATAGACAACGGCGTGGGTGCCGGCGCCGCCGCAGTCCTCAGCGCAGCGCGGGCGGCATCAGGTCGTTCGGTCAGCGCCGGCGCCGAGGGCGCAGCATCGCCCCGATCGCCACGGCGAGAGCGACCCCGATCAGGCCCCCGATAAGAACGGGCGCGACCGCCCGCCATGCCTCTGGAGCTCCGGGCACTGCGAACGTGAGCCCGAGCACGATCAGCGCGATCACCATGCCCAGGAGCAGCCAGGGCACGCCGCGCCGCTGTCGCCCGTAGAAGAAGAGCCAGAACGCGCCGGGCCTTGTCTTCTTGGGTTGGCTCACAGGAGCCCCGGGAGCTCGCTCAATCGTGCGATGGTCGGCACCCCGCTCGACGGCACCTCACCAGAATGCCTGGTGCAGATCACCGCTCGCATCCCCAGCGCGCGCGGTCCGTCGTAGTCCTCGCGTACACGGTCTCCAACGTACAGGGCCCGCGTGGGCAGCACGCCGAGTGCGTCGAGCGCCGCCCGGTACAGCTCCGGCGCGGGCTTGCGCCGGCCGACCTCGCTCGAAAAGACGACGGCGTCGCAGCGCTCGCCGATGCCGTTGCCGTCCACCTGGCGCCGCATCATCTCGGGCGGGAACGGAGCATTCGAGCACACCGCACGCTTGAACCCATTCGCTGCGAGCCAGGTCAGAAGTTGAAGCGCGTCCGGGTCGACCCGAACGATGCGGTCCCAGCAGCGCTGCTCGGCATCGAGGATCTCGTACAGGAGGCCATCCGGCAGCTGCAGGCCGGCGCCGTCCCAAGCGGCCCGGTAGACGTCGAGCCAGCTGACCTCGTCTTCATCCAGGCTTTCGACGTGCTGCTCGAGCGGCAGCAGGACCTCATTCAGGATCACCTCGGCGGGCGGAGCGGGTGCGCCAACGGCTTCTTCTATCGTGGGCCGGAAATTGCGGATCACCTCGAGCAGCGCCTCGGTCGGGTAGTCGAATGTGACGAGGGTGCGGCCGTAGTCGAACAACACCCCCTCGATCTCTGGCATCTGGCGCATATCCTGAGCGAGTGGCGAAGCGGCTGACTCATTTGGACGACAGCGGCGCCGCTCGGATGGTCGACGTCGGGAGCAAGCCGTCGACCGTGCGTGAGGCTATCGCCGAGTGCATCGTGCGCATGTCCCCGCCAACGCTGCGCGCCGTTCGCGAAGGCACACCGAAGGGAGACGCGATCCAGGTGGCCCGGGTCGCCGGCATCATGGCCGCCAAGCGCACACCGGAGCTGATCCCGCTCTGCCACCCGCTGCCGCTGACAAGCGTGGCGGTGGACTTCGAGTTCGTCACCGGTGGCGTCCGCGTGGTGGCCACTGCGCGCGTGGTGGGACAGACCGGCGTCGAGATGGAGGCGCTGACAGCAGCCGCAGTGGCGGGTCTCACGTTGATCGACATGGCAAAAGGCGTCGAGCGCGGCATCTACCTCGAGTCGGTGCGGTTGCTCGAGAAATCAGGCGGGCGCTCAGGAACCTGGAAGCGCGGCTCCGACAAGGCTCGGCGGTGAGCAAGGCCCACGTCATAACAGTCAGCGACGGCGCCTTCCACAACCAGCGCGAAGACAACAGCGGTCCGGCATTGGTGGCGATTTTGAAGACTGGAGAATTCGAGGTCAGCGGTCCGGAGGTGGTCCCCGACGAAGCCGAACGGATCACCGAGGCGATCATGACCGCGGTCGCTCGCAGCGTCGATCTCATCGTCACCACGGGCGGCACGGGCCTCGGGCCTCGCGACGTCACGCCCCAGGCCACGGAGGCGCTGCTTGACTACGCGGTGCCAGGCCTCGGCGAGCAGATGAGGCGAGTCGGAGTCCAGAGCACGCCGATGGCAGCGCTTTCCCGCTCCATGGCGGGCGTGCGCCAGCGGACTTTGATCCTCAACGTGCCCGGCAGCCCAAAGGGCGCCGCCGAGTCACTGCAGGCTGTGATGCCGGTGCTCGGACACGCGGTGCAGCTTCTTCGCGGGCACACCCAGCACATTTGAGTTGAACCTCAACGCCGACCTCGGCGAAGGAGCGGGGTCCGACGAGGAGATCCTCCCTCACGTGGACAGCGCGAACGTGGCCTGCGGGGTACATGCGGGCTCGGTGACGGTGGCGATTGCCACCGCTCGCCGCTGCCGTGAGCTCGGGGTCGAAATCGGGGCACACCCCGGGTATGACGACCGCGCTGGGTTCGGCCGGAGCGAGGTGGGCCTCACGCCACAAGAGATCGAGGCGCTGGTCGCGTTCCAGGTGGCGGGCCTCGCGGCAGTGTTCCCAA
>DASXTG010000128.1:0-12093 GCA_036505515.1 Candidatus Dormiibacterota bacterium | reverse complement strand
TGTTGATCAGCCGCCGGTTGTCGCGTTGGTGCAGGCCTATCGAGGGCTCGTCCAGGATGTAGAGGACGCCCATCAGCTTTGATCCGATCTGGGTCGCCAGGCGGATGCGCTGCGACTCGCCGCCGGAAAGCGTGTTCGCGGGCCTTTCGACGGTCAGGTACTCGAGACCGACGTCGATCATGAACTGCAGCCGCTCGCGAATCTCCTTCAGGATCCCGCGCGCGATCAGCTGCTCGCGCTCGCTGAGATCCAGCTTGTCGAAGAAATCGATGGCCGCGTTGACCGACAGCGTGCAGACGTCGGAGATGTTGCGGCTCGCCACCGTCACCGCGAGCGACTCGGGCTTCAGGCGGCGCCCCTTGCACGCCGGGCATGGCTTGTCTGACATGTAGCGCTCGAGCTCTGCCTTCAGGAAGTCGGACTGCGTCTCCTCATACCGGCGCTGAAGGTTTGCGACCACGCCTTCGAAGGGAGCCTCGTACCACCGCTCGTGGCCGTACTGGTTCTTGTATCCGAACCGGATCTTCTTCTCGCCGGTGCCGTTGAGCAGGACATCACGATGCTGCTTGTTCAGCTTCGACCACGGTTTGTCCATGTCGATGCCGAAGTAGCGGCTCACGGTTTCCAGCAGCTCGGGATAGAAGAACTGCGAGCGGCTCCAGGCCGCGATGGCGCCTTCCTTCAATGACAGCGAGGGGTCGGGAACGACCAGGTCACCGTCGACGACCAGCTGCGAGCCGATCCCCGTGCACACGGGACATGCGCCGTGCGGGCTGTTGAAAGAGAAGTTGCGGGGTTGGGGCTCGGGCACGCTCGTGCCGTCGTACGGGCAAGCAAAGTCCTGCGACATCTGGATTTCATCACCATGCTCAGGGGCGATGATCACGGAGCCGCCGCCCAGCCTCGCAGCGGTCTCTACGGAATCGACGAGCCGGGTGCGCTGCTCGGGACCGACCACGATGCGGTCGACCACGACCTGGATGTCGTGCTTCTTGTTCTTGTCCATCGGGATCTGCTCGCCGATCTCGTATAGGCTTCCATCGACGCGCACGCGTACAAAGCCGGACTTGCGCACGTCATCGATCAACGAGCGGTACTCCCCCTTGCGGCCCTTGACCACCGGGCCGAGAACCATGATCCGCGTTCCCTTCGGCAGCTTCTCGACGTGGTCGGCCATCTGTTCCACCGTCTGCCGGCGCACCTCGCGGCCGCAGACCGGGCAGTGAGGGTGCCCCACCCGCGCGTAGAGCAGGCGCAGGTAGTCGTAGACCTCGGTCACCGTGCCGACTGTCGACCGCGGGTTCTTCGATGTCCCCTTCTGGTCGATGGAGATGGCCGGCGACAGGCCCTCGATGACGTCGACGTCGGGCTTCTCCATCTGGCCCAGGAACTGGCGCGCGTAGGCCGACAGCGATTCCACGTAGCGCCTCTGCCCCTCGGCGTAGATGGTGTCGAACGCGAGCGAGGACTTGCCGGACCCGGAAAGACCGGTGAACACCACCAGCTTGTCGCGCGGGATCGACAGCGTGACGTTCTTGAGGTTGTGCTCGCGCGCGCCGCGAATCGTTATCTGGTCGGTGGGCATGGATTGCTAGCTATTCCTTTTCTCTTGTTACCGCAAACGTCGCGCTGGCAGTGGCGACGAGCCGGCCGCCCTTTCCTTCGACCCGGCACTCGGTCACCACGGTGCGCCGGCCCGCGTGGATGACGTGGCCGCTCGCGCGCAGGCTCTCACCGATTCTGGCCGCGTTGATGAAGTTGAGCTTGAGGTCGAAGCTCATGGCCCTCACCACTCCCGGTTTGATCGTGCGTACGGCCCGGCCCATCGCGCTGTCGGCGAGCGTGCTGATCATGCCTCCGTGCACGAAACCCGAGTGATTGGCCATGTCTTCCGCTGCCGTCATCTCCACCACGGCCAGCCCGTCGCTCGTTTCCACCAATCTCAGGCCCAACCAGGTCCACGCCCGGGAAGGCGCTGGTGCTTGAGTCGTCTCATTCACGGCCCTGGCCCTCCGGCACGGGCATGCACGTGGAGGAGGCCCTCGCCACCAGCCGGCCTCGATCGTCCATCACGTCGGCCTCGCTGAAGAGGAGCGTCTGCTTCATCTCGACCACACGCCCGACCGCGCGCAGCCTGCCTTCGACCACGGGCCGCAGGAAGTTGATCTTGAGCTCGATTGTCGTGTTCCACATTCCGTCTTCTTGAAGCGTCGCCAGCGACATGCCCATCGCCGCGTCGGCGATCTGCGTGATCACGCCGCCTTGCACCACGCCACCCCCGTGCCTGTGGCGAGGCCCCGCCTCGAGCTCGAGCACGACGCGCCCCGGCTCGGCCTCTGCGATCCAGGCGCCAAGAGTCTCCATCCATCCCGCGGGCTCGGCCGACAGCAGGGATGCCGCACGCTGTTCGTTTCTCATGGGCCGCGCCGGGTTCTTCGCCAGTTTCTAACCGTGGTCTTTTGTTTCGGAGCTGCGGCGATCGCCAGCGCAACGTCCGCGTCATCCTCGCCGCCCGTCTCCTCTCCAGAGAGCCGCTTCCGCAGCGCGATGATGCGGTCGCGCACACGAGCAGCGTCCTCGAACTGCAGCTCCTTCGCGAGGCGGCGCATCTCCTTTTCGAGGTCGCGCGCGATCGCGATCAGGTCCTCGCGCGGGACGCCTGCTCCGACCATAAGCTCGACCGCATCGGCCTGGAGGTCTTTCTCATTGATCTCCAGCTGGTAGATCGCCTTCTTCACAGTTTCCGGCGTGATGCCGTGCTCGGCGTTGTAAACGATCTGCCGGTTGCGCCTGCGTTCGGTTTCGTCGAGAGCCTGCCGCATGGAGTCCGTGATCTGGTCGGCATACATGACGACATGACCTTCGACGTTTCGCGCGGCACGGCCGATGATCTGGATGAAGGACCGATACGCGCGCAGGTACCCTTCTTTATCCGCGTCGAGGATGCCGATGAAGGCCACCTCGGGCAAATCAAGCCCCTCGCGGAGAAGGTTGATCCCGACGACGACGTCTACGGCGCCGGTGCGCAGGTCGCGCAGGACGTCGATCCTCTCCATAGCGTCGAGCTCCGAGTGCAGGTATCGAACCTTCACGCCGTACTCGCGCAGGTAATCGGCCAGGTCCTCGGCGAAGCGCTTGGTCAGCGTGGTCACGAGTGAGCGGTGGCCGAGCTCGGCGCGTTTCTTGACCTCTGCCAGCAGGTCGTCGATCTGACCTTCGGTCGGTCTCACCTCGACCGTGGGATCGACAAGGCCGGTCGGACGCACGACCATCTCCACGGTGCGCTGCGAGCGCCGCAGCTCGTATGCCCCCGGCGTGGCCGACACGTAGACCACGCGCTGCGCGCGCTCCTCCCATTCGTCGAAGCTCAGCGGCCGGTTGTCGAACGCGCTTGGCAGCCGGAAGCCGTACTCGACGAGCGCCGCCTTTCGCGAACGGTCGCCGCCCAGCATGCCTCCGATCTGCGGCACTGCCACGTGCGACTCGTCGACGAAGATCAGCGCGTCGTCGGGGAGGAAGTCCATGAGCGTGTACGGCGCCTCGCCGGGCTTGCGCCGCGTGAGGTGCAACGAATAGTTCTCGATACCCGCGCACGTGCCGGTCTCGCGCATCATCTCGAGGTCGAAGTTGGTGCGCTGTCGCAGGCGCTGCGCTTCGAGCAAGCGGCCATGCTCCTCGAACCACTTGCACCTGTCCTCGAGCTCGGCCTCGATGTCCGTCATCGCCAGGCGCAGCTTGTCCGCCGGGGTGACGTAGTGAGATGCAGGAAAGATCGTGAACTGGGTTCGCGCCCCAAGGATCTCGCCGGTCACAGCATCGAGCTCCTGGATGCGCTCGATCTCATCGCCGAAGAACTCGACGCGGAACACCTTCTCCTCGTTGGCCGGCACGAGGTCGACCACGTCGCCGCGGACGCGGAAGCGGAGACGCGCGAGGTCATAGTCGTTGCGCTCGTAAAGCATCTCGGTGAGCTTGCGCAGGAACACCTCGCGCCGGATCGACTGTCCCTTCTCGACCTGCAGCGACTCCCCCATATAGTCCTCGACCGAGCCGATGCCATAGATGCAGCTGACGCTAGCCACCACGAGAACGTCGCGCCTGGTCAGAAGTGACTGCGTGGCCGAGTGGCGCATGCGGTCGATCTCCTCGTTGCGGCTCGAATCCTTTTCGATATACGTGTCGGTGCGGGCGATGTACGCCTCGGGCTGGTAGTAGTCGTAGTAGCTGACGAAGTACTCGACCGCATTGTCTGGCAGCAGCCGCCGGAACTCGGCGCACAGCTGCGCGGCAAGCGTCTTGTTCGGGCTGAGGACCAGCACCGGCCGCTCGAGCTGCTCCACCGCCCACGCCATGACATTCGTCTTGCCACTGCCTGTGACCCCGAGCAGAACCTGCTGGGTCAGGCCCGACCGGGCACCTTCGACGAGCTGCTCGATCGCCTGCGGTTGGTCCCCGGCCGGCTTGAAGGGTGCGTCGACACGAAAGCTGGAGGGCATCGGGACTCCTAATTCTAAGTCGAACGGACGTTCGACGGGAGATTTCGCGCCCCCCGCGTTACCAATTCATGAAGGATCAGATTCGGGGCAAGGTCGAGGAGCTCCGGGGGAAGCTCCGGGGCGACAAGGGCGAGGAGATGAAGGGGAGGCTCAGGCAGGCGGTCGGCAACGCCAAGAGCACCGCCCGCGACGTCCGTGAGGACATGCGCGAAGAGGCCGACAGGCGCTGGCGGAACCGGGAAGCGGACCCGGCGGGCGAGCGGAATCAGGACAGCCCGGCCGGCTCACGGTAGAGCCAGGATCATCGCCTCCACGACCGACCCGGTCGTGATGGCCTGATCGCCGGCCGGGATCCGGACCAGAGCGTGCGCGCCTGCCAGCGAGAGCAGGCGCGATGACGACTGGGAGCCCGTGGTCTCCGCCACCAGGTCGTCGTACTCGCGCCTGAGCGTGACCCGCTGATACTCGGTGCGTTCGGCGCTCGCGCGCGCGTCATACCCGAGGCGCACCGGTAGGGTCGGACGCTGCAGCTGAGCGAAGCCCTGGAGCTTGCGCAGTGCGGGCCTGACGAATACCTCGAAGGTGACAAGGGAGGAGACGGGGAATCCTGGCAGGCCGAATGCGAGGCGCCCCCTCCCCGATGGGAGGAGGGTGATTGTGGCGAACGTAAATGGCTTCCCCGGTTTGAGTTTCACCCGTCCGATGTGAACCGTGCCGAGCGACTCCAGCAAGGGCTTGACCAGGTCGTGACTGCCGACCGACACGCCCCCGGACGTGACCAATGCGTCCGCGCTCTCCAACGCTTCCTCGACCAGGCGCCGCAGCGCCCGCGGTTCGTCGGGGGCGATCCCCAGGTTGTGAACGTCCGCGCCCGCCTCCCGGAGGGCCGCCAGCAACGCCCATCGATTCGAGTCGTGGATCTGCCCAGACCCGAGCTTCTTCCCCACCTCGACGAGCTCGTCGCCGGTCGACATCAGCGCGACGCGCGGCCGCCGACGCACGTCAAGCGACGCAAAGCCGAGCGCGGCGGCCAGGCCGATCTCGGCGGCGCCCATCGCTGCTCCTGCCCTCAGGACCAGCTCGCCCGCTTTCACGTCTGCTCCTGGGCGGTGGAAGTTGCCTCCCGCTCGCACGTCGCCCGGGATGGTGACGGTGTCGCCGTGCACGCTGACGTCCTCGAGCATGACGACGGCGTCTGCCCCTTCGGGGACGACGCCCCCGGTCAGGATTCGCGCAGTGGTGCCCGAATCGACAGCGCCGCCAAAGGGCCGCCCCGCCGCCGACTCGCCAAGCACTCGCAGCGTCTGACCGGCGTCCGCCGAACGGATCGCGTAGCCGTCGACTGCGCTGGACGGAAATGTTGGGAGTGAATTGGGCGCTCGTAGGTCGGTGGCCAGCACGCGCCCCGCAGCGTCGGCGAGTGAGACCGGCTCGGCGGGAAGGACCGGTGTCCGCTCCAGGACCAGCGCCGAGGCCTCGTCAACGTCGACGAGCGGGTAGGTGGACGCCCTCATGCGCCCCGACGTTTCCTATTCGTAACGAAGCGCCCGGCTCGGATCCTGGCGGGCGGCGCGCAGGGCGGGGAGCACACCGGAAACGGTGCTGAGCACGATGGCGATCAACAGCGCCGCCAGCGCGATGCCGACATCGGTGCGGAACACGTCGATGCCCATTCCTGCAGCGCCCTGCGCCAAGCGGTTGACTGCTTCGTTGCCGACCCTGGCGAGACCAACCGCCACCAGGATCCCGATGAGGCCGCCGGCGAGGCCGATCACGGCGGCTTCGGCGACGAAGATCACGAGGACGTCGCGGGAGCGTGCGCCTAACGCCTTCAGGACGCCGATCTCCTTGGTGCGCTCCAGAACGGCGGTGTACATGGTGTTGGCGATGCCCAGGCAGGCCAGAAGCAAAGCCACGATCGCCAGCCCGAGCAGCGCGAGGCGAAGCCGTCCGAGCAGGTCCTCGAAGCCGCGGAACTGGTCGCCGAACGTCTGCGCCTGGAAGCCGAGGGCGACCACGCTGTCGTGCAGCCCGTCGACGGCGGTACCGGAGTCGGCGAGGAGTGTGATGTTCGCGTACTCACCGACTTTCCAGTTGTTGGCCTGCGCGAGGCGCGTCCAGTAGTTCCCCGCCACTCCATACGAGGTGAGGCCGCCCGGCGCGCCGGCGGGCAGAAGCTGGCTCGAGACGGCGCCCACAACAGCGAGCGGCAGCAGCACGTGTTTGGCAGTGGGGTTGGACGCCGCGCCGGCAATTACGAGCGAGCCGCTGCCAGCATCGAAGTTGACCACCTGCCCGATCGCTGCGGCGGCGTTGGGGAACCCGAGGCCTCTCGCGGTGCGGTCGGTCAGAACCACCTCGGCGGAAGAGTCCGAGGCAGGCAGGCGCCCTGCGGTGACGGTGATCCCCGGGCTCATCTGGCTCACGGGCGGCAGCGACACCAGCGCGCCTGGGGCGCTGGCTGCAGGCGGCGCCGAGGCCGATGCGCCGGCAGCGGGCGGAATGCTGTACGTCCCGCTCATCCCGATAGCACCCCACGCAGCGCGCACATGGGGAAGATTGCTCAAGGTAGGCAGGGTGGCGGCGCTGAACGCCCCCGTGCCGCTGTCCTCGACGGGGTAGACGGCGACCTGGTGCAGCTGGCTTCGCGCCACCGCGGGCGAGGCGAGCGCGGCTTGCAGGCCACCAGCGAGGGCGACGATGAGGCTCATCGCCGCGATGCCGATCGCAACGCCGGTCGTGGTCAGCGAGGTCCGCAGCGGGCGCCGGCCCGAGCTGCCGAAACCCGCTCTCACCGTGTCGCGCCAGTGGAGGCGCGTCGGAGGGGTGACCGGGTCCATAGTGCGGACGGTGCGGTTGCCGGGGTCGAGCTCGATGGCGCGGCCGTCGATCATCCGCACCACGCGGTGCGCATGCCGTGCGACTTCCGGGTCGTGAGTGACGAGGACGATCGTGGCGCCTCTGCGGTTGAGGTCCTGTAGCAGTCTCAGGATGTTCTCTCCCGCGGCGGAATCGAGGCTGCCGGTCGGCTCATCTGCGAGGATTAGCCCCGGCCGGTTGGCCAGCGCGCGTGCGACGGCTACCTTCTGCTGCTCTCCGCCCGATAGCCGGCTGGCGCGCGTGCGTGCTCGCCCCTCAAGCCCGACCAGCCTCAAAAGGTGGTTTGCGCGGCGGCGCCGCTCCTCGATCTCGATGCCGGCAAGGGTCAGAGGCAACGCGACGTTGTCCTCCACCGTCATCGACGGGATCAGGTTGAAGGTCTGAAAGATGGTGCTGACACGCTGGAGGCGGTAGTCGGCGAGGTCACCGTCGGACAGCTGGTCGAGTGGAAGGCCGGCCGCGTAGACGTGGCCTGAGCTCGGCTTGTCGAGGCCGCCCATGAGCGAAAGCAGCGTGGTCTTGCCGCAGCCAGACGGACCCACGATGGAGACGAACTCGCACGGGCCGATCTCGATCGAGACGTCACGAACGGCGGTCACGTGCATCTCGTCGCCCCGGCCGAACTCGCGACTGACCGAGTCCAACCGGAGTCCGACGGCCTGGCCGAGGAGGTCCTTGAACTCGTCAGCCGGCGCCTCGGTGGGCGGAACGACGACGGCGGGTCCCAGGGCGGCAGGGTCCTGCCCGTCGGTCTTGGCCTCAGAGATCTCGGGTTCGACCATCACCGGCGCAGCCGCCTCGGACTCAGGGCGACGGCGAGCACGCGCCGGCTTCGGCAGCACCGCGACCAGGGTGGCGTCCGACCGCGTGTGCTCGAGGGTGGCGGGCGCGGCCTCTAAAGGCGGGTTCTCAGCTGCCGCGCGGGCGGCGCGCTCACGCCTTCGGCGGCGCCTGCCGCGCGACCCGCCGGGATCGCCCCTTGCATCATCGATTGCCGTGGCCACCCCGACCTGATTCTAAGTGTTGACTTAACGGCGGGCGACTTCTTCGGCCAACCAGGCGAGGTACTGAGGCGAGCCGGCGTCGATCGCGATCTGCAGGATCTCCGGGACTTCGTAGGAATGGTGCGAACGGATGTATTCCTGGACCGCCTCGGCGCGCGACTCGACTGTCTTGACCAGCAGCATCGACTCGTGCTCGCGCTTCAGCTGTCCCTCCCAGTAGTAGATGGAATGGACCATCGGCACGACGGTGCAGCAGCCTGCCAGGTGCTCCACGACCAGGCCTTCGCCTAGCCGCTCGGCGTCGTCACGGCCGCCGGCGGTGACCATGATCAGGATGGGTTGGTCTTGTGGCATGCGCTAATTGTCGGCGCGAAGGGGCCTGTCTAGCCAGACGGTTGCGCTCAAGAACCCGATCGCGCCCAGCAGGAGACCGCCGATGACGTCGGATTCCCAATGCACGTCGAGATAGAGGCGGTCGAAAGCGACCAGCAAGATGATGAAGGTCGCCACCGGTATGGCCAGGGTGCGAGCGAGCGGCCAGGGCGCCAGACGCCTGACCACGAACGCAAGCAAACCGTAGACGACGACCGCCCGCACCACGTGCCCGCTCGGAAAGCTGTTCGCGAGCGGTCCCGTCCCCGCGACCAGCTCGGTGAGGCTTGGCCCGTCGTTGTGCGCAGCAGACCTTGGCGGACCAGGTTGATGGAGGTTGACCTTGTAGAGCACCTCGAGTCCCATCGTGGCGATGAAGGCGACCAGGGCCCAGGCGTCGGCGCCGAATCCATTGCGCACGAGATAGACGGCCAGCCCGATCACGAGCACCGACGTCAGCTCCAGGCTGCCCAGCTCCGCAATCACCTGGAATGGCACGTGGAGCGATTCGCTCCAGATGGTCGACATCGCCTGGAGCACCTGGCGGTCGAGCGTCAGGAACATGCCGGCCGACACCGCCATCGTCGTCGCGAGGAAGGCGACCGCCAGGCCGGCGATCGCGACCAACCTCGGGACTAACGCTGGCAACGGCGGCAGAAAACGGTACTGCGTCCGGCGATGCGCACGACAGACAACGGGCGGCCGCAATTGAAGCAGGGTTCACCCGCGCGCCCGTACACGAGGAGCTCCTCCTGCTGGCTTCCCACCTCGCCCCATGCATCGCGATATGCGTCCACCGAGCTCCCGCGGTTTTTGATCGCGACGGCGAGCGAGTCGCGCATCGCGTCGTGCAGACGGCGAACTGACTTGCGGCTGAGGCTGCGCGCGGCGCGGTCGGGGCGAAGACGCGCGCGGTGAAGGGATTCATCTGCATAAATGTTGCCGACGCCGGCGATCGTCGCCTGGTCCAGCAGCACCGCTTTGAGGGGCGCGCGCCGGTTGCGAAAGCGCCGGTACAGCTCTTCAGAGTCGAAACCAGGGTCGATCGGCTCCGGACCGAGGCGCGGAAACGTGCCCGAGTCGAGCAGCTCGGTCTCGGTTCCCAGCAGCAGGCGTCCAAAACGCCGCGGGTCGATGTATCGAAGCTGCTTGCCACTGTCGAGCTCGAGGATCGCGTGCGTGTGATTTGCGATCTCGGCATCGGCGTCGACCAACCGCAGCTGACCGCTCATCCCGAGATGGACGACGAGCATCCGTCCGCCGTCGAGCGCGATGAGGATGAACTTGCCCCG
The DNA here is from genome assembly GCA_036505515.1 of Candidatus Dormiibacterota bacterium. Lineage (GTDB taxonomy): Bacteria > Chloroflexota > Dormibacteria > Dormibacterales > Dormibacteraceae > DASXTG01. The sequence continues at coordinate 2,049 of DASXTG010000128.1, read as the reverse complement.
CCGACCGATTGCGTCGATGCGCAAGCCGGAGATGGAATCCACGAACACCTCGGGCTCCGGATGGCGAACTATCGAGGGAAGGCGCAGCTCGCAGCGGACGATCGTGCGGCCGACAATGTGCGGCCGCAGGTCGGCGACGATGGTCTCGACTTCCGGTAGTTCCGGCACTAATACCCTCCCCCCTCTGGGGGGAGGTCTGGTGGGGGGACCGTTCGCGACATCTAGGCCCTCACTACGGCCAACTTCTTCATGTCAGCCCAGTTGGGGCCGACCTTCGTCTCGACCTCGATGCCCGTCTCAAGCTCGTAGGCGCCGGTCATGATGCGCGGCACCTTCTCCGCGAACTGGTCAACCTCGGACTCGGGGACCTCAAACAACAGCTCGTCGTGGACCTGCAGCAGCATGCGACCCTCGATGCTGTCGGCTTCGATCTCGCGCTGCAGGCGCACCATTGCGATCTTGATGATGTCCGCGGCCAGTGACTGCATCGGGAAGTTGATCGCCATCCGTTCGGCTGCGCCGCGCAGCTGGAAGTTTGGCGAGCGCAGATCCGGAATCGAGCGCCGCCGGCCCGTGGCGCTGACGACGAAGCCCTCCTCGCGCGCCTTGCGGCGTACGCCGTCGAGGTATTCGCGCAGCACCGAGTAGGTCGACCAGTACTGGGCGAGGAACTCTCGCGCCACGTCGCCGGTGATGCCAAGCTGCTGCGAGAGGCCGTACTCGCCCTGCCCGTAGATGGAGCCGAAGTTGGCCACCTTCGCGAGCCGCCTCTGATCGGCATCAACGGACTCGATGGGAATCTTGAAAACCGCGGCTGCAGTGGCCTTGTGAATGTCCTGGCCCGCGGCAAAAGCCTCCAGCAGCCTCGGGTCGCCGCTCAGGTGCGCGGCGATGCGCAGCTCGATCTGCGCATAGTCTGCCGAGACCATCACGTGGTCCTTCCGAGCGGCCTTGAAGGCGCGCCTGATCCGTTGGCCGAGCTCGGTCCTGATGGGGATGTTCATCAGGTTGGGGTTAGACGACGAAAGCCGGCCGGTGGCCGTGCTCGCCTGTCCAAACGACGTGTGGACGCGACCGGTTAGAGGGTCGACCAGCTGCGGCAGCGCATCGACATAGGTCGACTTGAGCTTCGAGAGCTGCCTGTGATCGAGGATCAGTCCGACGATTGGGTGCTTTTCGCGCAGCGACTCGAGCGTATCCGCGTCGGTCGAGTAGCCGGTCTTGGTGCGCCTGCCGACCGGGAGCCGCAGGTCTTCAAACAGCACCTTCGCCAGCTGCTGCGGCGCGTTGAGGTTGAATTTCTGACCCGCCACCTCCTCGACCTCGGTCTCGATGGCGGCCAGTTGAGCGCCCAGCTCGTCCTGCATCTCCTTCAGATACGGGACGTCGATGGCGACGCCCTCCGATTCCATGTCGGCCAGGACGCCGGCGAGCGGCAGCTCGATCTCGTGAAAGAGGTAGTCGACGCCGAGGTTGCGCATCTCGGCCTCGAGGCGAGGCCGAAGGTTGAGGATCGCCTCCGCCCGCCGAGCTGCAAACTCGGCGGACTCCTCGACTGGGACCTCCACCGGCTTGCGCGCCTTGCGACCGGCGCCGAGGAGCTGCTCGGCGCTCACGAGCTCCATGTCCAGGAACTCGCGCGCCAGGTCTTCCAGACGAGGATCGCGTGACCCGGCGCCGAGGAGGTAGGCGGCAAGAAAGGTGCTGAACGTCCACTCACGCTTGCCGCCGCCCAGGACGCGGAGGGCAAGCTCGGTCTCCTTCGCGTCGTGCCCCGACACGGGCCGGCCGTCGAGCGCGGTCGCCACCGCATCCATCGCGTCCTGCTGCGCGACGTAGAAGGTGTCGCGCGGCGTTGCGACTCCGATGCCGAGCGTCTTCGCGCTGCGCCCCGCGCCTTCGGTGAAAGCGAAGATGCCGACATCTCCCGCGCCGGCGAGCAGTCCCGCGGCCTCGCTCGCGTCGTCGACGACCTTCAGCCCGGCGGGCCTCGGCGCGGGCTCGAGCGCGAGAGTCGGCTGCACGGGGACCTGGTCCGGCGGCGGGAAC
>DASXTG010000127.1:0-1766 GCA_036505515.1 Candidatus Dormiibacterota bacterium | reverse complement strand
TCGAGCGATTGCCGCTCGCTGGCGCTCACCACCGCTCAAATGATCGAGCGGTCGCGCGGCGAGGTGCTGAAGCGAAAGCCGATCGAGGATGTCGGCGACGATGCTGTGATCGCGCCTGCCCTCCTTGCCAAAGTAGCTCAGATGTGGGCTGCGACCGAGGAGCACGTACTGAGACACCGTCATGCCGTCCGGCATGTGCGGCTCCTGCAGCACCATCGCCACCTGCCGCGCGAGGTTGCGCGCGCTCAGCAGCCGGACCGACTGCGACCCGATGTGGATCTCTCCCTCGAAGCCGACCAGCCGGGCGATGGCGCGCAGAATAGTCGTCTTGCCGGCTCCGTTCGGTCCGATCAGCGCCAGCCACTCACCGGGCGCGATCTCCAGGTCCAGCCCGCTGACCACGACCTCCGTCTCGTAGGCGATGCGCACATCGCGCAGGCTGACCTTGCTCACAGCGCAGCGGCCCTCGTCGACCGCATCACGACGATGAAGAACGGCGCGCCCACGAGCGCGGTGATGACACCGATCGGCAGCTCGGCCGGCGCGGCCAGGGTGCGTGCCGCGGTGTCGGCCAGGACAAGAAACGCGGCGCCAAAAAGCAGCGACAGCGGGACGACCACGCGATAGCTTCGACCGACAAGCAAGCGCACGGTGTGCGGCACGATGATGCCGACGAACGCGATCGTCCCTGCGATCGCCACCACTGCAGCTGTGCCCAGGGTCGCGGCCACGACCACGATAAGCCTCACGCGGCGGGCGGAGATGCCCAGGCTCGTGACCTCGTCGTCGCCGACCGACAGCGCGTCGAGCAGGCGGCGATAGAGGACGATGACGGCGACGCTCAGCACCACATAAGGCAGCACCAGCAGCACGCCATCCCAGCCGGCCGTCACAAGCCGTCCAAGGATCCAGGAGTAGACCTGTCGGATGGACGCAGTCTGCGACTGCTGGACGTATGTCTGGATGGCGTTGAGGAAGGCTGCGATGGCGACGCCCGCCAGGATCAGCCCGGTGGTGTTCCTGAGGCCCGTGACCGTGCGCCCCAGGGCGTAGGCGCCCGCAACCGCGACGGCCGCGCCGGCAAACCCGGCCACGGGCACGACGTTGAGCCCGAGCAGCGAGGAGCCCGGGGCAAAGGCGATCGCCAGAGTGGCGCCGAGGTTGGCGCCGGCCGCGGCGCCCAGCAGGTAAGGGTCGGCGAGCGGGTTGCGAAATGCGCCCTGGTAGGCGGCCCCCGCGGTGGCGAGCATGCCGCCGACGATCGCTCCGAGCACCACCCTGGGGATGCGCAGCGACCACAGGATCGACGACTGGCTGGGATCGACAGCCGAAGCGCCCGCCAGCCCGGGCACCAGATCCACGAAGGCGCGGAGTACCGTCCCCAGCCCGATGTGCACCGGTCCGACCAGGACGCCGAGGATCGAGGCCGTCAACAGCGCCACCACTCCTACCGCAGCCCACAGCCAGGGCAGCCGCGGGATGCCCTGCAGCCGCGCGGGCGGCGCGCTGACATTTCCCACGCGCCGCCCAAGGATCATCACCGTCAGGCGGCCTGAAGCTCCGCCTGGCGAACGTGCGGCGCGATCACGCGCAGGAAGTCGATCACGCGTGGACCCCACCGCGAGGCGATGTCGTCGTCGACGTTCACGACCTGGCCAGACCTCACCGCCGCGATGGAGCTCCAACCCGCACGCGCGGAGACGGTGCTCGCGTCCTGGTGGCAGCACTTGGTGTCGGCGAGGACGATCAGGTCCGGGCTTGAGGCG
>DASXTG010000126.1:0-21361 GCA_036505515.1 Candidatus Dormiibacterota bacterium | reverse complement strand
GATCGGTGGAGGCCAGCGACTCGGTGGTGACCGTCATCTCACTCCCTACCACTCAAGAGTGGGGACCTCCCGCGTCATTCGCGCGGGACCCAGCGTGTTCTGCTGCTAAGTCTATCGGTCTACCGAGTTTGGCTCGAAAAGGACCTTAAGCCGACGCAGCGAGCCGCTCGACCTCCGTCACCATGCTTTCCAGGATCCTCAGGCCGGCGTCCCAGAAGCCGGGGTCGGTGATGTCCATACCGATGCGCCGCACCAGTTCGTCCGGCCGCGTGGAGCCTCCAGCGGCCAGGAACTCGAGGTACTCCTCGACAAAGGACGGCCCCTTCTCCAGGTAGCGGTGGTAAACCGAGAGTGCCAGCAGGTTCCCGAACGCATATGCATAGACGTAGCCAGGGGTGTGCAGAAAGTGGCCGACGTAGCTCCACCACACCTTGTGCTGGTCCGTGAGCGTGAGAGTGTCGCCGAACATTGGCTGAAGGCTGGACTGAAACAGCTCGCCAAGCTGCTCGACCGACAGCTCCCCCTCCTCACGGCGCGCGGTGTGGCACGCGTCCTCGTAGCGGTTGAAGGCGACCTGCCGGAACACGGTCGAGAAGGCGTCCTCGCACTGGTTGCAGAGCATCGCAAGGCGGACTTTGGTGTCCTTCTCCTCGGCCATGATGCGGTCGAAGGTGAGCGCCTCGCCGAATACGGAGGCGGTCTCGGCCAGCGTGAGCGGCGGGTGATAGTCGAAAAGGTGCTGCTTCTCGGCGAGGCGGTCATGCAGTCCATGGCCGAGCTCATGGGCCATGACCAGCGCGTCCCGCAGTTTGCCCGTGAAGTTCAGCATCACATAGGGGTGGTGACGCGGCGTGACCGGCATGCAGTACGCTCCGCCGGCCTTGCCCGGCACCGCAGGCGCGTCGATCCAGCCGTGCTTGAAAAAGTCTTCGACAAGCGACCCGACTCGCGGCGAGAAGCGGTCGTAAGAACCCACCACGAGCTCCTTGGCGTCCTCCCACGACATATCCCTGGTGACGTCACCCACGGGCGCGTAGCGATCCCACTCGAACAGCTCGCCGATGCCCAGCAGCTGTTTCTTGACGCGGTAGTACCGCACGCACACGTCGTAGCGTCCGGTCACAGCCTCGACGAGCGCCTGCACCGCCTCGTCCGACGTCTCGTTGGCCAGGTTGCGCGCCGAGATCCACGTTGGGAAATGACGCAGGCGATCATCGATCGCCCGCTCCTGCAGGATGACGTTGAAGATGTAGCCGCGCGTGCGCACATCCGCGCCCAGCGCGGCGGTGATGGCGCGGCTCGCATTGCGGCGGACGATGCGGTCCGGTTCGCGCAGGAGCGTCAAAGCCTCCTCGAGCGTGATCTCGCTGCCTTCGAGGTCGACCCTGATGCGCGCGCAAAGCTCCTCGAACAGCCGGTTCCATGCCGAGTTGCCGACCGGGCTGTAGTCGGTGAGGACTCGCTCCTCGGGCTCTGACAGCTGGTGAGGCCGGAACTTTCGCGCTTCCTCGACCGTGTGACGATATTTCGCCGACTCGGGATCGGCGTAGAGCCGGGCAGCCTGCTCGTCGGTGATCTGCGCGAGCTCGAGCGTGAAGAACACGGTGTGGCGTCCGCGCTCAGCGCCGGCCTCGCGCACGCGAGCCAGCAGCCGGCCGGCGGCGGGATTCTCGGTGTTCTGGCTGTGGAGGAGGTACGCGTAGACCTCGGGCTTGACCGCCTTCTCCTCGTCCGCCTCCAGTTCGCTCATCATGGCCGCGAAGTCGACGGGGGCGAGCGAGCCCACCTTGCCTTTATAGGCGGCCTCGAACGCCTGCGCGCGCTCCAGCGCCTCCTTGAGAATGACCTCGATGGCGGGGTCGGTGGGCGACTGGTAGAGGTCGCTGAGGTTCCAGCGGACCGCCTCGGCGCCCGTCGATTTCAGCGCTTGTGCCACGGGCGGTCAGGATAACCGCTTCGACAACTCTCGCAGTCGCGCGGGGTCGGGCCATCGTTCGGCATAAGCGCCTGCGTTGACAGCGTCGGTCAGCTCCTCGAGCAGAGGCTCGCGCTCGGCCGGCGTGCTGTGCAGGTATTCGAGCGGCGTCTCGGGCGGACCGCGTCGCCGTCCGAGTCGACGCTGCACACGTTCGTATAGCCGCAAGAGCTCGGACGAGCCGGGCGCCGCATACGCCCGCCGGCGCCGCCTGCGGGTGCGGATGAAGGCCCACAGCACCGTCACCAGCAGGGCGATGGCAACGGCCGGCGGGATCACCGCGAGAACGCCGAGCGACCCCAGGGCTGCGAGCGGCGCACCGATGGTCAGATGCGGGATGAGGCGCGCGATGCCGGCAGCTGCCCAGTGGTTCGGGAACTGGGTCGCCGCCAGAGCCGAGAATCCTGGCGAGGGATCGACCGGCACCCAGCCGTGGTTGGGGAACCACACCTCAACCCAGGCGTGAGCGTCGCGCTCGCGCACGATCGACTGGTCGAGGACGGGGTCGTAGTCACCGGTCGAATAGCCCGTGGCCAGGCGCGCCGGGACGCCGAGGCTGCGCAGCATCAGCGTCGCGGCCGTCGCGAACTGCTCGCAGTAGCCGATCTTCGCGTCGAAGAGGAACCAGTCCACCGGGTCGCGTCCCGCGGGGACGTGCCCCAGCTGCAGCGAGTACCGGTAGTTGCGCTGCAGGTAGTTGACCACGGCCATGACGACGTCGAACTCGCCGCTGCTTTCCTTCTGGATGGAGAAGGCCAGATCTCTCGCCCTATGCGAAAGCGAGCTGAAGTCCGTGTACGCGCCGTTGCCGTCAGGCGAGTTGAATGCGTTGGGGGCCGTTCGCAGCTCGTCGGCGGAAAGGTTCGGCAGGTACGACACGACCGAGTAGGTCTGGCCCGGACGCAGGACGTCAGGCGTCCGGAACGTGCCGTACGAGTCGAGGCGGAGCGCGGAGACGGGCGCATACAGGCTGTGGATCGGATACGCGGCATTGATGACGCCGGGCAGCGTTCTCACCACGCGAAAGACCTGGACGAACGTGCCGAGGTTGTTGGGCGGAGCCGGCGGCAGGAAGTGAGCCGGCACGTAAGGCTGCCGCACCACGTATTCGCGGTTGGACGCGGTCCAGGCCCCGTTCTCGTAAGTGTCGAAGACCAGCCCGCGCCAGTAGGCCGGCGCGCCGGTGCGGACGTACATCAGCGGAGCCTCTCCGAGCCTGCCTCGGAAGTGCAGGTCGATCGTGTTGGTGGCTCCAGATGGGTCGCCGCTGAGCTGGATCAGGGGCAGCGCCGGGTTCTCGATCTCGCCCTTGAAGCCGACGTAGTTGGGCAGGGAGACGATCACCGGCCCGCCCGGCTCCAGATTGGGTTGAGGGATGAAGACGAAGGCCGCCAGGCCGAGAGCGAGCGCGCCCACCAGCGTGATCGCGATCGGCGCCGCCGGCCCGGTGACCGGCGCTCCGATGCGCCGCAGGTGCGAGCTCATCCAGAAGCCGGCGAGGCACACCGCCCAGAGCGCGACCAGGATCCCGAACGGGTAATCCCAGGCGTACACCGCGGCCAGGTAGAGGATCGCGAGGCTGATCCACAGACTCGAGTAGCAGTTGCGGCGCGTCTTGAGGTCGAAGCTCGTGACGGCCACGAGCAGGATCGCGAAGTTGGCCTGCGGGAGGACGCCGCCGAAGATCGCACCCACCGAGTCCGCGAGGAAGTAGACGAGCGATGCGAAGACAAGGCCTGCCACCAGGAGCTGCCCCGACAGGGTTCGCTTGTGGTCGCGGCCGCGGTAGCTGACGTAGTGACCGATCGCGGCCACGGCGAGCGCGACTGCCGGGACGACGTAGTCCTGGCCGTAGAGCACGATCGCCAGCACCGCCACCGCGAAGCCGGAGAACACGAAGGCGCGGCCCTCGAGGGACCGCTCGATCGGCGACGCGGGCAGCCTTGGGAGTCTCACAGCGGCCACGAGGTCCCGACACGAGTGGTGGGTCCATCGACATCGACCTCGGCGTCCCCCACCACCCAGGCTCGGACGGAGCCACCGCGCGAGCGGACGGATTCCAGCGTTTCGGCGATGGCGGGGCTCGAGCTCGCAAAGATCGCCACGGCGTCGCCAACAGGCTGTAGATCGGAGCCCCTTCGCCAGCCCTCCCCCGTGCCAGGAGACGGGTAGCGCGCCAGCCATTCGAGCAGCGCCCACAGCGAGCGCGACTCTTCAGGGCGGCTCGGTTCCAACCCGGGCGCCGACAGCACCACGCGGCCGCCGTCGCGGATGCAATCCCAGGCTTCGGAGGCGGCCAGGCGCGCCACCTGGTCGGCCACCTCCGCCGTGGGTGGTCGCGGGTCGCAGATGATCGCAAGCGTCTGCACGCCAGGCGGCTCGTACTCGCGCACGATCAGCTCTCCATGGCGAGCGCTGGAGCGCCAGTGGATGCGGCGCAGCGGGTCGCCCGGCCTGTACTCGCGAACGCCAAACAGCTCGGTGCCGGTGCCCGCGCGAGGGGCGGCGACGCTGGCCTCGCTCTCGTGCACCTCGCGGCGGGCAACCATCGAGGTGAACCGCGGAAGCGCGAGCGCCATCTCGGCGTCCTGGGTGCGGCGCTTGCGCTTGAACAGTCCAAGTGGATCGGCCGCCTCCAACACCCACGCCGTCGCGTCGAGCGGACCGCGCGCCACCGGGCCGACCGTCCGCTGCCCTTGCCAGCCACCCCTTGGCACGAGTCCGGTGGCCGCGCTCAGCGCGGCGCCCGCGACCGAACCGCTGAGCCGTGCCGGTCCTCGGGGCCCGCCGTTGGTGTCGAATGCCAGCTCGATCTCGACCCGGTCGCCCTCGAAGATCGGAACCGGAATCGGGCCGCTCCGAACCAGCTGCTCGGGCAGGTCGTCAACCGGCGAGTCTGGGCCCCGCTCGGCACTGCGAACCGCGACGCGCCCACGCAGGCCCCGCCAGTTCCAGCGCGCATACAGGTACGCGGCGACGATAAGCGCCGCGATCCAGTACGCAAGGAGGAACAGCCACGCCACCGCTGACGTGCTGCCGTAGTAGAAGACCACCGCGGCGACGGCGGCCGCGCCGGCAAACCTGAGGGTCGGTCTCAGTGCTGCCTCAGGGGCGGCAGTGGAAGCGACGCGACGACGTCGGCGATGACGTCTGCCCCCCGCGCGCGACCGCGCATGCCGAGCCGGTGCGCTAGAACAGGCAAGGCGAGAAGCTTGACGTCATCGGGAAGCACGAAGTCGCGGCCCTCGAACAGGGCCCAGGCCTGCGCCGCGCGCTGCAGGTAGACGCCCGAGCGCATGCTCGCCGGGAGCAGCACCTCCGGCCGCGCCCGAATCGCCTGCAGCATCGACACGATGTAGCTGCGGATTGCCGGCGCTGCGACCACGCGCAGGCAGGCGTCCTGAAGGTCGAGCACGTCCTCCAGGGTCACGACCGCGCCGAGCTCGACGATCGGGTCGCCGTGCTCGCGCCGGGCGAGCACCTCCATCGCCTCGCTGTCGGTCGGGGGGCCCATCTCTGACGCCAGCAGGAAGCGATCGAGCTGCGATTCGGGCAAGGGATAGGTGCCGTGGAACTCGGCCGGGTTCTGAGTCGCGACGACAAAGAAAGGGCGGCCCAGGGCCCGCGTGGTGCCCTCGATGGTGACCTGGGCCTCCCCCATCGCCTCCAGCAACGCCGATTGGGTGCGCGGCGTGGCGCGGTTCACCTCGTCGGCGAGAACGATGTTGGCGAAGACGGGCCCGGCGATGAACTCGAAGCTGAGGTCTTTCTGGTTGAACACGCTCGAGCCGGTGATGTCCGAAGGCAGAAGGTCGGGCGTGCACTGGATGCGGCGGAACCTGCCGCCGACCGAGGTGGCGAGCGCCCGTGCAAGCATCGTCTTGCCGGTGCCTGGAAGGTCCTGCAGGAGCACGTGACCGCTCGCCACCAGGCCTGTGGCGGCCAGGCGCACAACCTTTTCCTTGCCGACGATGATGCGGTGGACGTTCTCCTCGATCCGGCCCAAAAGCTCGGCGGCGCGACGGGCCTCGAGCTGTGGAGAGGCGGCGCTCATGGTCGGATTTTAGATGCGCGCCCCTCTTTTCCCTCCCCCAAGCGTTAGGGGCGTTGTGTGCACACTCGCGGGTTTGCGACGCCTTCGATTCCCGCTTGTGTGCACACTCGCGGGGAGGGGCTCAGGCGGGGCCGAGCATCCTCGCGATCACCTCGGAGAGGTTCGGGCCGCCCTTGCCGAACGGAACCGAGTGCACGCGGTGGGCGAAGACCATCTCGGCGACCGAACCCACGTGCCCAACCTTCACCTCGTCGGCGCTGTCATATGCGGCCTTGGCCTGGGCCGCGCGCGCGCAGACCAGATCGGAGCGATGCCCGTCGACCTCGAGCGCGATCGAGATCTGCGCGATCAGGCGCAGGATCTCTCGGGGCAGTGACACCTCGGGAAAGGTCGCGATTCCCTCGGCGATGTGCGAGCGCACGTCCTGCTCGGACTCCGCATGCTGCTGGTAGAACCTCTGCGGGTCGTCCTCCCACACGGCGCGCTTCTCGACGATCGCCACTCGCTGGTCGAGGTCTCTGATGCCCTCGACGTCGACGCACAGCCCGAAGCGGTCGAGCAGCTGCGGTCGAAGCTCTCCTTCCTCGGGATTCATGGTGCCGACCAGGATGAACCGTGATGGGTGGGACACCGACACGCCCTCCCGCTCGACCGTGTTGACGCCCATAGCGGCGGCGTCGAGCAGAACGTCGACGATGTGGTCGTCGAGCAGGTTCACCTCGTCGACGTAAAGGATGTTGCGGTTGGCCTCGGCGAGTACCCCGGGCTCAAACCGGCGCGACCCCTCCTTCAGCGCTGCCTCGAGGTCGATCGTGCCCACGACGCGATCTTCGGAGGCGTTGATAGGCAGCTCGACCACACGCATACGGCGCGTGGTCACAGGCAGCTCGCCCCCCCGCGCCCGCTCGCGACAGTCTAGGCACCAATCCTCGGGGTCATCGGGGTGGCAACCGAAATGGCAGCCCTCCACGACCTGCTGGTCGGGCAGTAGGCGGGCAAGCGCGCGAACCGCTGTCGACTTGCCGGTGCCCTTCTCGCCCCGGATCAGCACACCGCCGATCGTGGGGTTGATGGCGTTGAGGACGAGCGCCAGCTTCATCGACTCCTGGCCGACGATGGCGGTGAACGGATAGGAGTAGCGGTCTAGAGCCATTGAGCAGATGTTACCGAGCGCCCCTTCCCAGCTCGCGTTCTACGGCGGAGGTGATCTCGTCGCGGGACAGGTCGTACAGCCCGTAGTAATGGGCACCCATGCGCTCGGCTAAGTCCGCACAGGCGTTGATGGCATAGGTCTGATACATCGGCGCGACGCGTGCGAGGTGCTGCACCGACGGCAGATGGCTGTAGTCGCGCGCGGAGTCGATGACCAGTGCGTCGATGTTCTCGGCGTCGATCATCGCCGCCACCTTCTGTGCCTCGACCAGCGGCTCTTCCTTGAACATCGAGATGTTGCCGCGGCCGTCGCTGATGAGCACCAGCAGCGGCCTGATCGTGGGGTCGCGGAGGAGCTCCGTCTTGACAACCTTGTAGCCGGCCATGAGGCCGTGCGTCAGCGGGGTGGTGCCGCCGACGGATAGCTTCTCAAGCCGCCGCCTCGCCAGCGAAACGCTGGAGGTCGGGCGCATCACGACCTCTGCTGTGCGGTTCTTGAAGACGACCACCGCGACGCGGTCACGCCGGACGTAGGCGTCCTGCAGCAGCGAGAGGATGGCGCCCTTGGTCGCGGCCATCCGCTGCTCGGCGTCCATGGATGCAGACGCGTCGACGACGAAGACGATCAGGTTGCCGACCTTGCGCTCGCGCACCTTCTGGCGCAGGTCGTCGCGTTCCAGCTTGAGCCGCTCGCCGGGCAGCCGGCCACGATCCTTCTGCATCGGGGCCGCGGCGCGCACGGTGGCGTCGATGGCGAGGTCGTTAACCTTGGCCTTCGGCTCAGCTCGCACGTACCGCCCGCGGCGGTCGGGGGTCTGGCTCGCGGAACGCTTGCCGCCCTGCTTGCGCAGCCGGCGCTGCCTCGGCAGGTCGATGCGGCGCAGGTTGAACATCTCGGTCGCGTCGGGGGCCGTCTCGTGGCCGCTCGAACTGCCGGTCGTGACGCCCTGGTCGGTGCCGGCCGACTGCTGGCCGCCCTGCGCCGCGCTCGCGCTGTCCTCGGCGGCGGTCTCGGTCGCGGACTCGCTCTCCGAAGCCTGCGGCTCTCCACCCTCGGACTCCGACGGCTTCGTGCCCTCCTGGTCCTCCCCCGGCTCCGGCGATGAGGTCTCGTCCTGGTCCCTGCGCAGCGGCTGGCGTGCACGGTGAGCGAGGGCCAGCGACGCAGCGTCGTAGATGTCCTCGCGGCTGGGCGTCGCATGGCGGCGATATGCTGCGAGGGCGCGGGCGGCGTGGTCGATGACCACGTCGGCACGGTGTCCGAGAACGTCAGCTTCGACGCAGATGGACGAGATGAGGCGCGTTTGCCCGGCGGTGACCCGCACCTTCTTGACCGCTGCGATCGCCTCTCCCAGGGCTCGAGACAGGTTGTGGTCGGCGGCCGCGAACTCATTGGCGAATTCGTGGTCCCCCCGCTTGAAGGCGGCGTCCCGCTCGGCGATGAGGACGCGCTCGTCCGGGTCGCGGATGCCCTCGACGTCGACGCATAGACCGAAGCGGTCGAGCAGCTGCGGCCTTAGCTCGCCCTCCTCGGGGTTCATCGTGCCCACGAGGATGAAGCGCGAGGGATGGGAGAACGAGACGCCCTCGCGCTCGATGACGTTCACGCCCATCGCCGCGGCGTCGAGCAGGACGTCGACCAGGTGGTCGTCCAGGAGATTTACCTCGTCTACGTAGAGGATGTTGCGGTTGGCTTCGGCGAGGACGCCAGGCTCGAAACGGCGAGCGCCCGCCCGGAGCGCCGCCTCGATGTCTATCGTGCCCACGACGCGGTCTTCGGAGGCGTTGATCGGCAGCTCGACGACGCGCATTCGGCGCTTGTGGGAGGGCAGCTTGCCGGCGTTGTGCAGGCGGATCCGGCAGTCGGAGCAGAGTGCCTCCACGTCGGTCGGGTCGCACCCAAAGTGGCACCCCTCCACCACCTCGTGCTCGGGGAGAAGCCGGGCCAGGGCCCGGACGGCGGTCGACTTGCCCGTGCCCTTCTCGCCCCGGATCAGGACGCCGCCGATGGTGGGCACGACGGCGTTCAGGATCAGGGCGAGCTTCATCGACTCCTGGCCGACGATGGCCGTGAAGGGAAAGCTGTGACGGTCGAGCGCGACGCTCATTTGATCAAGTATCCCCTTGCAAACAGGCGGAGCGTTGGCGAGGGGGCTTGACCGCGTAAATAGATGGTGATTCTTGAAACTAATCGAGAGTCGTGGGGGTTCTAATTGGCATGGAGCTGTTAATTGCGGTTGCGGTCTTGATCCTGATCGACGTCGCGGCGTGGCGTTGGGGGGTCGACTCGCGCATCTGGGTCGAGGACGACCGCGCCATCCAACGGAGACCGCGCCGGGCGATCTAGCCGGCTGCCGAGGTCCTAAGCGGGGATCAGGCTTCTCACCAGGTCCCGTTCCTGGATCAGCTCTTCGGTGGTCTTTCGGATCCGATCCTGGGCCTCCCCGTCAAGCTGGAGCCCCTGCATCACCTCCCAGTTACGACCGTCTGACCGGACTGGGAAGCCGAACTGAAGGCCTTCGGGGATCCCATACTCACCGCGGCTAACGACCGCCAGCGAGTGCCAGTCGCCCCACGGGGTGGCGTTCCAGATGCTCTGCACCGAGTCGATCACGGCGTTCGCGGCGGAAGCCGCCGAGGACGACCCCCGTGCCTCGATCACCGCGGCGCCTCGCTTCTGCACTGACTCGATGAACTTGCCCTTGAGCCAACCGTGATCTTTGATCACATCGAAGGGCGACAGGCCGGCGATTTTGGCGTTGTGAGCGTCCGGATACTGGGTTGTGGAGTGGTTGCCCCACACCGCCAAGTTGGTCACCACCCCGACCGGGACGCCGGCCTTCCTTGCGAGCATCGTCTTGGCACGGTTCTCGTCCAGGCGCATCATCGCGAACCAGCGCTCGGGCAAGATCTCGGGAGCGTTGGAGCGGGCGATCAGGCAGTTTGTGTTGCACGGGTTGCCCACGACCAGGATCCGGACGTCGCTTGCCGCCTTGGCGGCTATCGCCTTTCCCTGCGGGCCGAAGATGCCGCCGTTGACGCTGAGGAGGTCGCTCCGCTCCATGCCCTGCTTGCGCGGCACGGCGCCGACGAGCAGAACCCACGAGGCGCCCTCGAAAGCCTTCTCGGCCTTCGAGGTGAGGACGATGTCGTGCAGGAGCGGAAAGGCGCAGTCGTCGAGCTCCATCGCCACGCCCTCGAGCGCTTTCATCGCCGGCTCGATCTCGAGCAGCCGCAGGACGAGGGGCTGCTCAGGGCCGAGCATGTCGCCAGCCGCGATTCGGAACAGGAGCGAGTAACCGATCTGGCCGGCGCCGCCCGTGACCGCGACCTGGACTGGCGGGCGGGCTGCGGTGTTCGGCATCACGGCCGGTTCATGCTATCGAAAGCCTTCGCCTTCTGGCTCGAAAAGCTCATCTTCGGCGAGGCGCCGTGCGAAACACAGGAAACCGGTGTGGGCGACCATGCGATGCGATGGGCGCAGGCTGCGGCCGCGAACCGTCCATCCTCTCTGCAGCACCTCGAACACCTCGAGCATGCCGAAGCCCCGCAGCTCGCGCAGGCAGTCGAAGAAGCGCTGGACCTGGCTGACGTTCGGGCAGTGCGCGAAAACGATCCCACCCGGCCGGAGCGAATCCTTCGCGACATGCGCTGCCTGCCACGGCTCGGGCACATCGAGCAGCACTCTGTCCATGTCGCGCTCCTCGACCTCCGCGTAGATGCTGCCGAGCTTGAGGGAGAGGTTCGAAGGGAGCCCGCCGAACGTGGCTTCGATCGTCCGCCGGGCGGCGTCCAGGAACTCATCCCGCTGCTCGTAAGAAACCACCAGCCCAGTCGGGCCCACCGCGCGCAGGACCGCCAGGGTAAGTGCCCCCGTACCCGTGCCGGCCTCGAGCACGCGGGCGCCGGGATGGATGTCGGCGCCGATCAGGATCGCCCCCAGGTCCTTGGGGTAGATGGGCTGCGCCTGACGCTGGCGACCGGTGACCTGTTCGGCGAAAGTGGGCCGCACAGCGAGCAGGCGCGCGCCCATCTGGGTGGTCACGATCACGCCCTCCGGGCGGCCGATCAGGTCATCGTGCGCGATCGCCCCTGAGTGAAGCGAATGGCGCTCGCCGGCCTTCAGGCGTACCCGATGGCGGCGGCCGACCTTGTCAATCAGGAGTATCTGCTCACCTGGTTGAAGGGCGCTCACTCTGACTTGTGGGCGCGGATCAGGCAGTGCCAGTACGCATGCCAGAGCTTGCCGTCGCGCCGCTCGGGATGGAGCTGCTCGCGCGCCTCTCCCTCTGCAGCCTCGATGATCATCGCCAGCTCGGCCGCCACGTCCGGCTTGACAGCCTGGTTCGCCATCCACTCGTCGTAATCCCAGTCGAGCTCACGAGCTCGAGCGATCTCCACCTCAAACCCCGCGGCTGCCAGACGCGCCACCCATTCCTCCACGGTCAGCGAGAGCACGTGGGATGGGTCCCGCCCCACCTCGACGGCGTGGAGAACGTCGCGGGCCGGCGCGGGCGGAGCGCAGTCGACAAAGGCGGCGTCTCGCCCTGGTTTGAGCACGCGGAATGCCTCGTCCAGGAACGCGTCGAACTCGTTGAAGTGGTGTGGAGCCGCCCGAACGACGTAAAGGTCGAACGTCTCATCGTCGAAGGGCAGGCGCACGGCATCGCCCATCACCCAGTCAACGTTCACAATGCCGCGCTCGGAGGCGACACGCCGGGCCTCGTCGAGCATCTCGCGGGTGACGTCCACCCCCACGACCCGCCTCACGTACGGCGCAAGCGCGAAGGCGGTGTTCCCGGTCCCGGTGGCGACGTCGAGGGCGAGGTCGCCCTTGAGCGGGTGCGTCAGCTCGAGCACCTCCTGCAGGCGCTCGGAAGACGTGTGGAACGTCGATCGCGAGTAGTTCGCTGCAACCCGCGCGAAGCTCGATCGGACGTCCTCAGGCACAAGCGTGAGTCTAGGGTTGGGATGCCTCGCTCGTGGGGAGCGTTCCGGAATGCTTTGCACCCTCGATCTGCCGGCTGCGAAAGACAAAAATGCCGATGGCGGCGGCTACGACCAGAACGGCACCCGCGATGAACCACGCCGGCGACGCGCGGATCGAATGCTCCAGGCGCGTGCCGAACAGCACCCCCAAGAGCAGGAATATCCCTGCCCACGCGGCCGACGACACCGCCACGCTCAAAGCGAATATCGGATAGTGCAGCTTCAAAACACCCGCCGCCACCGTGAGAGGCACCCGGAAGCCTGGGATGTGGCGCCCGAATATCAGCGTCCACGGCCCCCACCGCCCGAACCAGTGCTCTGCCCGATCCAGCTGCTCGGGCGTCAGGTGCAGGAACTTGGCGACCCGATGCTCCAGGAGGCGCCTGCCGTAGCGGCGGGAGAGGAGATAGAGGTTTGTGGAACCCAGCGTGACCGCAAGAATGAAGCCCAACCAGGCCGCTATAAGGATTTCCAGGTGGTGCGGGAGGCGATGACCCACATAGAGAAGGAAGGCGTCGCCGGGTATGAACAGCGGGACCCCCGACTCCTCGATGTAGATCAGCGCAAAGCCGACGAGATAGCCGTAGTGCCGCAGCACGTCGCCAATTGACTTGTCCGCCGACGGCGCCTGTCCCGAGGCGTCGTGCTCGACGAGCAGACCCATCACGCCAATCACGACGATGAGCAGCGCGATGCCGCCTATGACCCGCCAATGAGTCCAGCCGCCGATGTCGTCGTCGTGTTTGACGGCCTGGTTCACGGCCTGAAGAAGTCGTATCCCAGCTTCACGCCGATGATGATGAGCGCCACGGCGGCCAACGGCTTCAGCCAGATGATGCGGTCGATGAGGTTCGAACCGATGAAGGTGAATGCAAGCAGGCAGCACGCCGCCAGCAGCACCCCGCCGGCGAGCACGGGCAAGCGGTAAGAGGAAGGCACGCCGCTCGCGACGCTGGAGATCGCCAGAGCATTGTCGAGCTGCAGCGCCACGTCGGTGAACGCGATAAGAAGAACCGAGATCAAGATGCTCTTCGTCATGGACACCTCCTACTCATCGAGGAATTTGAGTAGAGGTCTTGCCGCGCACCTTGCGGTGCGCTGCGGCCCGGGCATTGGGATGCCGTCTTGACGGGACCAGCGGGAGTGGCTACTCCCCCCTACGTGGCGTGACAGTATACGGGCGTGGCGAAAGCGGTGGCCCGATGGTCCGGCCATAAGGTCAAGTTCGACGTCGAGTCGGGCTCTGGCCACCACATCACCATCGATGAAGCGCCTGTTTTCGGCGACGACTCGGCAATGCGCCCGACCGAGGCGCTGCTCGGGGCGCTGGGCAGCTGCACCGGTCTCAACGCGGTCCTGCTGCTCAAGAAGTTCAAGCAGCCATTGAAGTCTCTCGAGGTTGAGATCGAAGGCGAGCAAGACAAGGAATGGCCGCGGGCATTCAAGAGGATCGAGATCACGTTCGTCACCAGCTGGGACGGCAAGCACGACAAGAACCTTGTCGACCAGGCGATCGACATGGCCTGCAACCGCTACTGCCCGATCCACGCCACCCTCTCCGCGGGCACCAGGATCGAACACAAGCGAAAGGACGTCCACTAAATGATTCGCCGCCAGTGCCGGCTCCGGCGGGTTTGAAGGCGCGGCGATTCCCGCGTGTGCCGGCATTCGCCCCCCGCGCGGGATTTCTGAAGGCCCCAGTAGAATTAAGCCCGTTCCCAAAAGCCCCTTTACCTGAGGCCGCTTGGAAACTTGCTCGAGAGCTACGTCCCACTTCTCATCTTCGTACTGATCGTTTTCGCACTCCTTGGAGCCCTCGTCACCTTGAGCTTCGTGCTCGGTCCGTCGCGACCATCGAAGCGCAAGCTCGCACCCTATGAGTCCGGCATCATCCCGGACACCCCCGCGCTCCGGCGCCTCTCGGTGCGCTTCTACCTGACCGCGATGCTCTTCATCATCTTCGACGTCGAGGCGATCTTCTTCTACCCGTGGGCGATCGCCCTCCACCAGCTCAAGTGGTTCGGTCTCATCGAGATGCTCGTCTTCATGGGCATCCTGCTGGTCGCGCTGGCCCACATCTGGCGCAAGGGAGGCCTGGATTGGGAGTAGAGGAGCTCGTCGCGTCGCTGGGCGACAACATCCTCACCACCAGCCTGGGCAAGCTCATCGGCTGGGGCCGGGGCAACTCTGTGTGGCCTGCTCAGTTCGGGCTGGCGTGCTGCGCCATCGAGATGATCTCGACTGCGACAGCAGGTGTCGACATCGCCCGCTTCGGCTCAGAGGCGATGCGCGCATCACCGCGTCAGTCGGACCTCCTGATCGTGTCGGGAAGGGTTTCGCAGAAGATGGCGCCGGTGCTGCGCACCGTCTACGACCAGATGCCAGAACCGAAATGGGTGATCTCGATGGGCGCGTGCGCATCGACCGGCGGCGTGTTCAACAACTACGCGCTGCTCCAGGGCGTGGACAAGATCGTTCCTGTCGATGTGTACATTCCCGGGTGTCCCCCACGCCCCGAGGACCTGCTCAACGCGCTCATGATCCTGCAGGAGAGGATCAAGGCCCAGGGGCTCATCCCGCAGTCGTGATTGCAGAGGGGGCCGGGGGGATTCCCCCGCTACTAACAGAAATTGTGATCGACCGCGGCGTCAGCGCGGGGGATCACTGGATCACGGTTCCGGCCGAGCGCATCCACGATGCGCTTTTGTCACTCAAGGACGAGGGCTACCGGCTGCTCGTCTTCCTTTCGTGCGTCGACCACCTGGCCGACAGTTCCAGGGATTTCCCCGCGCGGTTCGAGATCATCTACCAGCTCCGAGACCTCGACAAGCCCGCCGACATCAGGGTGCGTGCATTTGTCGGCGGCGAGTCGCCGCGCATCGATTCTGTTCACGATCTCTTCCCTCCCGCCAACTGGGACGAGCGCGAAACGTACGACCTGTTCGGCATCGTGTTCACCGGCCACCCCGACCTCAGCCGCATCCTCATGCCCGACGACTGGGTCGGCCACCCGCTGCGCCGCGACTATCCGGTCGGCGGTGAGCCGGTGGAGTTCTCGGAGGAGCACGAGATGTGGCAGACCGCCCCCGAGGACGCCTGAGTGTGATTGAGGACGCTCAGGGCGTAACCGTCACCAAGACCGGCGAGCAGGGCGCATTCGGCGGAGAGCTGTTGACCGTGAACTTCGGCCCCCACCACCCGTCCACTCACGGCGTACTGCGCCTGATCGTCGACCTCGACGGGGAGCAGATCCGCCGCATCAAACCGATCATCGGTTACCTGCATACGGGCATTGAGAAGCAGATGGAGGCGCTGCGCTGGCAGCAGGGCGTGGTCGTCACCGACCGGCACGACTACCTCTCGCCGCCAATCAACAACCTTGCCTACGCGCTCGCCGTCGAAAAGCTGATGGGCGTCGACGTACCACAACGCGCACAGGCGCTGCGCGTGATCATGTCCGAGCTCACGCGCCTCTCCTCGCACCTGGTGTGGCTGGGCACGAGCGGCATCGAGCTCGGTGCGATGTCGGTCCTCATGTACTGCTTCCGCGAGCGGGACACGATCCTCGACATGAACGAGGAGATCTCCGGCTTTCGGATGCACACTTCGTACATCCGCCCCGGCGGCGTCATGGCCGACGCCACTCCGCGCTTCCTCGAGCTGCTCGACACCTTCATCCGCGACATGCCAGGGCACATCGACGAGTACGAGGACCTACTCACGATGAACCCCATCTTCCGCGCGCGCACGATCGGAATCGGGCAACTGCCTCTGGCGGACGCGAAGGTGCTGGGCGCGACCGGGCCGATGCTCCGCGGCTCGGGCATGGCGTGGGACCTGCGCAAGTCGATGCCGTACTCGGGCTACGAGAACTACGACTTCGAGGTCGCGACCTCGAAGGACTGCGACTGCTACGGACGTTATCTGGTGCGCATCAAGGAGATGCGCGAGGCGGTGAAGATCCTTCGCCAGGCGTTGGATCGGCTTCCCGACGGCCCCGTCAACGTGGACGACCGGAAGTTCCTTCCGCCGCCTCGCGAAGAGCTGGAGACGTCGATGGAGGCTGTCATCCACCACTTCAAGCTCTTCACGGAGGGCTACTCCGTGCCCGCCGGCGACGTATACGTCGCGGTGGAGTCAGGACGCGGCGAGAACGGCTGCTACATCGTCAGCGACGGGACACACAAGCCGCGGCGGGTGAAGTTCCGCGCCGCGTCGTTCGCCAACCTGCAGGCACTCGAGCGCATGTCGCTCAACCACATGGTCGCGGACATGATCGCCATCATCGGCACCGCCGACACCGTGCTCGGAGACGTCGACAGATGAGCTCATTGCCGGAGCGCGTGCTGGAGGAGATTCGCGAGCTGCCGGCGAAGTATCCGCAGCATCGATCGGCGGTCATGCCCGCGCTCGACCTCGCGCAGGAAGAGCTCGGCCACCTGACAACCGAGGCGATGAGCGAGGTGGCGGCCGCGCTGCAGCTCGACCCGGGCTATGTCGAAGGCGTCGCCACCTTCTACACGCTGTTTCATCTGCAGCCCGTGGGCAGGCACCGGTTCTACGTGTGCACCAACCTGAGCTGCATGCTCCGCGGCGCCGATGAGGTGGTGGCCCACCTGCGCAAAGCCATCGGCGTAAGCGAGCCGGGCGAGGTTTCTAAGGATGGGCTCTTCTCCTATGAAGCGGTCGAGTGCCTCGGAGCCTGTGAGTACGCGCCGATGTGCCGGCTTGACCACCTTTATCACTACGACCTGACCCCGCAAAAGATCGACGCGCTGGTGGTGGCAAGGCGGGCTCCGCTTTCGGCTGCCGCGAAGGCCGGGCGTGTGCCCAGTCCTCGAAAGCCCTCAGCTCCCGCAGCGGCTCCTCCAAAGAAGCCTCGCGCCCCACGGACCAAGAAGAATGCCTGAGAAATCAATTGGGCCCAACCTGCCTGGGCGTGCGCACCAGAGGGGAACCGTCGGCGGGCCGATCCTCACCGAGTGGTTCGCCACCAAAGACCTGCACAAGCTCGACGTCTATGAGTCCCAGGGCGGCTACACCGCGCTCCGAAAAGCACTTACCGAGATGGCGCCGGCCGCCATCACAACCGAGATCAAGACCTCCGGGCTGCGCGGCCGGGGCGGCGCGGGCTTCGCCACGGGGGTCAAGTGGGGCTTCATCAAGCGCGACGAGCCGGGGCCGAAGTACGTCGTCGTGAACGCAGACGAGTCGGAGCCGGGTACCTCCAAGGACCGCTACATCATCGAAAACTCTCCCCACATGCTCCTCGAGGGGATCATGATCGCGGCTTACGCGGTCGGCGCCAACCAGGCCTGGATCTACATCCGAGGCGAGTACGACGAGCCTTACCGGATGCTTCGTGAGGCTATGGCCGAAGCCCGCGAAAAGGGCTACCTCGGGCGGAAACCCCTCGGCATCGACTACCCCCTCGACATCCAGATGTACCGCGGCCACGGGGCATATATCTGCGGCGAGGAGACTGCCCTCCTCGAATCGCTCGAGGGCAAGCGAGCCCAGCCGCGCTCGCGGCCTCCATTCCCTGCCGTCAAGGGCGCGTGGGGCCGCCCCACTTTGCTGAACAACGTGGAGACGCTCGCCACGGTGCCCTGGATCGTCAACCACGGCGCCGCCGCCTACGTGAAGTTCGGGACCGAGAAGTCGCCCGGCACGCGGCTCATGTCGGTCAGCGGCAACGTGCGCAAGCCGGGCGTCTACGAGGTCGAGCTCGGCCAGACGTTCCGCCACGTGATCATGGAACTTGCCGGCGGACCGCCCGAGGGTCGCAAGGTGAAGGTCTTCTGGCCCGGCGGCTCGTCGGCCCCGGTGCTGCCGGAGAGCATGCTCGACACCAAGACGGACATGGAATCGCTGGCGGCCGCCCGCTCGATGGGCGGCTCAGGCGGCGTCATCGTCATGGACGACACGCACTGCGTCGTCCGCGCAGCCTACCGGCTGCTCCAGTTCTACGCCCACGAATCCTGCGGCAAATGCACGCCGTGTCGGGTCGGTGGCGACTGGGCGGTGCGGACATACGAGCGCATCCTCGCGGGCGAGAGCTCGCAGGTTGAGCTTGGCATCCTCGAGCGCGTGTCAGACGGCTTGCAGAACGGCCGCTGCCTCTGCGGCCTCGGGGATTCCGCCGGCTGGGTGATCGACTCCACGTTGCGCCACTTCCGTGAGGAGTACGAGGACCACGCCCTGAGACACGAGTGCAATGTCGGAGCGACCCCTACGGCCCTTCGGGCCACCTCCCCACAAGTGGGGAGGAGCGCACGTGCCTGACGTCAACGTCACCATCGACGGCCACAAGGTCACCGTCCCCGCGGGAACGCTGATCGTCGAGGCGGCGAAGACGGTGGGCATCGAGGTCCCCGTCTTCTGCTACCACCACAAGCTCGATCCGGTCGGCGCGTGCCGGTTGTGCCTGGTCGAAATCTCGCCCGGCCCTCCGCGTCCCCAGACCGCCTGCACCACGCCCGTTTTGGAGGGCATGGTCGTGCGCACGCAGAGCGCGATGGCGGTCCAGGCGCGCGCGGACATCCTTGAGTTCGAGCTCGTGAATCACCCGCTGGACTGCCCGGTGTGCGACAAGGGTGGCGAGTGCCCGCTGCAGGACTTCACGTTCCGCCATGGCTACCCGACCAGCCGCATCGACGGCCCGCGGCTGCACTTCAAGAAGCCGATCCCGCTCTCTGAGAACATCGCTCTCGACCGCGAGCGCTGCGTTCTGTGCTACCGCTGCACTCGCTACTACGACGAGGTGGCGTGGGAGCAGGAGCTGACGGTCGGGCAGCGGGGCGTCCAGTCGTTCATCACCAGCCAGTTCGATCAACCGCTGACTTCGATCTTCAGCGGGAACATCATCGATCTCTGTCCGGTCGGTGCTCTCACCTCGCGCGTGTGGCGTTTCGAGTCGCGCCCGTGGGACATGACGTACACCGGGAGCATCTGCTCCAAGTGCGCGGTGGGCTGCAACGTCACCCTGTGGCAGCGGCGCGGACAGCTCGTGCGCGTCACCTCGCGTGAGAACGACGACATCGACGAGGGTTGGATCTGCGACCGGGGCCGCTTCGACTACACCGAGGTCAACGACCCCTCGCGGCTTCGGACGCCTCGCGTTCACGGCGCCAGGTCTACGTGGGCGGACGCCCTCAACGCGCTCGCCGAGGGCATCGAGGGCAAGGGCGCCAAGCTCGGGATCTCCTTGCCACAGGACATCACGAACGAGGAGGCCTACCTCTTTCGCCGCCTGCTGGACGGCCCGCTGCGGGGCGCGAAGGTGAAGATGCACGGCCGCACCGCCATTCCGGCGCCGGCCGGCGCCACGATGCGGATCAAAGAGATAGATGACGCGCGCGTGATCGTCGTGGTCGCCTCAGACCTCGAGAACGACGTCCCCATCATCGACCTGCGGGTCAAGAAGGCGGTCAGCAAGCGCGGGGCGAAACTGATCGTGGTTTACCCCGACGGCGTGGACCTCGACCGCGACCCGCATACGGTCCACATTCGCAATGCGAAGGGCGCCGCTGCGGCCGAGGTGCGCAAGCTCGCGCGCCACGAGCTGCTCAAAGCTCCCGGCGGGCCGGTCGCCATCCTGTTCGGCGACGGCCGCGGCAGCGAAAACATGAACGATCTGGCCACGGCTTGCGGCGACCTGGCGGAACAGGTGGGCGGCAAGGAGCTGCCGCTCTACCGCGCCACCAACGAGCGCGGCGCTCTCGCCGCCGGCGTCGCCGGCTGGGACAACCTGGACGGGATCGAGGCCCTGCTCAGCTGGGGCCCACCGCCCACAGCCGGCATCCCGTCGAGCGTCAAATTTGTTGCCGCGTGGGACCATTTGCCCCGGCCGGAGCATGAAGCTGCTGCGGTGGTGCTCCCCGCCACCACCTTCGCGCAGCGGCAGGGCAGCTACACCAACCTCGAAGGCACGGTGCAGTTCCTCCGCCCGCCCGTGGCCGTGGACCCGCCGCTCAAGGAGTCGTGGGAGGTTCTGATCGAGCTCGCCGCCGTTCTCGGACTGGACCTCGATTACGCAGGCGTCTTCGCGATCCAGCGCGATGCCGCGGCCGCGATCCCGGCCCTCGCCGCCCTCGCGCAGCCGCCGGCGCCAGAGCCGGAGCCCCAACCCGTCTTGGTCGGGCCGGCCCACCCGTGACCGGGCGGTTGTTGCCTGCGAACAGCGGGGGCGGTCGCCCGGCAAAGCCGGGCGACGCGAAAGCAACACCATGATCGACTTCTACAACAACGCCATCGGCCACTGGGTCGTGGTCGCCATCGCCATGACCCTGCTGCTGTTCGTCGTCCTCACCGCGACCGCCTACACGGTTTGGTTCGAGCGCGTCGCGCTGGGCCGCATCCAGCGCCGGCCTGGTCCCAACCGCGTCGGCCCCTTCGGCCTGATGCAGCTCGCGGCGGACGGGGTCAAGCTCGCGTTCAAAGAGAGCTTCGTCCCGGCCAAGACCGAGAAGCTCCTGTACGTGATCGCGCCGGCGATCGCGGTCGCGGCGGCATTCCTGTCCTGGGCCGTGATCCCGATCGGCCTCTGGTACGACGTCCAGTACTGGATCGCGGACGTCAACGTCGGCGTCCTGCTGGTGTTCGCCTTCAGCTCGCTGAACGTCTACGCGATCGTCATCGGCGGGTACGCGTCGAACAACAAGTACTCGCTGCTGGGCGGCCTGCGATCAGCGGCGCAGCTCATCAGCTACGAGATGTCCCTCGGCCTCGCGCTGGTGCCGACCTTCATGATCGTCGGCTCGCTGCGGCTGCGGGACATCGCCGACTACACCGTCACGTGGGGGCCTTACCACGGCCCGATCCCGCTCATCCTGCTGACGCCGATCGGCTTCGTCGTCTACGTGATCGCGGCCGTGGCCGAGACCAACCGCGCGCCTTTTGACCTGCCTGAGGCTGAACAGGAGCTGACCGGTGGCTTCCTCACGGAGTACTCCGGCCTCAAGTTCGTCATGTACTACCTGGCCGAGTACGTGAACATGATCACGGTCTCCGCGCTGGCCGCTCTCCTCTTCCTCGGCGGCTGGTACCTGTGGTTCGTGCCGCCGGTGATCGCCTTCCTGCTCAAGGTCATCCTGTTCCTCTTCCTTTACATTTGGCTGCGCGGCACGTTCCCCAGGCTCCGCTACGACATGCTCATGCGGCTGGGCTGGAAGGTGATGCTGCCGCTGGCG